>CAYGQQ010000023.1:0-37794 GCA_964352105.1 uncultured Rhodobacterales bacterium | reverse complement strand
CACATCCGGCTTTGTCTATTACGTTTCCATCACCGGGATTACCGGTGCGGCTGAGGCGCAAGCCGCCGATGTGGCCCCCGAGGTGGCACGGATCAAAGCTGACACCGACCTGCCGCTGATCGTGGGCTTTGGCGTAAAAACACCTGAAACCGCAGAAGCCATTGCCGGTGTCGCGGACGGCACGGTTGTGGGCTCCGCGATTGTGGACCGGATCGCCAAAGGCGAAAGCGCTGCTGACGTGCTGGCCTTTGTGAAGTCATTGGCTGACGGGGCGCACCGCGCCTGAACCTACAGCATAAGGCACTTGATCAAAACTCCGCGCATTGGTAACTAAAACTTACCAATATAGGAAGTTTGCGCCCATGCCTGCGATAGCCGAGATTGAAGACCTCAAGCGGATCTACAAACGCCGCGTGCCGAAGATGTTCTTTGACTATGTCGAAAGCGGCAGCTGGACCGAACAAACCTACCGCGAAAACGTCTCAGACTATGACCTGATCCGGCTGCGCCAGCGCGTGGCCGTCGACATGACCGGGCGCAGCGTCAACAGCCAGATGATCGGCCAGGATGTTGCGATGCCCTTGGCATTAGCACCGGTAGGCTCCACGGGTATGCAGCACGCCGATGGGGAAATTCTCGCCGCCAAAGCTGCCGAGGCGTTTGGCGTGCCCTATACGCTCTCCACCATGTCGATCGCGTCCATTGAGGATGTGGCCGCAAACACCTCAAAACCGTTCTGGTTCCAGCTTTATGCAATGCGCGACAAGAACTATATCAAACGCGTGATCCAACGGGCCAAGGACGCAAAATGCTCCGCCCTCGTGGTGACGCTTGATCTGCAAATTCTGGGCCAGCGTCACAAGGATCTGAAAAACGGCCTGACGGTTCCGATTAAACTGGCCCCGCATACCGTGTTTGATCTGGCAACGAAATGGCGCTGGGGGCTTGAGATGCTCAAGACCAAGCGGCGCAGCTTTGGCAATATCGTGGGCCATATCGACGGGATCAGCGACATGAGCTCGCTCACCGCCTGGGCCGCCGAAAGCTTCGATCCGCAACTGGATTGGGAGCAGGTCAAAGAGATCAAGCGCATGTGGGGCGGGCCGATGATCCTGAAAGGAATTCTGGACGCTGATGACGCGAAAATGGCGCTGAATGTCGGGGCAGACGCGATCATCGTGTCAAACCATGGCGGCCGTCAGCTGGACGGCGCGCTCAGCTCCATCAAGGCGCTGGGGCCTATTCTGGAGGCTGTGGGCGATAAGATCGAAGTTCATATCGACGGCGGGATCCGCTCTGGGCAAGACCTGCTGAAAGCCGTCGCGATGGGGGCCAAAGGGGCCTATATCGGGCGCGCTTACATCTACGGTCTGGGCGCGATGGGCCAGAAAGGCGTGGCCGAAGCGCTGCGCATCATCCATGCCGAACTGGACACAACAATGGCGCTTTGCGGTGAGAAATCCGTGCAAAATCTCGGGCGGCACAATTTGCTGGTTCCAGAGAATTTCGAAGGACGCTGGCAGGACTAAACTGCCTTACGCACCTCTTCGCTTCAGCACGATCAGCAGCGGGAAAAGCGCCGTGACCAGAACCGCAATCGCAGCAAAGGACATGCGCAGACCGTAACCCTCGCTGATGATCCCCATGGCCGCCGGGGCCAGAAAGAAGCCGGAAAATCCAATGACAGCGGCCCGCGATATGGCCTTTGTACGCACTTGGGGTCGCACCAGCCGCCCGACCAGCGCAAGACCCAGCGGGCCAATAACCGACACTCCCAAGCCCAAGGTTCCAAAGCCCAGATACGCCACCGCAGGCGTGGGCGCGACCGCCGCGATCAACGCGCCGGCAATTGACAAAAGCGCAGCCCAGAAAATCACCGTGGTATCGCGAAACCGCTCCGACACGCTTTGACCGGCAAACCGTCCAATGGACATTGTCAGGCCAAGTGTGGCGGGGCCCAACGCCCCTTCCGCGGCGCGCCCGCCCAAAGTGCGCTCCACATGCAAGGCCGACCAGCTTTCCACCGCCGCTTCCGCCATGAAGGCCAGCAAAACGACCGCGCCGCACAAAAGCACAATCCCGTACGGGAAACGCGCGCTTGCATCAGTCTCTTCTACCTGCGGGGCGACCTCCATACGGATGCGCGGCACCATCAGCAAGACCAGCACGGTCAAGACAGCAAAGATTATCGGTGGTGCAAACTCGGCCTCGCGCATGAACCCGGTATAAAGCGCTCCTATCGTGTAACCCACGGAGAAAACGCCATGATTTGCGTTCATCAACGGTCGGGCATGGCGCGCTTCAAGTTCTGAAACACGTGCGTTCATGATCACGTCACACAGGCCCGAGGCCAAGCCCGCAATCACCATCAACAGGAAAAACACCCAAGGCGAGGTGGCCCAACCCGGCAGCAAAAACGCCAATGCCAAGCCGGATGCCGCCAGCGGCAACGCCCGCGCGCCTTGCCATTTGTCAAAGGCCGGGGCCAGGATCATCGTCGACAACAGCCCAAAAGACGTCCCCAATAGCAGCATCCCAAACAGCGCGTCATCAGCGCCGATTTGCGCTTTGATCTGCGGGGCCTGGGCCGCAAAACTGCCCCAGAACAACCCCACCGCCAAGAAGGCAAGCGCGGGCGCGCGCGACACGGATATGGCGTTCAAAACGGACATGCCGCAGCCCTACGGCGCATCCCCGCCCCTTGCAATTCACTAAACGTGTCAGAAACCCTCTTTTCATCACGCCGATTCCCCCCTAAGAGAAACGCTTCACGCGGCCCGACACCCTTGGAGGCAGCCGCATAACATTGAAGGAATAAGCTAATGGCTGGTGAGATCCCTGATCTTGTAGCCGAGGCACGTATGGGGACAGGCAAGGGGGCCGCCCGTACAGCACGCCGTGAAGGCAATGTGCCCGGTATCGTTTATGGTGGTGGCGAAGACCCACTTCCAATTCAAATCCCCTTTAACGTTCTGCTCAAAAAGCTCAAAGAGGGCCGGTTCCTCTCGACGCTGTTCAACCTCAAGGTTGAAGGTCAGGACGATGTGCGGGTTATTTGCCGTGACGTTCAGCGTGACGTCGTCAAAGACCTTCCGACCCACCTGGACTTTATCCGTCTGCGCCGGACCACTAAAATCGCTCTGTTTATCCCTGTGGAAGTCGTCGGCGAAGACGTCTCCCCTGGTCTGAAGAAGGGCGGCGTTCTGACTTTGGTTCGTCCAGAGGTCGAATTGCGGGTAACTGCTGGCGATATCCCTGATCACATCACGATCGACGTATCCGAGCTGGAAATTGGCGACAACGTGACGATCTCTTCGGTGGAGCTGCCAAAAGGCGCGAAAGTCACCATCGACCGTGACTTCGTGATTGCCAACCTGACAGCCCCATCCGGCCTGAAAGCTGCAGATGATGACGAGGCTGACGGCGAAGAAGGGTCCGAAAGCGGCGCTAAAGCAGATGCAACCGAAGAGGCCAGCGAAGAGTAATCTCGCCCCCCTTTTTGCCAAGAATAGAACGCGTGCGGCCAAAAGCTGCGCGCGTTTTTCGTTGCAACACCCGCCATGGGGCGGATCAAACATAACGCGACGCCTCAAGGCACCTTCGCCAGATCCCGCTCCGCTCTGGAAAGTCTGCGCCGAACCGCGTAAACAGCCGATATGAAACTCTTTGTAGGCCTTGGCAATCCCGGCGCAAAATACGCCCGCAACCGACACAATGTCGGCTATATGGCGCTGGATCAGATCGCGGGTGATCACGGTTTTGGACCTTGGAAGTCGAAGTTTCAATCCAGCCTCAGCGAAGGGCGGCTGGGCTCCGAGAAAATCGCGCTTCTTAAACCTGAGACCTTCATGAATCTGTCCGGCCAGGCGGTCGGCGAAGCCATGCGGTTCTTCAAGCTGGAGCCGGAAGATGTCATTGTTTTTCAAGATGAAATCGACCTCGCACCCGCGAAGCTTAAGGTTAAAACGGGTGGCGGACATGCGGGCCATAACGGGTTGCGCTCGCTGCATCAGCATATCGGCCCGGACTATGTCCGTGTGCGCATCGGCGTCGGCCATCCCGGCCATAAGGACGCTGTTCCAGGCTACGTCTTGCGCGATTTTGCCAAGGCGGATGGGGAATGGCTTGATGATCTATTGCGCGGGATCGGCGATGGAGCGCCGTATCTGGCAGCCGGTGATCCCGGTAAGTTCATGAACGCGGTCGCGCTGCGGGTAAATCCGCCACGCTCTTCAACGACCAAACCACAAAAACCCAGCGCAAAACCGCCAGAGGCGGCCACGAAAGAACCGCCTGAAAGCCCCGCGGAGCGCAGCCCGTTGCAACGCCTCGTGGACAAATTCAGATGAGCAATCTGGCACACGCTTTTCGCGATCAGGCGACCTCCTGCGAAGCGCTTGGCTCGCCTTTCATGGCGCGCCTTCTGCGGCTCCTGGCTGACCGGCTCCGCAAAGACACACCCGTGGCCAAACGGCTGTTCGACTGGCCCGGTGATATCTCCCCCGCCGCCGCTTCCGTTCCATTGCGCCTGACCGGTGCGCTGCATGCGATTGCCTTGGCATATCCAAACGGGTCCCTGGCCAAAGCTTACCCGCCCCATGACGTCCCCGACGAGCAGCTGTGGAAGGCCGTATCTGAGGCATTTGAGACGGAGCAAGACGCGCTGATGACATGGCTCGACAGCCCGCCGCAAACCAATGAGGTGCGCCGCTCCGCCATAATGGTCGCCACCAGTGCCCTTTTGGCGGAAAAATTCGGCACGGATTTCATCGTCTCAGAGCTTGGCGCCAGCGCCGGTTTAAACCTGATGTTCGACCGCTTTGCCTTGGATATTTCGGGCCATATCTGCGGCGCGTCCGAGCCTGTGTTAACCTTAACGCCGGAGTGGCAAGGCCCGCTGCCCGCGTCCGGCAGTTTCAAAATAGCCAACCGGGCCGGCACCGACATCAACCCGCTCAATCCCAAAAATCCTGCCGACCAAATGCGCCTGCGGGCCTATCTTTGGCCCGACCAGCCGCATCGCCGTTCCCTGACCGACGCCGCAATGTCCTGTGCCCAGACCAAAATCGACAACGCAAGCGCAGAGGTCTGGCTGAAGACACGCCTGCAACAGGTCCCGAAAACCGGTACTCATCTGATCTTTCACACTGTCGCCTGGCAGTATTTCCCCACAGAGGTTCAAGCCAAATGCACCGCCCTGATCGAGGCCGCCGGGGTGCAAGCAACCAAGGATAACCCGCTGGCCTGGCTGTCGATGGAAAATGACGCCGATCCATCCCAAAAAGGGGCAGCGTTAACATTGAGGCTTTGGCCGGGCGATCTGCATATCCCTCTGGGACGGGCCGATTTCCATGGCCGCTGGGTAAACTGGCAAGCGCCGGCGTCGATCTAGCCAAATCTCACCAATTGCCAACGCGGCCTGAAACACTATCCTAATCTCAACCAGTCAGGAGAACACAGATGTCGGACGCGCCAAAAATTGCCCAAAGAGCCCCATTCGCAATGCCGGTTGAGGCGGGAAAATCGTATTTCTGGTGCTCATGTGGGCAATCTGCGAACCAGCCGTTTTGCGACGGCTCCCACAAGGGCTCCGATTTCGTACCCGTCAAATTTGACGCCACCGAGGACAAGACAGTGTTCTTTTGCGGCTGCAAAGCATCCCGCAACGCGCCGCTCTGCGACGGTTCACATAAGGACCTTTGATATGACCACCCGTGAGGCGTCGCTGAACGTTTACGGGCAGGACCTCAAGCCCTGCTCCAAGGACCCGATAACCGGGTTTTTCCGCAATGGCTGTTGCGACACGGGGCCGATGGATCATGGCTCTCACACGGTGTGTGCAGTGATGACGGCAGAGTTTCTGGCCCTGTCGAAATATCTGGGCAATGACCTGTCGACACCGATGCCGCAATACGGGTTTCCGGGCCTCAACCCCGGCGATCAATGGTGTCTGTGCGCGGCGCGCTTTCTGCAAGCCCATGACGAAGGTGCCGCCCCGCGCGTCAATCTGGAGGCCACACATCAGCGCGCGCTTGATGCCGTCTCCCTCGAAATTCTGGAGCAATACGCCCTGACGGTCTGACCGCTCAAGACTGCTGGCGCGCCACCAACGCATCGAGCTTTGAGGCGAACGCCTCCGCCGTGTCCTCGTTTTCCAACGCGTCCAGAAACAGGGCGTTTTGCGTCACCGGGGCCAGCCCGCCCACCGGCGGATCACGGTCCAGATTGGTGGGGAAGGAATACCCTTCCGCACAGGCGGCCACCGCGGCCTTGATCTCAGACCTACTCAAGGCTCCTGCGCGTTGTGCCGCCAGTGCCGCCGGATACAACGCCTTGCTCATCTTGCGCCGGTCAATGGTTTCCATCGCGCGCCCGAAGGCCGAGGATATCTGAAGCAAGTTTGCCATCCGGTGGATATCCGCGCTGGTATTGGCCCCTGCAGCATGAAAAAGTGCCGGGCTGAAAAACAACGCATCACCCTTGTTTAAAGGCAGTTGGATGCAATTTTCTTCGAAATAGGACCGGAAATCATCGCGCCGCCACGCCGCATAGCCCGGACGGTAGTTTTGCGAATAGGGCAGCAGCTTCGTAGGCCCGCTTTCCACCGGCATATCGCAATGGGCAACCGCACCTTGCAACGTCAAAACCGGTGACAAATCATGCACATGAGCGGGATAGCTTGCGCTGACCTCAGCGCTTTGAAAGCCCAGATGGTAGTCGCGATGGGCCAGTTGCGCAGCCCCGCCGGGATAAACCAAATTTATCTGCGCGGTCATCTGGTAGTTCGGCCCCAACCACGCCTCACAAACCCCTGCAATCGCGGTATTCGCAAAGTAGCGCAGGAACACGTCCGGGTCAGCGTCACACAGCTTTTCCAGCGAATTCCAGACCCTATCATTGGCCCCGGAGGCCGCGAAATGGTCCGCCTTGCCGCCGGTTTGCGCCTTCTCGCGGGCGATGATCCGGTCGTAAATCGCCGTCGCCTCGTCCAGCACATCGGCGGCGGGATACGCCCCACGCAGCACCAGAACTCCGGGCCCGCTCAGCAGCACCTGCGCCCATTCCGACAGCAACGCCTTGCGGGTTTCACTTTGTTCCAGACCCGCGCGGTGCCGCGACATGTCATAGATCGGTACATTCTTGCTGATCAGATCCGCCAAAGGCACCGCGTCCTTGGCCAAAGACACTTCGACCATCTGCGCGAACGCATCAAGATCGCACTCTTCGTGTGAAAAATAACGCATGCCCCAAGCCTCCCCTGTTTGTCGCGAACTGTCCTACGGGACCGGATAAAACTCAAGCGCCGCCTTTTGGGGTTCTAGCCGGAAGAGCAGCTTGCTAAGGTCAGTACGACAACGGAGGCGCATTTTGGATTTCGACCCGCTCTTGATCATTCTCGCAATTGCAGGAATAGCGCTTTATTTCCGGCTAAGTAGGCGATTGGATAAGCTGGAAAGCGACAATGCCCGGATGAAGGCCGCACTGACAGGTGCAGCCCCGATGGCGGAGCCGGATACGCTGGACCAAACAGAACCGGAGACAATAGCGGGGAGCCCGACGGCAAAACCGGCCGCTGGCCCGTGGCAGAAAACGACAACCGCAGCTCCGATACCCAACACGCCGCCCAAACCACCTCGGCGCGCGCCCGAGTTCTTCGTCTTCACCCAAAACAACGCCAGCGCTTTCCTGCGCTGGATCAGGGAAAACTGGTTCTACGCCGTCTCCGCCGCATCGCTTGGTCTGGCGGGCATTTTCTTTGTGCAATATGGCATCGAAAACGGCCTTCTCCCCCCCGCCGCGCGGGTCGCGGCAGCGGCTATTTTCGGGCTTGCGCTAATTGGCGCGGCAGAGTTCATCCGGCGCAGATCAGGCGATCATGAGGGCGTAAACACGGCCTATATCCCCAGCGTTTTCGCCGCTGCCGGGATCATGTCACTGAACGGGGCCGCCTATTCCGCCTACGCCCTCTATGGCTTGATCTCGCCCGGAATTGGCTTTGCGGTGATGCTTGGAATTGCGCTGATGGCGATCGTTCTGGGCTGGTTTTACACCTCCGCCCTAGCGGCGATGGGGCTGATCGGTGCCTTTGCCGCGCCCTTCATCATGGGCGACGCCGCCGACGTGCCCAATGCCGGGTTTTTCTACGGCTATATCGCGCTGGTCACCCTCGCGGGCCTCACCATCGACACGATCAAACGCTGGGCGTGGGTCTCTGTACTGGCGCTATTGGGCGGATTGGGGGCCGCGTTCTTCTCCTTCTCCAAAGGGTTGGGCAGCCTCGAATATGCGGCCTTTCTGGCCGTCATCGCGATTGCCGCCTGCACCATCCCGACCCGGTCCCTGATGCCGCACCATCGCGGTCCCGGCCTGACGCAAGTGATCCGCAAACGCTTTGCGGTCTTGCCGGACTTTCCGATCCGACTGGCAATATTGGCGATCGTGCTGACCGCCCCGCAAATGGTCCTGCAGCTACAGTTTGGCGAAGCAGAATTCTGGGGCACCGCCGCCATCTGCACCGGTCTGTTCGTGCTGATCGCAGGCATCTGGCGCAGCTATTCAATCCAGGAGCTTGCCCTGATCCCGCTGGGCACTTTTCTGGCCTTGCTTGTGCTCTCGCCATTGCAAAACCATGTCGTCGTGGACCAAATCCCGGTGCCGCAAAGCGGGCTGGAGCAAGCGCGCGTGTCTTGGAACACGACCTTGATCAGCCTCATCGGGCTTGGCGTTCTGGCAACGCTCAGCGCTACGTATCGAAGCCTTTCGGCCAAGCCGCGCAACCTGTTCTGGGCCGCCGTGGCCAGCAGCGCCGCCCCCATAACCGTCGTTATTCTGGAGATTTGGTGGCGCGGGCCCTCTGGCATGAGCCCGCTCAACTGGGCGCTCTTCCCCGCCGCTTTGGCGGCCGGGTTGATCGTCATCGCGCAGCGCTTTGCCCATCAGGATGGCGCGCCCGGTCACCGTACAGCGCTGGCACTTCTGGGCACGTTGGCGATGTGGTCGCTGGCCGCCACCATTGTGCTGACTGACGCCGCACTTGTGATCACTCTGGCCGCCACCGTGGCCGTCGCGACCTTTCTGGACAAGCGCTTCAACCTGCGCCTGATCAACTTGTTTGTGCAAGCCGCCACCTTGACCGTGGGCTACTTGCTGCTGCTGCGCGCCGAGTTGCTAATGGAACAAGACGCAGGCCTCTGGCGGGTGATCCTGGAATACCTGATCACCTTCGGGCTTCTGGCCTTCGCGCTGCAAGTGCTTGTGGCGCTAAAACGCCATGCCACCGTCGCCGTCGTCGAATCCACGCTTTGGAGCCATTTTGCGATCTTCTGCGGCATCCTCACCTTCCGCGCCCTGACGGACCTGATCCCACCGCTTGAGGACCAAGGCCCTGCCATCATCGGCCTCGTCGTAAGCGTGCTGCTTGTCCTGATGGCCTCCCAACTTTACCGCCGCGCAAAAATGCCCAACCTCAAATGGTTGCGCGCGATCTTGGCAGGGTTTTTTGCCGGTGCCGCACTCATTTTATTGTTTGTCAGCACCCTCGCTCTGAACCCCGTCATCGGTTTTTTCCCTTTCGTCGTCGGCCCGCCCATCGTCAACTCCCTGATGCTGGCCTATCTGCTGCCCGCCGTTGTGCTGCTTGTCATCGCCCGCAACTTCCAACTCCCCCGCTGGCTGCGCATTACGATGAACACGCTCAGCGCAGCGCTCGCAACACTCTATGTCGGGCTGGCGATCCGGCATTTCTGGCTTGGGCCAAACATCAAAGAAAGTCAGGGCGTGCACCCTTACGAGCTGTACAGCTACACGGTCGCGCTGATCCTTCTGGGGGCTGTGCTGATTTACCTGTCGATCTCGCGCCAATCCAACGCGATCCGCATCGCCGGACTGGCGGTTATAGGACTTGCCACGCTGAAAGTGTTCCTGATCGACGCATCGGGCCTTGATGGCCTGACGCGCGTATTCTCATTTCTGGCCTTGGGTCTGTCGTTGGCGGGGCTGGCCTGGCTCAACCGCTGGTCACAGCAGCATATCAACAAGGCCTCCGACGCCTAGGCTACATCTTTGGGAAATAGTCCTCGCAGATCCCTTCGCGGTAGACATCCGCCGTGCAGCAATGCAGCCCGCCGCCGAACGCATAGGCATCGCGCAGTTCAACCTCGACCACATTCATGCCAAGCTTGTCCATCTGTTCGGCCTGATACACTTCCGATTTCTCGACACAGACCGTCTTCGGGTCCAACACCAGCACATTCATGCTGAGCCAGGTCGAGGAATAGCAAAGCGGCGGCGGCGCATTATGCGCAGGCTGAGCCGCGTCCACGATCTCCCAACCGTTCCGCTCGAACATGCCGCGCTGCTCTTCGGGCAAACGCCGTTGCGGGTTGTTCAGGATCAGACCCGGACGCAGCGGCGTAAACGTCGCGTCAATATGGATCGGATAAGGATCGCCCGGAAAGTTGACCGTATGAACGCGGTGGTCTGGGAAGTGACGACGCAGCCATTCGATCCCTTTGAGGTTTGTCGTGAACCCGTGCTGCACCACCAGATCGCGGCCAAACCGCAATACGTCCGCGGCATCAAACAAAGGCTCTTCCTCTGTGGTGACAAAGAACTTCTCCGCCGCCCATTTCAACCGCTTCTCGACACCGATTTTGTCGCTCAGGTAGTCCGGGTGATAATCCTCGTCCGTCAGGCGCGGCTTCGGCGCACTTTCATGGCGGAAATTCGGATCTTCTTCGAAATACTTCTGCATCAGCGGGCGGTAGTTGAGATATTCAAACCAGCGGCAGCGATAGGACATTGTCGCTTCCAACATCTCCGAGCCGACGGTCAACAAGACATCGCGGGGCGGCATGCAGCCAAACTGGCTCTCAGTGTGGAAATCCGGCGTCGTCGCGGGCAGCGAGTGATCAATTGGCGTTGGCCGGTCTACCCGCACACCGCGCGCTTCCAGAAGGGCTGCAAAATTGTCCAACAGCTCATTGGCGCGATCGATCGTTTCCTGCGGCCTCCGCCCCCATTGGCCACGCATGTCGCTGTCTTCGGGCACTTTCGCATCCAACGCAGGCTCTTCGGGGGGGATATGGCAGTCATCGGCGCGCCCCACGATGACATGCTTCAAAGGGTCCCATTCGTTCCAGCTGTTAACGACCGTTTTTTCCATGAAAGTTCCTCCCCAGGACGTGACCAAACACTCCTAAGCGGAATTTTTCACCCCTTCAAGGTGGCACGCGACCCGTGATATCCTTCCCGCGACGCGAGGTGGCTGAGACGGATGGCGCACAGGACGTCCAAAAGAACCGGACATCCGAAAATTTATTTGGTAAGCATCTTATATGACAGCAAATTCAGTCCTAAATTCAATTGTGATTGGCGGCGGACCAGCACGCGCGCAATGCACGCGCTGGATGACGAAACTGGGTCTGAAATGCGGCTTCTTGGACCAGACCAAAATCGGCAGGCCGCAAAACCACGCGCTCTATGCGAATTCCTGGTTGTTGGCTGTTCAGGCCACCACCCGCGTCGCCAATGATCTGGTCTGCATTCCCTCTGAGAAGGTTTTCTTTGCCCGGTATTTGATGTTTATAATCCGGGTTTTCACAAAGGAAAAAACAGACATGTTCCGGGACAATACACAAAATGCCTAGCGTTCTAATCACAGGGGCCGCCAAACGTTTGGGCGCGGAATTTGCCAAGCGTTGCGCCCAAGAGGGGCTGAATGTTGTGGTGCATTACAACAGCTCCGAGGCCGACGCGCGCGCCTTGCAGGAAACGATCCGCAGCAGCGGTGGTGTTTGCGAAATCATCCAAGGTGGGCTGAAATCCCGCGCGGATGTGGAACACATATTCACCAAAGCGCGTGATGCGGTCGGACCGATCTCGGTTTTGATCAACAATGCCTCGACATTTATCAATGACGATATCGAGGACCTGACCGAGGAACATTTCGACCTCAACATGATGGTAAACCTTAAGGCCCCACTGTTTTTCGCCGACTATTTTGCGCAACAGACTGAGCCTTTCGAGGATCGCTTCATCCTCAACATGCTCGACAATAAAATGTACGCGATGAACCCGGATTTCTTCTCCTACACCTTGTCGAAAATGGGACTGGCGCTGGCCACGGAAATGCTGGCCATGCGCTATGACGGGCAACCGCGCGTGTGCGGCATCGCCCCCAGCATCACCTTGATCAGCGGCAAGCAAACGCAGGAAAATTTCGAAAAATCCAGCCGCATCAACCCGTTAGAGCGTCGCGTCTTTCCCAAAGACATCTGTGACACGGCGATGTTTTTGTGGAAGAACAAGGCGATGAACAATCAGGTCGTGACCGTGGACGGAGGGCAGAACCTGTTCTCCCTGCCCCGCGACGTCGCGTTTTACATCAAAGAAGGGGCCGAGTTTGAGTAGCTTCACAATTGAGCTTGTGGACCAGGAGCTTTCTATGTTTCTGGGCATCCACCAGTTCGAAAAAGACACTCAGCAGCGGGTTCTGGTCAGCGCCTCAATCAAAGTCGACGGTGTCAGCGGGTCTGAGGCAGATATGTTCGACTACGACGCCGTGGTGGAGTTCATCCGCACCTTCAACGGCAAAAGCATAGCCACTCAGGAAGAGCTGATCCAGACCATTCACGCCTTCATCCTGCGCAGCAAAAACGTCACCTTCGCGCGGGTCATGTCGCGCAAACCCGATGTCTACGCAGACGTCGACAGCATCGGTGTCAGCTTTGACGGGTCTTAGTCCCAGTCGACGTCAAATTGCGTGACCAGATCGGTAATTTGCGCTTGGGTTAATTGTCGTGCTTGATAGCCACGCATCATCATCGCGAGGCGCGCCGTGTCCTCGAGCTCTTCGATAGCATTGCAGGCGGCCTCCACGTCTTTGCCAGCAACAACCGGTCCGTGATTGGCCAGCATCACAGCGGATCTTTTGCCCGCGAGCCCGCGCACAGCCTGACCCATCTCCGGATCACCGGGACGGAAAAACGGCAGCATCTGAACCTTGCCCAGCTTCATGATCGCATAAGGCGTCAGCGGCGGCAGGAAATTGTCGGGATCAACATCGGGCATCAGCGACCACGCAACCGCGTGACATGAATGCAGATGCACCACCGCGCCTGCCGTGCTGCGCGTGTCATAAAACGCGGCGTGCAACGGCATTTCCTTGGTCGGCGCATCGCCCCCGATCAACGCGCCATCTGCGTCAAAACGGCTGAGCCGTCCAGGATCAAGCCGCCCAAAACTGGTTCCCGTCGGAGAGACCAACAAGCCGCCATCTTCCGTCCGTGCCGAAATATTGCCGGTACTGCCGCCGGTCAGACCCCGGTCAAACATCGACCTGGCCAGAAGGCAGATGTGTTCGCGCAGGCGCGCCTCGTTGCTCATGACGATCCTTCCAGAATTTTTGCAGCTTTTTCGAAGAAATCCGGAGCGCCGAAATTGCCTGATTTGAGCGCGATAACAAGATCAGATCCGGCTCTAAGCGCGGGCACGCCGGGGTCGATCTCAGGGCCGATTTCCAGTGTATCAAGCCTGAGACCTTCAACCACGGCCCCTGATGTTTCCCCACCTGCCGTCAAGATACGCGTCACGCCCTGCGCCACCAAAGCGCGCGCCGTCTCTGCGAAAAAGCCTTCGATGGCTTGCGCCGCTCTTTCCCGGCCAAAAGTCTCTTGAACGCCGCGCACCACGTCAGGATCAGCCGACGAATAGATCAGCGGCACGCCAGATTGCCCTGCCACCCATCCCGCCACGTCTTGCGCGCTCACCCGGCCTTCGATCACGTCAGCGGCGACGATTTCAAAGCCCGGATTGGTATTCAAATGCTGCGCGACCTGCGCGCGCGTCGCAACCGAGCACGACCCGGACAGTGCCACGCAAGGGCCCGCTTGTCCCGACCAGACACCAGAGCTGCCCTTGATCTGCCCGCGCGCTTTGAAATTTCCGGGCAAGCCCAGCGCAACCCCGGAACCGCCTGTTATCAAAAGTAAATCCGAAACTGCCCTACCAATCTCCAGAAGATCACTATCCTGAAGGGCATCAACGATAATGTGTCTGTGGCCCGCTTCATGCTGAGCTTGCAATGCCGATTTGATGGCCTCCGCCCCTTGCAAAACATCCCGCGCGGCGACATGGCCGACGCTGTACTTTGTCTGCGGAGCCAGCCACCTGCGAATGTCAGGATCCGTCATCGGGGTCAGCGGATGGTTTTGCATCCCCGAAGCATTCAGCAACACATCATTCACAAAAAGATGCCCTTGATAAATCGACCGCCCGGTCCCCGGAAAGGCCGGGCAAAAGATCACCTGATGGGCGTCCAATGCCTCCGCCAACGCATCCGCAACCGGGCCAATATTGCCCTCCGGCGTGGAATCAAAAGTGGAGCAGTACTTGAAGAAGAATTGCAGGCAGCCTTGCGCCTTCAACCATTCCAGCGCCGCCAATGACTGCGCAACGGCCTCCGCAGGATCGTTGGAGCGCGATTTCAGCGCAACCACCCCGGCCTCCACATCCTCAGATGCCGGACCGGTTGGCACGCCGGTATATTGCACCACCCGCATACCCTGTTTGGACAGCGTATTTGCCAGATCGCTGGAGCCTGTGAAGTCGTCTCCGATACATCCAAGAAGCATGTGCTAACCCTGCCCTTTCAAAGGATCAAAAGTGCTGCGCGGGCCGGTATCCAACCGCCAAGCGAAGTCAGTATTCTCAACCGGATCAAAGAGTTGCGTCACAATCGGATCATGCCCGGGGATCACGCGCGCATCTGTCCCGCCAAGGCGTCGAATTGTATCAAACCCGCGCAGCATATGCTCCAGATTTTCCACGATTGGAAACGGCTTTCCGGCCAGGAAATTCTCGTAATAATGCGCCGCATCCGAGGCCAGACAGAGCGGCCCATGTTCGGTATCGACCTCCACAACCTGCAAGCCCCGCGAATGCCCGCCCACGCAATGCACCCGAACGCCCGGTGCCACCTGCCCTGAGCCGTCATGGAAGATCACCCGACCCGAATAGACGTTTCTCACCATGTCGCAAACATGGTTGGCGGTAAAAGGCATCTGCAAAACCGGGTGGCACATGCACGGACCCGTCGCATAGGCCATCTCCGCCGCTTGCAGGTGGAATTTGGCGTTGGGATACCGATCCAACCCGCCCGCGTGATCGTAATGCAAATGCGTGATTACGACCGTATCAACCGTTTCTGCTTGAACACCCAGCGCACCCAAGGCCACAGCCGGATCACGCAAGATCGGCCGGTCGCGTTGCGCCGCTTCCGAAGCGTCATAGCCCGTGTCCACCACGATCTCCCGGGTGCCATTTCGCAGCAACCAGACGAAGTAATCCATGCCGTGTTGCGCCGATTTGTGGTCGTCAAATATGAAGCTATCGGCCCGTGTCCGCTGATTTCGATCCGCGTATTTCACCGCATAAACTTGCCAGAGATCGCTCATTTCGGCCCATCGCCTCTTTTGTTTTATCGTGTCAAATCCGGGTTTTGCCCGATCTCATACCGCTTCACTGTGGTTACTTATTTACAACGGTCAAGACTTGCTTCAAATAATGTATACATAATTTCAGAGAGAGGAAAGGCCTTGTGATGGCCTGCGCCCGCTCTCTTAGGAAGGAAGACCAGATGACACGTGCCGCAACTGTTGCCCTGATCCGCGGAGACGGTATCGGCATTGACGTGGCTGACGCCGCGATCCAGATCGCTCATGCCGCGACGCAAAAAATCGGCGGCTGCGCGTTTGAGACCGATGACATCAATGCAGGTGCTGCCTATTTCGCCGAGACCGGCATGGATATTGAGCCCGGCGGGGAAGACCGCGCCGGGGCCGCAGATGCTATTTTTCTGGGCGCGATTGGCCTGCCCTCGATCCGGCACCCTGACGGCACCGAGATCTCCCCGCATCTGCGCCTGCGCGACAAGTTCGGCCTTTACGCGGGCATCAGGCCTGTCAAAGCCTATCCCAACGCGCCGCAACGCTTGGCCGATCCGCGCGCGGCTGGCATTGATCTGGTGATCTTGCGCGAGTCCACCGAAGGGTTGTTCTACTCCGCTGCCGTGCACAATCGCAGCCAGATCACAGGTGACAGCGAGGTGCGCGATACGTTGCTGATCAGTCGCGACACCACCGAAAAACTGCACCATTTTGGCTTCAAACTGGCCCAGCGCCGCAAGGCGCGCGGCAAACCCGGCCGGCTCACCTGTGTCGACAAGGCCAATGTGTTCCGTTCCATGGCGTTTTTCCGCAAAATCTATGACGAGGTCGCCCCCGCCTACGCCGATGTCGAAACCGGCTATAATTACGTCGATGCCCAAGCCCTTGACCTGGTACGTAAACCCTGGGAATTCGACGTTCTGGTAATGGAAAACATGTTTGGCGACATCCTGTCTGATCTTGCAGGTGGTCTGGTCGGCGGGATGGGCATGGCCGCCTGCGGGGAGATCGGCGACCATCACGGCCTGTTCCAACCCGCCCATGGCAGCGCGCCCGATATTCTGGGCCAGGACAAGGCCAATCCGCTGGCCGCGATCCTCAGCGGGGCCTTGATGCTGGATTATCTGGCGGAAAAAACCGGCAACGAGAACTTCGCCAAAGCGGGCGCAATGATCGACCAGGCGGTCGATGCCGGGTTTGCCGCCAATGCACTGCGTCCGATGGAATTTGGCGGCGATATGGGAACCATCGCTGTGACCCAAGCTGTTCTGACCACCATGGAAGCCGCCTAAAATGGAGCAGCTGCGCGTCTGTGTGATCGGTCTGGGTTATTTCAGTCAGTTCCACCTTGATGCTTGGCAAAAAATCAACACCACACAGCTTGTCGGCGCGTTTGATCTGTCGCAAGACCGCCGCGACTGGGCGCGCGCGGAATTTGGCGTTCAAACCTATGACAGCGTGTCGGACATGCTCGCTGCTTGCGCGCCGGATATCATCGACATCATCACGCCGCCCCCTGCCCACGCGAACCTGATCCGCATTTGCATGAAAGCGGGGCGCACATTGATCTGCCAAAAGCCATTCTGCAATGACCTGACAGAGGCCCAACAGATCACCGCGGAGGCGTCTGCGCAAAACGTGCCTATCGTGATCCACGAAAACTTCCGGTTCCAGCCGTGGTACCGCGCCGTCAAAGCCTTTCTCGACACCGGCCAAATGGGGCAGATCTACCGCGCGCATTTCGCGCTCAGACCCGGTGACGGGCGCGGCCCTGACGCCTACCTGAGCCGCCAACCCGCCTTTCAAACCATGCCCAGGCTCTTGATCCACGAAACCGGCGTGCATTTCATAGACCTGTTCAAATGGCTTCTTGGTCCGGTTGAGGCCGTCTACGCTGACCTGCGCCGCTTAAATCCGGCGATCAAGGGAGAAGATGCAGGCCTTTTGATCATGGATCACGCTTCGGGTGCGAAAAGCGTCTTTGACGGCAACAGGCTCTCTGATCATGAAACCGACCAACCCCGCCGCACCATGGGCGAGTTTGAGCTGGAAGGCGAAGGTGGCGCGCTGCGCATCGCAGGCGATGGCCGGGTCACCTTCCGCCCGTTCGGCACGCAAGACCGGATCGCGCTTGATATCACCGCACCTGTCGATGACACGCGGTTTGGCGGCGGTTGCGTAGAAGCGCTTTGCCACCATGTGGCCGAGGCCGTGCAATCCGGTAGGCCGCCCGAAAACCTCGCCGCGGAATATCTCGACATTCTGCGCATCGAAGCGGCTGTCTATGCAGCCGCCGAGCACGGCGCGAAAACCCCCGTTTCCCAAGCATAAAGGCCAGCCCATGTATATCGTCTCCGTTCATTTTCAGATCAAACCGGACAGCTTGGACGCCTTCCTGCCGCTGATCTACAAACAGGCCGAAAATTCCCTGCGAGAAGAGCCGGACTGCCTGCAATTTGATGTCTGCCGCTCAACCGAGGACGAAACGCATATCTATCTCTACGAGAAATACACCTCCCGCGCCGCGTTCGAGGCACATCTTAACGCCCCGCACTATGGCCCGTTCAACGACGCGGTCACGCCGATGGTCGCGGACAAACAGGTGTCGTTCTTCCAGATCGAAACGTCCTGACAATCGCGGCATCTGTAAAAATGGACATTGTTTTTTAACCATTGCATCGTCATGATTCCCCGCACGCAACAGTGCAGGAGCAACCCCCGTGCATCCACGCCGCCTCGGACGACTTGTGACAATTTTGATTGCCTTTGCCGCGCCAGCAAGCGCCAGCCAGATAGAGCGTGCCTGCCTGCAAGCGGACCGCGCCACAGCGTCGCGTGCGCTGTGCGGGTGTATCCAAAACGTGGCTGATCAGACCCTGCGCCGGTCAGACCAGAAGTTGGCGGCGTCGTTCTTCAAAAACCCCGCCAAAGCGCAGGAAATTCGCCAGTCAGACGCCCACCGAAATGAGGCATTCTGGAAACGGTACAAATCCTTTGGGGAAACTGCGCAACGCTACTGCGCAAGCTCCCGAAACTGAGCCAATAGTCCGGTCATCGCCGCCTCAATCTGATCGATTACCGGCATGAACTGCCCCGTATAATAGGGATCGGGCACGTCACGGACGTCTCCATCGCTCAGGAAATCCGACATCAAGTGCAGCTTGGCATGACTGCCCGCAGGTTGCAGACCTTTGAGGTCGTTGAGGTTGTCGCGATCCATTGCAACGATCAGGTCAAATTCTTCGAAATCCTGTTTTCTTATCCGCCTGGAACGCTGATGGGAAATGTCGTAGCCGCGCGTTCTTCCGGCCACGACGCCGCGCGGATCAGGACCGTCGCCAATATGCCAACCGCCTGTCCCTGCACTGTCAAATTCTGCTGCGATCCCCAATTCCAAGGCGCGCGCCTCCGCGATGCCTTGGGCCAAAGGGGACCTGCAAATATTCCCCAGACAGACGAACAGAACTTTTTTTGACACGCATCACCCCCGATAATTCGGCGAACCTTAGCCGGTGATGAAAACCGATCAACATAGTTTTTTCTTATCCCCAGCCTATAGGTATTTTTCCGCCGAAATTCCGTGGGTTAAGGTTAATGGCTCGGGATGCCACCTGCGTAATTCCCGCGTAGTCAGTGCGCGAACACCGCCTCCATATCCTTGAAGCCTTTGATCTCTATCGGGTTTCCAGACGGGTCGCGGAAAAACATGGTCCATTGCTCCCCGGGCTCTCCCTCAAACCGGGCCGAGGGTGGCAAGACCCATTGAGTGCCTGCGCGTTCTAGGCCGTCCGCAACCGCACGCCAGTCGTCATATCCCAGCACCAGTCCAAGATGCGGCATTGGCACCATATGATCGCCGACCTTGCCGGTATTTGTCGTCGCAAATGGCGTGCCCAGATGCAGCGAAATCTGGTGCCCAAAGAAACTGAAATCGACCCAGGTGTCGGTTGAGCGCCCTTCCGCACACCCCAATACGCCGCCATAAAATGTCCGCGCAGCATCAAGGTCGGTCACGTGGTAGGCGATGTGAAAAGGTGTCAGCATTTGGTTTTTCCCGCTTTTTTCGCTATGATTGGGCTATCGCAACGCGATTGATGTGATTTGTGGGGCATCTCAGTCAACAACGCGAGAGACGATTTGAACGACCGAAAGAGGTCGTGGACTCGACGCACGGATTTCCCTGCAATGCACAGATTGTTTATGCGCAATCAGCGCATTTTTTAAAAGGGAAAGTGATATGAAAGTTATGTTGGTACTCGGTGCCGGATTTATCGCGGCAATGGGCAATTGCAATTTCGACCCCAGCTCAAGTTTTCCGGACTTTGAGGTCCCGGACAAGAAAGAGCGTCTGCAAGACACGTCCGTCGACATCAACGGCGAGACATATGTTGTGCGCCAAAACCGTGTTTTCTATCCAAGCGGAAAAACGGCGCTCGGCTGGGCCATAGAAACAGATGGCCGCGTGGTAAGCTGCGCCGATCCAACCCCAGAAAGCTGCCGGGCTGCGCTGCTTCGGTCTCGCGCCGATGAAAACGATGACAGTGGCATGGGTTACTAGAAGATCTGACGCAAGGTTACGTGCGGGATTGTAGCCTCCCGCCCACTATTCTACTGTGCCCTCGAATTGAAACTTGGGGGTACCTTCCAAATGTCCGACACAGAATCCTACGGCTTCGACACGTTGCAAATTCACGCAGGCGCACGGCCAGATCCGGCGACCGGGGCGCGCCAGACGCCCATTTACCAATCGACAGCCTATGTCTTTCGCGATGCAGAACACGCCGCCGCGTTGTTCAACCTGCAAGAGGTCGGCTACATCTATTCACGCCTGACAAACCCCACTGTCGCTGTGCTGCAAGAACGCATCGCCACACTGGAAGGCGGCGTCGGTGCGGTCTGCTGTTCCTCCGGTCACGCAGCGCAAATCATGGCGCTGTTTCCGCTGATGCAACCGGGCTGCAATGTCGTGGCCTCCACCCGGCTTTACGGCGGCACCGTCACGCAATTCAGCCAAACCATCAAACGTTTCGGCTGGTCCGCGAAATTTGTCGATTTTGACGATGAAGCGGCCGTGAAAGCCGCCATCGACGACAACACCCGCGCGGTGTTCGGCGAGGCCATCGCCAATCCGGGCGGCTACATCATGGATGTGCGCGCCATTGCCGATATTGCCGATGCCGCTGGCATTCCCCTGATCATCGACAACACGTCAGCTACACCTTACCTGTGCCGCCCGATTGAGCTTGGCGCGACGCTTGTGGTGCATTCCACCACCAAATACCTCACCGGCAACGGCACCGTGACTGGCGGTTGTGTCGTCGATTCGGGCATGTTTGATTGGGCTGCGTCAGGCAAATTCCCCTCCATGAGCGAGCCTGAGCCCGCCTATCACGGCCTCAAGTTCGCAGAGACATTCGGCCCGCTGGCCTTCACCTTCCACGGCATCGCCATCGGTCTGCGCGATCTGGGCATGACCATGAACCCGCAAGCCGCGCATTACACGCTGATGGGCATCGAAACCCTGTCGCTGCGGATGGAGCGCCATGTTGAGAATGCCGAAAAGATCGCGGCCTGGTTGGAGAGTGACGACCGCATCGACTACGTCACCTATGCTGGTCTGAAGTCTTCACCCTATTTCAAGCGCGTCGCCAAAGTGTGCCCGAAAGGCGCAGGTGGTCTGTTCACGTTCGCTGTCAAAGGCGGCTATGACGCTTGCATCAAGCTGGTCGACAGTCTGGAGATTTTCAGCCACGTGGCCAACCTTGGCGACACCCGCTCACTGATCATCCACTCGGCCTCCACCACGCACCGTCAGTTGACCGCCGAACAGCAGGAAGCGGCGGGCGCAGGTCCGAACATCGTGCGTGTGTCCATCGGCACCGAAGATGCTGCCGATCTGATTGCTGATCTGGATCAGGCGCTGGCCAAAGCGACAAGCTAGACGATATTGCCCCGGCCAAACGCCGGGGCTTTTTCTTAATCTGCGATCGCGAAAATGACCGATACGCGGGAGGTCAGGCTCAACTCACCCTCCGCGATGGGAACCGAACTGTCCATCGCCATGCGTGCTTCTGCCATCGCGACCGGACGCGCACGCCCCCCTGCTTCGCTGATGTTCTGGATCGGTCCAAGTGTCACGCCCGCGGCTTCGGCCAATTGGCTAGCCTTGCGCAACGCGTCCTTCACAGCTGCCTTACGGGCCTCATCCTCCAACGCTTGAGAATCGTCGAACCCGAAGCGCAACCCATTGAAATTATTGGCTCCACTGCGCACAACCCCATCCAGAATCTTCCCCAAAGCGGGCAAATCACGCACTTTCACCGTGACCATATTTGACGCGGTATACCCCGTGATCTCGTTAAACTCGCGATTATTGACCTTCCGGTAAGTCCATTTCGGGTTCAATGTCAGCTGGCTGGTCTGCATGTCACGATCCGCAATTGCCATGTCTTTCAAGAGCGCCAGAACCTCTCGGGTCGCATTTGAGACCGCATCAAGTGCCTCTGCCGCCGTTTTGGCTTCCTGCGTCACCCCCAGAGAGATCGTCGCCAGATCCGGTGCTGCCGCCACGTTCCCTTCGCCTGAAACAATGATTTGCCGCATGTTCTCGGTCGCTGAGGCCGCGCCAGCCGTCGCCAAGAGAACGCCCAAAACTAAACCGATAAATGACTGTCTCATCACGAAATCCTCACTCTCTTTCAATTTGTGCAAGCCTAGCACATAAAATCCGCCGCATTGACGGAGAAAAGTGTTAACGACTTCTCCTTTATAAGGGTATGATTTTACGGTAAGACAAGATGGGTGGACACAAGAGCGGTAAGACCGTCCCCGCCATCGTTTGAAACGGGCTGATACGACATAACATGACACCAAATTTCGCGTTGGATCTTTCCGAAGACGGGATCGTCTTTCTGCATCGGGCCAGTCCTGACGCAACGTGGAATGCTGTCAGCGAAGTCAGTCTGGACGCCCCCGACCTGTCGGAGCGTCTGAAGGACCTGCGCCAGATCGCCATTGATCTGGCTGGGGAAGATTTCAGAACCGAGGTCATTCTGCCCCCCTCGCAACTGCTTTACGCGACGTTGAAAATTGACAATGACGCTGCGCAAGAGGTCCCCCGCGCGCTGGAAGAGCTGACCCCCTACCGGATCGACGAGATGCGTTATGATATCGACGAGTCTGTCGAAGATGTCCGCGTCGTCGCTGTCGCCCGCGAAACGCTGACCGAGGCGGAAGATTTCGTTGGACCTTACGGGCTCAATATTCTGCGGTTCACTGCAAGACCGACACCGGATAATTTCAACGGACCGCCCGATCTTGGCCCGACGCGGTTTGCTGACGCACTGACCCCGGCCGTGGCGGACGACGTCCCCCAAAAAGCCGCTATCGAGACAACCGCCAAGCAAGCCACGCCCGCGGAACAAGAGCTGGTGATTGCCAGCGGTTTTACTACGAACCGGCGTTACTCCTCGGGCGAGCCTCTTGAAGAGGTTGGAAAAACCGTCGCGCGCGTGCAGCCCCGCATCGGCGTTCCTACCATGCCTGCGGCACCGCCTGCACAGGCAAAGCCCAGGGTCCCCAGCCCTGCAATGCGGGCAAGCTCCGCCCCGAAAATCACGCCGAAACCGGCAAAACCCGCCGCACCGCTGGCTTCCAAAGACAATTTGTCAGAGCCGATCAAAGGCTTTGCGACACCTGTCACGCAGTCCTCTCCCGTTGTGCTGCGCCTGATCGCGGCACTGTTCATTTTCATCGCTGCGGGACTGATCACGGCCTATTCCAGCGGCTGGCTGGATGCGTTCCTCGTCACGCGGGAAGAAAACGCCGTCTCGCTGGAAGACGCGCTGGCCACAGCTCCTGCGGATGCCCCTGCAATCAGCGAGGTGGCCCCGCTTGATCTGGACAGAACCGAGACACTGCCGGTTACCGAACTGGCGTTGGACACCACGCCCGCGCAACCCGAGCTGCCGGAGCCGATGACCGAGAGTCAGGCCGAAACCGCCTATGTGCTAACTGGCATCTGGCAAAAATCGCCGGAACTGGGCATGGCCGTGCGCCCCGGCACGTTGGACGATCTCTATGTCGCCTCGCTCGATCCAGGCGTCGCCTTTGAGGACGCCCCGGCCCTGCAAGCCTACGCCTTGGATCCGGGCGGGATCACTGACGCGCTTTTGCCGCCACCGCCACCCGGCACCGTTTTCGAACTGGGTTCGGACGGATTGGTCCAGCCAACACCTGGTGGCGCGTTGAATGCCGACGGGATCCGAATTTTCCAAGGTCCGCCACCCATTGTCACTGGCCCGCGTCCCGGTGATGCCGCGCCGCAAGCGGAACAACAGGCAGAACCAGCGGCGATCAGCAGGTTGGCCGCTATTCGCCCCGCACAAAGGCCAAGCGGGTTGAGCGAGGCCAATGAACGCTCCACCTTCGGCGGACTGACCCGCAATGAACTAGCCGCAATTCGCCCCGCCCAGCGCCCCGAATCCGCACAGTCCCGCGCAGAGGCCATTGCCCGCGCACTTGCAGAAGCCAGCGAGGACGGCGCGACGGATCAAGGCACTGAATTTGCCGTCGCAAGTTCCATCACGCCACGGGCGCGACCTGCAAACTTTGAGACTGTCGTGGCCCGCGCCGTGCGCGAAGCCAATCGTGACCAGGGCAATCCAGCGGCGGCGGCCTCGACGGCGGCCATAGGTGCAAGCGGTCCTGCCGTCGCGCGGAACAGCCGCGCCACGCCATCCGGGACAACCCGTGCCTCCGTTGCCCGCGCCGCCACCGACAACAATGCGCTTAATCTTGGCCGCGTCGCCCTTGTGGGTGTGTTTGGCCCCAGCTCCAACCGGCGCGCACTGGTGCGCATGCCAAGTGGCCGCTTCAAAAAGGTCTCCGTGGGCGACAGCATTGATGGCGGCCGGGTCGCCGCTATTGGCGAAGGCGCGCTGCGCTACACCAAAGGCTCGCGCAGCGTCACCTTGGAAATGCCCAGCAGCTAACCCGTTTTAAAGCTGCGAATTCACCCGCCGCACAGTTTCAATCCGCTGAGCGTTGGGCGGGTGCGTGCCCAGGAACCGGTCGCCCGGATCGGGAATACGCGTAAAGAACTCCGCCCCGCGCACGGGATTATAGCCTGCCCGCTTGGTGATCACCGTGCCCAAAGCGTCGGCCTCCAACTCATTGTCCTTGGAATAGACCCGCGCACCGACGGTGCCACCGATCTGTTGGAACACGCCGGTCTCAACCCCTAAAAGCGCATCCCCGAGGCTGCCAAGAATGGCCCCCGTCAAGGCTGACTGGCGCTGACGTTGCAAATGACGCGCGATGTGGTGCGCTGTTTCATGGCCCATCACAAAGGCGATCTCGTCGGTATTCCGGGCAGTTTGCAGCAGCGATATGGTGAACCCGATGATCGGACGGCCGTTTTCATCCAGCGTCTGAAACGCGTTCGGAGGCTTTCTGGGGTCCTCATCAATGACGATCTTAAAATCGCAGTTCAGATCAGGCGAGCGACCACGGCATTCACGTTCCGCCACTGGCTCAACCGTCCGGATGACCTGCCGGAACGCCGCAGGGCTGACCCGCGCGCCACTATCTGCAGACCGCGCCACAGGGGCCGCACTTGGACCTGCATCGGTGGGTGGCGGTGCGGTCGTGATCTCACACCCGGCAAGCGCAAGGACGCTCACGAAAGCAATCTGCTTAATCATCGATAAACCTCTTCATTTCTCACGAGGTAGCATACGCAGCCTGACACGCCGCGCCAAGCCACGAGTTTTCACGTTTGCCAAACTTCGCCGGCCCTGCTTTGGTGGGCTCAATCCAAGAGGGAGCAATATGTTTACCATCGAACATGAATTTGACGCCACCGTGGTCACATTGATCGACGAAGGCAGCCCCAATCTGGTGGCAGATATCGCCGTGAACGCCTTTGACGATTGTATCACGCTGGAACAAATGGACCCCGTGACCGAACGCTTGCAACGGGTCACTTTTTCAATGCGTCAGATCCGCGATCTGGCCGCCGCCCTTGATCTTCCCGAAGGCAGCTACCGGCTGCGCAATTCAGCGTGACCGCCACAAACAAAACCGGGTTCTTCTGGGACGAGCGGTGCTTTTGGCATTCCGGTGGCAATTACGCGCTGACCATGCCGGTGGGCGGTCTGGTGCAGCCCGCTACCGCCGGTGGTTTCCCCGATAGCCCTGAGACGAAACGGCGTCTCAAGAACCTCATCGATGTCACGGGCCTGATCCATGACCTGCGCGCCCAATCTGCAGAACCCGCCACGTGGGAAGACTTGGCCCGTGTCCACCCAGAAAGCTACCTTCGTAAATTCAAAGACTTGTCGGACAATGGCGGCGGAGAGATCGGCCTGCGCGCACCCTTCGCCCAAGACGGGTTTGAGATCGCGTGTACTTCTGCCGGGCTGGCCAAAGGTGCGCTGTTTTCTGTCCTCGAAGGCAATCTGCAAAACGCCTACGCCCTGTCGCGCCCACCGGGCCACCACTGCCTGCCAGACTTTCCCAACGGGTTCTGCCTGCTGGCTAATATCGCGATTGCTGTTGAGGCCGCGCTTGCCAATGGCCTGACCGACCGCGTCGCGATCCTTGACTGGGATGTCCACCACGGCAACGGTACGGAAGCGATTTTCTATGACCGCGATGACGTCCTGACGATCTCTTTGCACCAAGAACGCAACTACCCAATGGACACCGGCGACGCCGAGGATCGCGGGGTCGGCGCGGGCGTTGGCTACAACCTCAACATCCCCTTGCCCCCTGGTGGCGGCCACGCGCTTTATCTCGACGTGATGGAACGGATTGCACTCCCTGCGCTGGAGGCGTTCCGCCCCGACGTGATCATCGTTGCCTGCGGATTTGATGCCGCCGCCGTCGACCCGCTTAGCCGAATGATGGCCACCGCCGAAACCTTCCGCGCTATGACTGCCCAGATCATGGAAGCCGCCGCCGACCTGTGCGATGACAAGCTGGTCTTGATCCACGAGGGCGGCTATTCGGAGGTCTACGTCCCGTTTTGCGGCCATCACGTCCTTCAGGAACTGTCCCAAAGCGACATCTCCGCCGCCGACCCGCTCGCCCAAACGCTGGACGCGCGCCAACCCTCCGCGAAGCTTCAGCAGATGCATGGCGCTTTTATCACCGAGCTCGCAGACCATTTTAACCTCTGAGCGCGTGCTGCACTGCGGAAAAGCACGTTGACTCCGTTGGGTCTGAGCGGCACAAAACGTCCATCTCAACTCGGGGGACCCCATGAAGAAAGTGTATTCCAATGCCGCAGACGCCCTTGATGGCCTGCTCTTTGACGGCATGTTCATCGCAGCGGGAGGGTTCGGTCTGTGCGGCATTCCTGAACTTCTGCTCGACGCAATCAAAGTGGCCGGCACCAAGGATCTAACCTTCGCGTCCAACAATGCAGGCGTTGATGATTTCGGCATCGGCATTTTGCTGCAAACCCGCCAGGTCAAGAAAATGATCAGTTCCTATGTCGGCGAAAACGCCGAATTCATGCGGCAATACCTTTCGGGAGAGCTGGAACTGGAATTTAACCCACAAGGCACATTGGCCGAACGCATGCGCTCCGCCGGGTGTGGCATCCCGGGCTTCTACACCAAGACCGGCGTCGGCACCGTGATCGCAGAAGGCAAGGAACACAAAGCCTTCCCGACCGGTCCAAATGGCGAGAACGAAACCTACATCATGGAAACCGGCCTCTTCGCCGATCTGTCCATCGTCAAAGCATGGAAAGCCGATGCCACCGGCAATCTGGTGTTCCGCAAAACCGCCCGCAATTTCAATCCACCCGCTGCGATGTGCGGCAAGACCTGCATCGTCGAGGTCGAGGAAATCGTGCCGACAGGCTCGCTTGACCCCGACAGCATTCACCTGCCCGGCATCTACGTGCACCGCATCATCCAAGGTGACCACGAGAAACGGATCGAACAACGCACAGTGAGGGCCGCATAATGTGGGATCGCAACCAAATGGCCGCCCGCGCGGCGCAAGAACTGCAAGACGGCTGGTACGTAAACCTCGGCATCGGCATCCCGACGCTGGTCTCCAACTACATCCCCGAGGGCATCGAAGTGACGCTCCAATCGGAGAATGGCATGCTCGGTATGGGCCCGTTCCCAACCGAGGATGAGATTGACGCCGACCTGATTAATGCCGGCAAGCAGACCATCACAGAACTGCCTCAAACCGCCTATTTTGACAGCTCGCAAAGCTTCGGAATGATCCGAGGCGGCAAGATCGCCATGGCGATCCTGGGCGCAATGGAAGTGGCCGAAAACGGCGATCTGGCCAACTGGATGATCCCCGGCAAGCTGGTCAAAGGGATGGGCGGCGCGATGGATCTGGTCGCAGGCGTCGGCCGCGTGGTCGTGGTGATGGATCACACATCCAAACACGGCGACAGCAAATTGCTGAAGGAATGCACCCTCCCGCTCACTGGCCAAAAAGTGGTCGACCGCATCATCACAAATCTTGGTGTCCTTGATGTTGTGGAAGGTGGCCTCAAGATCGTCGAGACCGCCGATGGTGTCACCGAGGAAGAACTGCGCGCAGCGACAGAAGCCACAATCGTCTAAACTCAAGAAGAAGCGGCTGAGCTCTCGCGCGCGCCGCTTCTTTTTGGTAAAAATACCTCCGCCGGAGGCAAGAACTCAAAGCGCTAAGATCAGAACCAGAATACTCAGGATAATCAACGCGATACCGCCGATCTCACGCGGCGTGCTTCTCTCTTTGAAAATGAAATATGACGCCAGAAACGTGAAAACCAACTCGATCTGGCCCAGCGCTTTCACGTAAGCCGCGTTCTGCAGCGAAAACGCTAGAAACCAACCATATGACCCGATCATCGAGGTGATCCCCACCAAAGATGACACCCGCCAGGAGCCTGCAACCCGTGTGATTTCGCCCCGCTCCCGCAGCGCTAGGTACACTGCCATTGCCAGCGTCTGCATCATCGTGACCAAGGCCAAAGTGACGCCCGCGCGCAAAAACACATCATCGGTGACCAACTCCAGTGCCGCACCCCGGTAGCCGATCGCCGACACCCCAAACAACGCCCCCGATGCCAGTCCCAGCCCGGCCGCCTTATTGAAAATACTGCCGCCTTTTGGCGGATCAGATAGACAGACCACACCGACAAAACCAATCGCAATAGCCACGATGGCCAGCGGCCCCAACCCCTCGCCCAGAACCACCAATCCGATCAACGCAGTTTGAACCACTTCCGTTTTCTTGAAGACGATCCCCACGGCAAAATTACGCTCCGTAAACAGTGCCACCACACAGGCCGTCGCCAAAATCTGTCCGGCCCCGCCCGATATCGCATAGGCGAAAAACTTGCCGTTCAACGCGGGCCAGCCTTGCGCCGTGATCTGCATGTAGATCAGCACGATGATCATCACCAATGGGGCCGAAAACAAAAACCGCGCGAAGGTTGCCCCGCCCGTCGAAAGCTGCGTGGCCTTGAGGTGTTTTTGCAGCATGAAGCGCAGGTTTTGCGCAAAGGCCGCCAGAATGGTGGCAGGGATCCACAGGCTCATGACGTCTCATCGCATGGCGCGTGCCGCCCCGCCAGCCTTATCCCCCGCGCCGCCACAAAGGATGCACCACCGGGTCCTTTGCGCGCCAGAGATGCTGCCGGATCACTTGCCAGTACGAGGTATAATAATACCCGTCATTGCAAGCCAGATATCGCGCCCGGCGTGACCGAAACAGCCCCGGCAACTTATACCACGGCACCGTGGGATGCATGTGGTGGACGACATGGTAGTTATTGTTGAGAAACAGCAGCGCAAACGGCCCCTGATCCTCGATCACGACTGTACGGCCACGGGACCTCTCATGCGCCTGATGCTCCAGAAAGGTCCGTATCTTCAACACCGAAACCGCAAGATAGGCAGCACACAGGTACGCCCAAAACGGCATGCCGGAAAAACTGAGCGTAATCAGGACAATAGCACATGCAGGAATGTGCCAAAGCCAGCCTCTGAGGACGGCCCTGTCACCGCGCAGAATGGCTCTGACATCGCTCGCCATGAACAAATACTGCCCGATCAGCGGTCCAGCCAGCATCCGCCCCAGCAACAGGTTATTGGCCCGGAACAAGGTTCTTCGGAAAATACAAAGCCGGTCCCAGGACCCCGCATCAAGATAGTTGGATTCCGGGTCATCATAAGGATCGGTCAGGTTCGCGTCTTTGTGATGCACCAGATGCGTGTCGCGAAACCGCAGATACGGAATAAACAAGATCACAGACGGGAACACCAACGCCTCGTTCAGCACCTGCGAGGGTGTCGGGTGGCCGTGAATAACCTCATGCTGCAGAGAGCTGTGCTGCGCAATCGCGATCCCGCATAGCACAATGGCCAGGGGCAGGCTAACCTGCGAAACCACAAAAACAGCCAGCGCCCAAATAGCGTAACACGCGATCAAAACAGCCAGCGTCAAACCTTCGATACCACTCGACGACGCGTAGAGATTCGTTTTTTGCATGAGATGACAGTACCCTGTCAGGAGCCTCAGAACCCGCCTGAAAACGAACGCAGCATGCCGTTTTTAGACATTAGCTCAAGGTCTTACGCCTAAAGCTTTGGGTCGGGATTTTCAGTATGGCCATCCACGGCAATCACTTGCCCCGAGACCAAACGCGCCGCGTCAGAGCCAAGAAACACGGCCATATTCGCGATGTCCTGCGCCTCCACGAACCGGCGCATGGAGGTCCCCTTTGCGTAGCCTTCATAGACCTGATCGCGGCTCATGGATTTTGCGGCCGCTTCGCGCGCCAATACCCCTTCCATCCGTTCGCCCTCCACCGCGCCGGGGCAAATCGCGTTTGCGCGAATGCCAAACGGGCCCAACTCCATCGCAAGCGTTTTCATCAACCCGATGATCCCCCATTTCGCCGCCGCATAGGGGGCCCGGTTCGGATAGCCATAGAGTCCTGCCGTTGATGACGTCAAAACGATCGCGCCTGATCTTGCGGCCTTCATCAGAGGGGCCGCGTATTTTGCGGCCAGGAATGCACCTTCTAGATTGACGCTGACGCAGGACTTCCAGTCTTCCAGCGCAACATCTTCCACCAGTGCCGTAGGCCCTGCAATCCCAGCATTGGCACACAGAACGTCCAAGCCACCAGCCTCGCTAAGCCTTTGAAATACATGCGCCATATCGCCCTCAGAGCGCGCATCAGCCTGCGTGGCCGTCCAACTATCCGGCACAGTTTGCAACGCGTCGCGGTCGATATCAGTGATCCAGACCTCGGCCCCGGTCTCGGCAAAAGCCTGCGCCATCGCGCGACCGATGCCCGATGCACCGGCTGTGACCAGAACCCTCACCGTACGCCCACGGCAGCCCCAACCCCGTCCGGGCGTGGTAGCAACTTATGAGCCTCGGCAATCGCTGCAAGCTTGGCGACAACGGCGTCTGTCGGAACGCAGGCGCGTCTCGTCTCAAGACTGACATGGATCAACATATGCTCGCCGGTGGCCAGAAGCCGGTCGCCTTCCATCATCTCATGGAACAAGTGCATTTTCTTGCCCTCGCCCAGAATGCAGGTGGTTTTCACCTCGATCTTTGCGCCAGCATGGACCTCGTCAATATGGCGGATATGGGTTTCGGCGGTAAAATAGCTCAGGCCACTTGCGATATAATCGGCATCGCAGCCCACCAGTTCCATAAACAAATCCGTCGCATCGCCAAAGGCTTGCAGGTATTTCGCCTCGTTCATATGGCCGTTATAGTCGGTCCAATCCAAAGGCACCGCGCGCGAAACGGTCACTATCTTATCGTCCAGCTTTTCGGGCAGGGATTTGCGAGCCTGATCCGCGGCCTTCAGAAGCGCCCCCGCGCCATAGTCCTGCGCCTTCAACGCCCGCATCATCGCCACCAGATTGTTGTCTCGGATCTGTTCCAGCTGCCGGATAGAGTGCTGCCCCGACTGCGCATCGGACTGATCTGCAATAGTTTGCACCAGATCATCGGTCAACTCCGGCACGTCCATCAGCTTGGTCCAGGGCCAGGCCAGACAGGGTCCAAACTGTTCGATGAAATGCGCCATCCCGGCCTCGCCGCCCGCAATTCTGTAGGTCTCAAACAGACCCATCTGCGCCCAGCGCAGCCCGAATCCGTAGCGAATGGCGTCATCAATTTCTTCGGTGGTGGCGATCCCGTCCTTGATCAGCCAAAGCGCCTCACGCCAGACGGCCTCCAGGAAGCGGTCGGCGATATGGGCGTCGATCTCCTTGCGGATATGGAGCGGATGCATGCCGATCTCGGTCAGGATATGCTTGGCCGTGTCGATCAGCGCGGCAGGTGTCTGATCCGACGGAACAAGCTCCACCAGAGGCAAAAGGTAAACCGGATTGAACGGATGCGTGACGACGATCTGGCCGGGGCGCTTTGCCCCCTCTTGCAGCTCTGACGGTTTGAACCCGGAGGTGGACGACCCGATGACCGCATCCACGCGGCACGCATTTTGCACGGAGGAAAATATTTTATGTTTCAGATCAAGGCGTTCCGGCACGCTTTCTTGTATCCAGTCTGCGGGTGCAACTGCATCTGAGAGATCGTCATGGAAGCTCAGCTTACCTTCTGCGGGCATCGCAAGATCGCTTAGGCCCGGCAGAGAGCGCCGCGCATTGTCCAGAACTTCGCCAATTTTGCGCTGCGCCTGCGGGTCGGGATCAAAAACGCGCACGTCCCAGCCCATCAACAAGAACCGCGCGGCCCATCCGCCGCCAATCACGCCACCGCCAATGATCGCTGCTGTTTTGGTCATTGCGGTGTCGCCTCCAATTGGCTCAGATCGTAGCCGTTGAAATCCAGAACTTCGCGGGCCGCCGTCAGCTTATCAGCGCGAATAGTGGGTGTGCGGGACAAAATCCAACCTGCCCGACCAGAGGGAACGCCGACCACGGCTGTCTCGTAGCTTTCATCGGTCCACAGCACCCAATAGGGCGCTTTGACAAACGGCACTGTGTCAAAAGACACCCGCAAACGCCCCGGCCCATCGGGTTCCGCGAAGCCTTCGATCTGCTTGAGTGCGCCGTCCACACGGCACGTATTCACAACCAAAAATCCCGACCCCGAGGGCGACTTGGGCGTGTAGGTGGCCGTCGTGTTGGTGCAGCCCTTCTGGAAGGGTACCGGAAAGCGCGCGATCTCGTACCAAGTGCCCGCGTATTTTGCAGGGTCAAACAGCGCCTTTGAGGCGATTTGCACATCCGGATCGCGGTAACTGTTGCCGCAGGCCGCCAGAAGCAGGATCAGAAAAAGCGCTCTCACGCGGGGGCTCTCTTGGTCAAGCCGAGCTTGGCGCGCACATCCTCTGGGCCGATGACTTTTGCGCCCAGACGTTCGATGATCTCCACAGCGCGGCCCACAAGGCTTTCATTGGTTGCCAGCACGCCCCGGTCCAGCATCAGATTGTCCTCCAGCCCAACGCGGACATTGCCACCGGCCAGCACGGAGGCCGCGACATATGGCATCTGGTTGCGCCCAAGCCCAAAAGCCGAGAAGGTCCAGTCAGACGGCACATTGTTGACCATCGCCATGAAGGTGTTGAGATCATCCGGCGCGCCCCACGGCACACCCATGCAAAGCTGCACCAGGGCGGGGCTGTCCAGAACACCATCTTCAACCAGTTGCTTTGCGTACCACAGATGACCCGTGTCAAAGGCCTCGATCTCGGGTTTGACGCCAAAACTGGTCATCATCGTGCCCATCGCCGTCAGCATGCCGGGCGTGTTGGTCATCACGTAGTCGGCCTCCGCGAAATTCATCGTGCCACAATCAAGCGTGCATATCTCCGGCAGGCAATCGGCGATATGGGCCACACGTTCCTCGGCCCCGATCATGTCAGTGGCGTCAGAGACCGGAAATGGCTTGTCGGAAGAACCGAAAATGATGTCGCCGCCCATCCCGGCGGTCAGGTTCAAGACAACATCGGTTTCGCTGTCGCGAATACGTTCCGTCACTTCGCGGTAATAGGCCAGATCGCGGCTAGGCGTGCCCGTTTCAGGATCACGCACATGGCAATGAACCACGGCAGCACCCGCTTTGGCGGCAGCGATTGCACTCTCAGCGATCTCCTTGGGGGAGCGCGGCACATGTGGGCTGCGATCTTGCGTCGACCCTGACCCGGTCACCGCACAGGTGATAAACACCTCCCTGTTCATCGATAGTGGCATCGCGCATCCTCCCCCTCGCGTTTCGGCAAGGGGAACGCGATTCTTTGCACCCGCGCAAGGTGATTTTTGATGCCTCCGGCGGAGGTATTTTTGCCAAAAAGAAGCCGAGTACGCCGCTAGTAAGGCATCGGGTGCGCTTTGTGGGCCGCGTCAAGTGCGGCGAGGACCTCATCCGGCAGAGTCAAATCAACGGAGCCCAGCGCCGTTTCCAACTGCGCGTTGGTTGTAGCCCCGAAGATGGCTGAGCACATGAACGGTCTGGTCCGGCACCAGGCCAGTGCCATTTGGCACGGGTCGAGGTCATGGTCCCGCGCAATTGCCATATAGGCCGAGACAGCCTCCCAGACGCGCGGGCTGACCCGTCCGCCAAGATTGTCATTGTAGCTGCGCCGCGAGCCTTCAGGGATCACATCGCCTGCGTATTTACCCGACAGTAATCCTGTTGCGAGCGGAGAGAACGCGATAAGCCCGACATGCTCATTGACGCAAAGCTCGCTGAGGTCCGTGTCAAAGAGCCGGCAGAGCAGTGAATATTCGTTTTGGATTGTCTGGACCCGTGGCAAGCCGTGTTGTTCTGACAGGCGCAGAAACTGGGCGGTCCCCCATGCGCTTTCATTGGACAGGCCGAAATGACGAATCTTCCCAGCGTCGACGACGTCCTGCAACGTCTGCAAGCACTCCAACATATTGTCCAGCGTGTCGGATTTGTTTTGAGAAGAGGGATTATAGGTCCAGTTTTGCCGGAACATGTAGGAACCACGGTTGGGCCAGTGGAATTGGTACAGATCGATATAGTCGGTTTGCAGTCGCTTGAGCGACCCCTCGACCGCTTCGAGTATCGTGGCCCGCCTTATCGGAGCCCCGTCCCGGCAATGCTTCATCCCCGCGCCAGAGACCTTGGTGGCCAGAACATAGTCGCTGCGACGGCCAGATCTGGCATTCCAGGTGCCAATGATTTCTTCCGTTCGGCCAATGGTTTCCGCGCTGATCGGGTTGACCGGATACATCTCGGCGGTGTCGATGAAATTGATCCCATTGGCCAGCGCAATGTCGATCTGGCCATGCCCTTCGGCCTCAGTGTTTTGCGTTCCCCAGGTCATCGAGCCGAGGCACAGCTCGCTCACATGAATTTCCGTTGATCCCAGTTTTGTCTGTCGCATCGCGTTCGCCCTGTTTGATTTTCCCGCTCCAACCTAAGGCGCATATAGCTGAGAACAAGCCGGTTTTCGCGGCGGCAACCTGCACGGCATCGTTATCGCAGTTGATTTCTTTTGTCGCCGCTGCATTGCTAGTCAACATTATGATGAAATACATGGCCCATTTTTCGCCCGTAATCGCCGCCGTTATTTTTGCGCTCACTGCAACCGGTCTGCAGGCGGACCCGCAGCGTTACGAATTGGATGAGGCACGCTCCAAGGTTGGCTTCTCCTACCAGTTGCTGGGCGCGGACACGCAAGGCAGCATGAAGGTGAAATCCGCCGATATCGAGATTGATCTCGACCGGCTTGCAAATTCCAGCGCGCGGGTCACGTTGGACACCACGCGGGCAAAAGGCGGGTTGGTTCTGGCCACGCAAGCGTTGCGATCAGACATCGTACTGGATGCGGCGCGCTACCCCGAAATCCGCTTCACATCGCGCAAAGTGCGCCTCAACGGTGCAGGCCGCTTGTCCGATGGGGCCGAGATCGACGGCGAACTGACGGTCAAAGGCATCACCCGGATGATTACCCTGCGCGCCGACCTCTACCGTGCGCCGGGCTCTGCTGCGGATGATCTCAGCGCTCTAAGCTTCCGGCTGCGAGGGTCGCTGGATCGAAACGCGTTTGAGGCCTCAGGCTATCCCGATCTGGTCGGACCGGAGATCGCCATCGATATTCTGGCCTATGTAGATCAGGCGAACTAGGCACGACGTCCAAAAACGACGGCCATCTGACGAAAACAACCCAGATCACCCAACTATTACCGGGCAGGTTGCACGAAACAGTACTATTCGGACTGATATGCGCCTGCTCATCTCCTTTGCCGCCCTGTTTCTGTCAGTGGCGCTGCTGCAACTCAGCTCGGGGGGTGTCGGTCCGCTAGACGTGCTATCTGGTCTGGATCTGGGCTTCACCAATGCACAGGTCGGCATCCTCGGATCTGCTCATTTCTTCGGGTTTTTCATCGGCTGCTGGTGGGCACCGCGCCTGATGGGCTCGGTTGGCCATTCACGCGCCTTTGCCGCATTTACGGTGACAGGTGCCATAGGCCTTCTCGCCCATATGCTGATCATCGACCCGACAGCCTGGGCAATAATGCGGGTCGCCTCAGGGCTTTGCGTGGCCGGGTGCTACACGGTCATCGAAGCCTGGCTGCAGGCCAAAGTCACCAATGAGACGCGCGGCCGCGCCATGGGCACCTACCGGATTGTCGACATGGGGGCCTCCCTCGTCGCGCAATTGCTGATCGGGGTGCTGGAGCCTGCATCTTACGTCTCCTACAACCTGCTCGCCATCCTGTGTTGCGCCTCGATCCTTCCGCTGACGCTCACAAAAGCCAGCCAACCCGAAACGCCGCAAGCTCCCCGCCTCAGACCGATGCTCGCTATTTCGCTGTCGCCCTTGGCGGCTGCGGGCGTGGTCGTGGCGGGCCTCAGCTCGGCCGCATTCCGGATGGTCGGCCCGATCTATGGCCAGGAAGTTGGCCTGCGCCCGGATCAGATCGGGCTCTTTCTTGCAGCCTTTGTCGCAGGTGGTGCGCTTGGCCAATACCCCGCTGGCTGGCTTGCAGATAAATACGACCGCCGCTGGGTGCTGATCTGGTTCTCTGTCGCAGCAACCGTCTCTTGCGCAACGACCATTGCTTTCAGTTCCACTGGAACAACAGCCACCATGCTCAGCGCCGCATTCTTCGGCCTGACCACCTTTCCACTTTACTCCGTTGCCACAGCCCACGCCCATGACTTTGCGTCCTCTGACGAAAGAGTGGAGCTTTCCGCAGCGCTGATGTTTCTTTATGCCGTCGGCGCAATAGCCTCGCCCCTCGTTGCCTCGACGCTAATCGACGCGTTTGGTCCTGCCGCGCTCTTCGCGCTGATCCTCGCAGGCCATGTCATCTTGGTGATATTTGGCCTGATCCGGATGCGCGCGCGCCCGACAAATCCAAGCAAAACACCCTACATTTACGCCCCGCGCACCTCCTTCTTCATCGGCAGACTGCTCAAGCGTCACCGCGACAGGTCCTAGCTTCTTTTTGGCAAAAATACCTCCGCCGGCGGCAACCCCCCTAGAAGCCTGCGCAGGCTTGCGATAAAGGAAAACTCCGATCCGCAGCAAGGAGCCCCTTTTATGGCGCGCATCCTCATCACCTCCGCGATCCCCTATATCAACGGGATCAAGCACTTGGGCAACCTAGTGGGCAGCCAGCTTCCGGCCGATCTCTATGCCCGTTTCATGCGCGCGCGCGGCCATGAGGTGATGTTTATCTGCGCCACGGACGAGCACGGCACCCCCGCAGAGCTCGCCGCCGCCAAAGCAGGCAAACCCGTCGATGAATTCTGCGCAGAAATGCACGAGATCCAAAGCGGCATCGCAGACGGATTCCGTCTGTCATTTGATCATTTCGGGCGGTCCTCCAGCCCACAAAACCATGCCCTGACCCAGCATTTTGCTGGCCGCCTGAACCGGGCTGGCCTGATCGAAGAAGTGTCTGAGAAGCAGGTCTATTCCCACACCGATGGCCGCTTCCTGCCGGATCGCTATATTGAAGGCACCTGCCCCAATTGCGGCTATGACAAAGCCCGCGGTGACCAGTGTGAAAACTGCACCAAGCAGCTTGACCCCACTGACCTGATCGAGCCGCGTTCGGCCATTTCAGGCTCCACCGATCTGGAAGTGCGCGAAACCAAGCACCTCTACCTCAAGCAATCACAGCTGAAAGACCAGCTTTCTGATTGGATCGACAGCAAATCGGACTGGCCGGTGCTGACCACCTCCATCGCGAAGAAATGGCTCCATGATGGCGACGGGCTGCAAGATCGCGGGATCACGCGCGACCTAAACTGGGGTGTGCCCGTCAAGGACGGCGCGAACGAGTGGCCCGGCATGGAAGGCAAGGTCTTCTATGTCTGGTTCGACGCCCCCATCGAATACATCGCC
>CAYGQQ010000022.1:0-40454 GCA_964352105.1 uncultured Rhodobacterales bacterium | reverse complement strand
AGAACCGCCTTGCCTTCCATCACCGGCTTGGACGCCAGCGCCCCGATATTGCCCAACCCCAGAACCGCCGTCCCGTTTGAGACAACCGCCACCATATTGCCGCGCCCGGTATAGTCGCGTGCCAGAGAGGGATCAGATTTGATCTCCAGACAAGCTTCCGCGACCCCAGGCGAATAGGCGCGCGACAGATCACGTCCATTGGCCAATGGCTTGGTCGCACGGATTTCCAACTTCCCGGGTTTTGGGTATTTATGGTAGTCCAAAGCCGCCTGTCTCAGGGTCTCTTTCCGGATATCACTCATGCTTTGGCGTTCCTGTTGCTAATATAGTTTAATATTAAACTACTTTATGTTCGTGGTCTCGTTACGCTCACTTATGCCTGAATTTTGCGCTCTTGCAAAACCGTTGTTTCAAAAGCAGTCTTTGGACAAGTCGGAGGGACCATGACGAAAATCGAAGCCGAGGTGAGAATTGCCACGCAAGAGCTGCGTGACGACATTCCGTTCTTCACGAAAACCATGCAGATGCGGATGGACTCGATCTTTCCCGCCGACGATCCAACAGTCGCGGTCTTTTCGGGCCACGGGCTGCGCATCCGCGTGGAAAAAGGCGCGCCGGAGGCTCCGGTCACCTTACGACTGCTTTGCGAAGACCCGGGCGCGTTGGCGGATGGCGCGCGCGTCCTGACGGCCCCAAATGGCACACGGGTGGAGATCGATCAGCTGCGCCCGCCAATGGTCATGCCTGAAACGCAGCATTCTTTCGTTGTGCGCAGGCTTGCTGATCAGGCCCCCTGGGTCATAGGCCGCGCGGGCATGCATTACCGCGATCTGATCCCTGACCGATTGGGCGGGTCGATCATTGCGTCCCATATCCGCATTCCTGACGGCGGCCCGGTTCCAGATATGGTGCATTACCACACAGTCGGGTTTCAGCTGATCTTTTGCTACAAGGGCTGGGTCGATCTGGTCTATGAGGATCAAGGCGAGCCGTTCCGCCTTGAGGCTGGCAACTGTGTCATCCAACCGCCTGAGATCCGCCACAGGGTCCTTTATGCCTCTGACAATATTGAGGTTATCGAGATTGGCGTGCCCGCAGAGCATGTCACCACAATCGATCATCAGATGGAACTGCCGAACGGCCCTGCCAATCCTGACAGGGAATTTCAGGGACAGAAATTCGTCCATCACAAAGCGGCCGAGGCCACATGGAAACCGTTTCGCATTCCTGGCTTTCAAAGCCGCGACACCACCATTGCAGCGCACACGGAAAATGTCGCGGGCGTCCATGTGATCCGCAAAGCGGACGGCGAAATTGCGCCCACAAATCACGACGCGGATATCCTGTTCACCTTCGTGATGGAGGGCACTATGCAGCTGCGTGGTGACGGCCAGGACCCCTATGATCTGTCCCCTGGCGACGCATTCGTGATCCCGCCCGGAATGCGCACGGAATATGCCGACGCTTCGGCTGATCTTGAGCTTTTGGAGGTGTCCTTACCGGGCGCGTTTACGACCAGTTAGACGAACTGCTCCCGGATCAGGCGTTCTTCCAACCCGTGGTCCGGATCAAAGAGAATGCGGTGCTGCACATCTGGTTCCGAATGTATCTCGACCGACAGCACATTGCCGGCGGACCGACTGTCTGCATCGGCCATCACCGGGCGTTTTTCGGGCTGCAAAACGTCAATGCGCACGGTCGCGTTCTTAGGCAAAAGCGCCCCACGCCAGCGGCGCGGACGGAATGCCGACATCGCCGTCAGTGCCAGAACATCGGCACCGATAGGCAGGATCGGACCGTGGGCCGAATAGTTATATGCGGTGGAACCCGCTGGTGTGGACACCAGCGCGCCGTCGCACACCAGCTCTTCCATGCGGACACGGCCATCCACGGAAATCTTCAGCTTGGCGGCCTGAGAGCCCGCGCGCAGCAGCGACACCTCGTTGATCGCCAGCGCTTCGTGCACGGAACCGTCCTCCCGGATTGCCTTCATGCGCAGCGGGTTGACGAGTTCTTCGAGCGCTTCGTCTAGCCGCGCGCTCAGGTCGTGCTCCTGATATTCGTTCATCAAAAAGCCGACCGTGCCGCAATTCATCCCGTAAACCGGCGTGTTGAGATGCTGGGTGCCGTGCAAGGTCTGCAACATGAACCCATCACCGCCCAGCGCCACGATGACATCGGCCTCTTGCGGGGTGACGTTGCCGTATCGCTTGGACAGAGCCTTCGCCGCATCCTGCGCGATCCGTGTTTCCGCCGCCAAAAAGGCAATTTTTTCCAGTTTTTTCATAGCTTAGCTTTCCGTTTGGGGAAGTCTTCCCTTGGACGCGCGCGAAAAACAAGGGCTTTGATACGCGCATTTCGACCGCAAATTGACGGCGTAGGGTCGCATTGCCGCTTTTGCTTTTGCGACAATCGCCCTAAAACATGCTCAGATTATGATCTGGCAAATGCCCACGGAGGACGATCCCATGAACGCACCACACCGCGATGACGGTTTTTTCACTGAAAGCCTCGAGACCCGCGACGCAGAGCTTTTCAGCGCCGTCACAAAAGAGCTTGGCCGCCAACGCGACGAGATCGAACTGATCGCCTCCGAAAACATCGTCTCGGCAGCCGTTATGGAAGCCCAAGGCACGGTGATGACCAATAAATACGCCGAAGGTTATCCCGGACGGCGCTATTATGGCGGCTGCCAATATGTTGATATTGCAGAAAACCTTGCCATTGACCGCGCCAAGCAGCTGTTCGATTGCGGCTTTGCGAATGTGCAGCCGAACTCTGGTTCTCAGGCCAATCAGGGTGTGATGCAGGCGCTGCTGCAACCCGGCGATACGATCCTTGGGATGAGCCTTGATGCGGGTGGTCACCTGACCCATGGCGCGGCACCGAACCAGTCCGGCAAATGGTTCAATGCGATCCAATACGGCGTGCGTAAGGACACTTTAGAGTTGGATTACGAGCAGGTTGAGAGCCTCGCCAAAGAGCACCAGCCGAAACTGATCATCGCCGGTGGCTCCGCCATTCCGCGTCAGATTGACTTCGCCCGGATGCGTGAAATTGCCGATAAGGTTGGCGCATATCTGCATGTCGATATGGCGCATTTTGCCGGACTTGTGGCCGGTGGCGCACACCCCTCGCCCTTCCCGCATGCCCATGTTGCGACGACAACGACGCATAAAACCCTGCGCGGACCACGCGGCGGCATGATCCTGACCAATGACGAGGCGCTGGCGAAGAAATTCAACTCCGCAATTTTTCCGGGTATCCAAGGTGGGCCGTTGATGCATGTCATCGCCGGCAAAGCCGTGGCCTTCGGCGAAGCGCTGCGCCCGGAGTTCAAAGGCTATATCAGCCAGGTAATCCTGAACGCGCAAGCGATGGCAGATCAGTTGATCAAAGGTGGTTTGGACATCGTGACAGGTGGCACGGATACCCATGTTCTGCTGGTTGATCTGCGCCCAAAAGGCGTCAAAGGCAACGCGACGGAAAAGGCACTGGGCCGCGCCCATATCACCACCAATAAAAACGGCATTCCGTTTGATACTGAAAAACCGATGGTCACGAGCGGTATCCGCTTGGGCAGCCCTGCGGGCACGACCCGTGGCTTCACGGAAGTGGAGTTCCGACTGATCGCGGATTACATCGTCGAAGTTGTCGACGGGTTGGCCGCAAACGGCGAAGATGGCAACGCAGCCGTGGAAGCGACTGTTAAGGCCAAGGTGTTGGATTTGTGCGGTAAATTCCCGATCTATCCCAACCACTAAGCCGATAGAAATGTAGATGAGAGCGCCCTTGAGCTATTCAGCGGCGCTCTTTTCTTTGGACATCTCCAAAGCTCCGGCGGCGGTTTTCAGCGCCATATCGGCATACACATCCGAAACCTGCGCAAGGCTTAACCGTCCATCGGGGCGATACCAGTTTGTCACCCCGGTCAGCATCGAGATCAGCGCCAGCGTGGCCAGTTTCGTGTCCTTGAGGTCGAACGCACCGCTGGCGTTTCCGGCGATCAGGATCTGCTCCAACGCATTCTCGTATTTGCCGCGAAGGTGCTCCACCGCTTTGAAGTTTTCCCCGGTCAGGTTGCGCAGCTCCATGTAGGAGATGAACACGGCATCCTGGCGCGACAGATGCCAACGCAGGTGGAACCGCGCGAATGCCTCAAGCCGATCTTGCGGCTGCTCCGGTTTCGCGGTCTCTGACCAAGCCTGCAAAAGCTCGTGCATATGAGTAGTCAGCAGGTCAAACAACAGCGTCTGCTTGTCCGGCGTGTATAGATACAAAGCCCCCGCCTGAACGCCCACTTCGGCGGCAATCTGGCGCATGGAGACGGCTGCAAACCCGTGCTGCGCGAAAAGGCGCATCGCCACGGCGCGGACCTTCGGGCCGGTAATCTCTGAATGTGACCCTGTTTTGCGTGCCATAGCCCCACAGTATCTGAACGTATGTTCAATTCAAGCAAGACTTGTCCCGCCTGCCACAAGGACTTACCTTGAACACGATTGCAAACGAAGAGGCCGGCATGCGCGTCACATTGAGTATTCTGGCTGTGTTAGCAGGGCTGTCCGCCTGTACCGAAGACCTGCCCGAGATCGACGACACGATCAGCAAGGCCGCGCAAGCCCAGCCGATCCCCAGTTTGCTGCAAATAGACACCTTCATAGAGCCGGGCGTGACCGACAGCACCCCGATTGAAGAAGATCGCGCCGCCTTGGAAGCCCGCGTGCAGGCGTTGAAGCGCAAGGCACAAGCCCTCAAAGGGCGCGATATCTATGACGGTCAGGACAATTTGCGCAATCTTTGAAGGCAAGGCCTGCCTCTTTCGTTGCAACGGCGCGGTTTCGCGGGTAACAGACCCGAGACTTTAAGACCCCACTGATTTCCCCACGACGGAGCCCCATATGTCTGACCCTTTACGACTAGGTATTGCTGGCTTGGGCACTGTGGGTGTTGGTGTCGTCAAGATCATCCGCCAGAAGGCCGCACTTTTGTCGGCGCGCACAGGTCGTAGCATCGAAATCTCGGCTGTTTCGGCGCGCTCAAAGGACAAAGATCGCGGCGTCAGCCTGTCGGGCTATGCATGGGAAGATGATCCTGTCGCCTTGGCCCAGCGTGATGATGTTGATGTGTTCGTGGAGTTGATCGGTGGCGATGGAGGCCCCGCCAAGGACGCCACCGAAGCCGCAATCAAAGCGGGCAAGGATGTGGTCACTGCCAACAAGGCAATGCTGGCCCATCACGGCCAGGCCTTGGCCGAAAGTGCCGAAGCCGCGGGCGTTGTCTTGCGCTTTGAAGCCGCAATTGCGGGCGGAATTCCAGTTGTCAAAGCCCTGACCGAAGGCCTTGCAGGCAACGAGATGACTCGCGTCATGGGCGTCATGAACGGGTCGTGCAACTATATCCTGACACGTATGGAAAGTGCCGGCCTGAGCTATAACGAAGTTTTCGCCGAGGCCGACGGGCTTGGTTATCTGGAAGCAGACCCGCAACTGGATGTCGGTGGCATCGATGCGGCCCACAAGCTGGCACTGTTGTCTTCCATTGCCTTTGGCACGCAGGTGGCCTTTGACGCGGTGGAGCTGGAAGGCATAGAGCGCGTGTCCATCGAAGACATCCGCCAAGCCGCCGATATGGGCTTCCGCATCAAGCTTCTGGGTGTCACGCAGTTGACTGGCCGGGGCCTGGAGCAACGCATGTCGCCATGTCTGGTGCCTGCAAGCTCGCCGCTGGGGCAGCTAGAAGGTGGAACCAATATGGTGGTGCTGGAAGGCGACGCTGTGGGCCAAGTCGTTTTGCGTGGACCCGGCGCTGGTGAAGGCCCCACAGCAAGCGCAGTTCTGTCCGACATTGCCGATATAGCCCGCGGAACGCGGCTAAGCACCTTTGGCCAGCCCGCTTCCAGCCTGACCAAAGCAGTGCCTGCACAATCCGCTGTGCCTGCCGCGTATTATTTGCGCCTGACCCTTCAGGACAAACCCGGCGCGCTGGCCAAAGTGGCAACGGCCTTGGGCGATGCAGGTGTTTCGATTGACCGGATGCGCCAATATGACCACGATGAGCCTATGGCCCCGGTTCTGATCGTCACCCACACCACCACACGCGATGCGCTGGATGCGGCCTTGGCAAAACTGCCTGCAACCGGCGTTGTCAGCGGCGAACCTGTCGCGCTGCGCATTGAGGCGCTATAAGGGCGCAACCACCACGTATATTCACAATTCTAAGGATACTTCCCATGACTGCCTCCATCTTCCAAGACCGCTTGCTGTCACTCGGACTGGCGCGGGTTTCCGAGGCAGCGGCGCTGGCCTCTGCCAAACTGATCGGGCGCGGCGATGAGAAAGCAGCCGACCAGGCAGCGGTGAACGCGATGCGCGAGCAGCTCAACATGCTTGATATCGCGGGCGTTGTGGTCATCGGCGAAGGGGAACGGGACGAGGCCCCGATGCTTTATATCGGCGAAGAGGTTGGCACGGGCGACGGCCCCGGTGTGGATATTGCACTGGACCCGCTGGAAGGCACGACCCTGACCGCCAAGGACATGCCAAACGCGCTGACCGTGATTGCGATGGGGCCACGTGGTTCCATGCTGCATGCGCCAGACGTCTATATGGACAAGCTGGCGATTGGGCCTGGCTTCAAGGAAGATGTCGTGTCGCTTGATATGTCGCCGTCCGAGCGGGTCGCAGCGCTGGCCAAAGCCAAAGGCTGCGCAGGCAGCGATATTACCGTGTGTATTCTGGAACGTCCCCGTCACGAGCAACTGATCGAAGAGGTCCGCTCTACCGGGGCTGCGATCCGACTGATCACCGATGGAGACGTGGCTGGTGTCATGCATTGCGCCGAGGCCGCTACAACCGGCATCGACATGTATATGGGGGCCGGCGGTGCACCCGAAGGTGTGCTGGCCGCCGCCGCTTTGAAATGCATGGGCGGGCAGATGTATGGCCGCTTGCTGTTTCGCAATGACGACGAAAAGGGGCGCGCCGAGAAAGCAGGCATCACCGATCTGAACAAGATTTACACCCGCGATGACATGGTCACGCAGGACGTGATTTTTGCTGCGACCGGCGTCACTGACGGCTCCATCCTGGCAGGGATCAAACGCGAAGTGGGCTACCACACCGCCGAGACGATCCTGATGCGCTCCAAGACCGGATCGGTGCGCCGGATGGTCTATCGCAACCCCGTTTAGGGGCGCGTGTGCAACCTGAGCAACCGCCATTTCTGGGCGTCGAGACGTCCCTGACCGGCAGGCGCTGGATCGGACCGTCTGACGCGCAAGATCGCAACGCCGAGATGATCACCCAGCGCACCGGCCTGCCCCGTGCGTTGAGCCAGACCTTGGCGCGGTTTGGGGTCCCGGCGGAGGACGCGGAGGGCTTCCTTGCCCCCACTTTGCGCGACCTGCTACCCGACCCGTCCTCATTGAAGGACATGGACAGCGCTGTTACCCGCTTCATAGAGGCCATTGATAAAAAACAGAAAATTGCGATTTTTGCAGATTACGATGTGGATGGCGGCTCGTCTGCGGCGCTTTTGATCACGTGGCTGCGCGATCGCGGACTGCCCGCGACGCTTTATATTCCTGACCGTATAGACGAGGGCTACGGCCCTTCCGATCCTGCGATGGAGATGCTGGCCAAAGACCACGACCTGATCCTGTGTGTGGATTGCGGGACACTGTCGCATGGACCGATTGCGGCCGCAAAAGGTGCAGATGTGATCGTTTTGGACCACCATTTAGGCGCAGAGACCTTGCCCCCCGCGCTGGCGGTCGTGAACCCGAACCGGCAGGACGAGGATGGTGAACTGGGCCACCTTTGCGCCGCGGGCGTCGTCTTCCTGATGCTGGTCGGCGCGAACAGGGTCCTGCGCGAAAAAGGGGTGAATGCGCCGGATTTGATGGCGCTTCTTGACCTCGTGGGCTTGGCCACTGTTGCCGATGTTGCCCCACTTGTGGGCGTGAACCGCGCCTTTGTCCAACAGGGTTTAAAAGTTATGGGCAAACGGCAACGCGTGGGCTTGGCTGCCTTGGCCGATGTGGCGCGGATGGATACGGCACCGACCTCGTACCATTTGGGGTTTTTGCTTGGGCCGCGGGTCAACGCAGGCGGGCGGATCGGGGCGGCGGATCTGGGCGCGCGCCTTTTGGCCACGGCGGATTCCGCTGAAGCGCAGGCCCTGGCTGAACGGTTGGACACATTAAACACCGAACGCCGGGAAATTGAGACGCGCGTGCGCGAGGAAGCACTGGCGCAGGCCGAAGAACGCGGCCTTGACGCGCCACTGGTCTGGGCCGCGGGAGACGGCTGGCATGCGGGCGTCGTGGGCATCGTGGCCTCCCGCCTGAAAGAGGCCGCAAACAGACCTGCGATTGTGATCGGGTTCGATGGTGATGACGGCAAAGGCTCCGGCCGCTCTGTCAGCGGCATTGATCTGGGCGCGCAAATTCAACGGCTGGTCCATGAAGGGCATTTGACCAAAGGCGGCGGGCATAAGATGGCCGCGGGCCTCAGCCTGACCCGCGCGCAACTAGAACCCGCAATGGCGCGGCTGAGCGATCTGATGGCCGCCCAAGGGGCGGGCGAGTTGGGACCGCGCGATCTGAAAGTTGACGGGGTGGTCATGCCCTCGGGCGTCTCGGTAGAATTGATCCGACAGTTGGAAGCGGCAGGCCCGTTCGGAGCAAGTGCAGCCGCCCCGCGCTTTGTGTTCCCCGACCAGAAGATCGCCTTCGCCAAGCCTGTGGGCGAAGGGCACCTGAAGATTAGCTTCACCGATGGCAGCGGCACCAAGCTCGACGCGATTGCATTCGGGGCCTTCTCCAGCGAGATCGGCCCTGCGCTGAGCAACCATGCCGGAAAGCGCTTTCATCTGGCAGGTCGGGTGGAGATCAACACCTGGCAGGGACGCCAATCCGTGCAGCTTCGCCTTGAGGATGCAGCCCCCGCATAACCGCACAAATATTCGCGACCGCGTGGTTTTTTCCTCTTGCCAGAAGTGCGGCGTTTGAATAGTAACGCTCCACATCTCCGGTGCTCCCTTCGTCTATCGGTTAGGACGCCAGGTTTTCAACCTGGAAAGAGGGGTTCGATTCCCCTAGGGAGTACCACTTTTCCCCGTTTTGCGAATTCAGAACTGCTGCCCAGCGGCTTGCATTGGTAATTTTGCGGCCTGACGCGCGGCGTTAATCCCGGCTGCCAAATCCGCCCAACGCTGCCGGCACTGCGGCAGATAGATGCGTTGATACCAATCTGAGGTCTGGCTTTGCAGCGCTTCCATATCCGGGAGGTTGCGCAGCATTTGATCGGTCTTTTGGGCCAGAACTCCATGTCTGACAGAGACGCACAGGCCCTCAGGAAGAAGCGTTTTCAACCCAAAACTCTGCTCTGTTACGACCGGACAACCTACTGATAAAGCACCAATAATACGCGGAACCTCCAGATGGTTTGACCGATGTGCGTGAATGTTGAGACAACATTTCGACTGCCCGGCCGCCTGCTCAAACGTCACATCGCGATGCGGCGACAAATGCCACCCCTGTGCCGCCAGATTGTCCAAAACTTCCGCCCGGCGCGGCGTGATCGCGCCGACAAAGCAGATGTCATAAGGTCGATCCCGCAGGGGTGTTTTTGAAGCCGGGACGTCTGCGCCAACCGCCACCGGAAAATGCAGCACGGGGACGTCCAGCTTGCGGGCCAGCACCGCGCTTTGCGGCGCGAAATAATCCAGAATCAGATCAAATCCGGCCAGTTTTTCGGTCAGCATCTGCTTTTTGCGACGGATCGCGCTCCATCCGTCGCGGCTCATCTTCAGCGGATTGCCCAAAACCTCCACGATGGAGAAGTTCAGATAGATATAGAAACATCCCGGCCGTCTTTGATGGGGTGAAAACCCCTCCCCAATGACAAAGACAACGGAGCCGTCGTCATAAGGCGCGTCGACGATTTGCTCAACCAAATGCAGCGTCAAATCAGGGTCAAAATCTGCGCACAACTGGTCGTGGATAAACCCCACGATATTGCGAACATGCGCAAAGCTGACATTTTGAACGATGAGGGCTGATGTCCCCATGATATCCCCACACGATGCGACAAAACAGGCGCACTCTATTGGGATCGCTACCGAAGTGAGTCGCACAAGACGCAATTTCTTTTCTGCGCAGATGTGCGACAAACCTCCTAAGAATCAGGCGATTTGGCGCAGGATTGCCGATCCCGCACGCGCATTTCGCACCGATTCTCCCGCGTGAACAAAAAACCGCCGCCCCGTGGGCAAAGTTTGGCCGACCTGCCCGGCCATTGGGCGGGCGCGTTTTGTATTTTGCAGCTGCAGCAATATGGTGGGAACAAATAAATCGGGCTGCGATCGCCTCGATCCCCTTGTTCACAATGTCAGCGTATGAAGGTTTCGAGATGGTTGAAAAACTGCGTCCAAAGTCTGTTGCGACGACAAGGCAACGCCCCCTGATTGTGATCCCTTGCCTGAATGAAGCGGCCCATATCGCCCGGCTTCTGAACCAGCTGGCGGGCCCGGCAGAGCGCCTGAACGGCCAGATCGTTGTTGTCGATGGCGGCAGCACCGATGGCACCCCGCAGATTGTCAAAAGACATGCCGCGCGCGGCAACCGGATCACGCTATTGCACAACCCCGACAGGCTGCAAAGCGCCGGGGTAAATCTGGCGGTTGCCTGGGATGCGAGCCGTTCCAGCCACCTGATCCGGCTGGATGCCCACAGCCACTACCCCGATGATTTCTGCGAGGATTTGATGCGGCAGGCGCGCACTGTTTATGCTGATGCCATCGTTGTCAGCATGATTGCGCGCGGGTCCCGCCCGCTTCAGCGTATCAACGCCGCCGTCCAAAACTCCGCCATTGGCAACGGCGGCGCGCGCCACCGCATTGCACCCTCCGCGCAATATGTAGACCATGGCCACCACGCGCTGATCCGGATCGACGCGTTTACCATGATTGGCGGCTACGACCCGTCGTTTTCCCACAATGAGGATGCCGAGCTTGATCATCGCTTGCGCGCCGCGGGGGGACGCATCTGGCTGACCTCCAGCCCCGTCATTTCCTATGTCCCGCGCGTCACCTTGCCCGCAATCGCCCGGCAATATTTCAATTTTGGCGCGGGTCGCGCGCGCAATTTGCTCAAGCATAAAATTCTGCCCCGGTTGCGGCAAACCACGGTAATCGGGGTACTGCCAGCGGTCTTGCTGGCGGGTTTAGCTGGCCTGCATTGGTCCGCTTTGGCCCCTGTCCTGCTCTGGAGCGTCACGTGCCTGGTCGCGGGCGCAATGATCGGGTTGCGGCAGAGACGTGCTGCACTCGCGCTCTCTGGCCCGGTCGCGATGGTGATGCATTTGACCTGGTCTTTGGGGTTCTGGCAGCAGGTTCTGCGTCAGCTTTTGTCACCTCGTCGGAGCACTGTCTGATGGCACGTAATCCCACCACGCTTGAGGTTTGTGTGTGCACCTACAGGCGGCCACAATTGGCAGAAACCTTGCACTCGCTGGCGCAGCTGAACCGGCCGGAGGGCTTTGATGTGTCCATCCTCGTGATCGACAATGACGCCTTGCCCAGCGCTGAGGCCCTCGTGCGAAAGCGGGCTGTGACCTCGCCCGTTCCATTGCGCTATGTCCATGTTCCAAAAGACAATATCTCGCTGGCGCGCAACGGAGCGCTGAGCCATAGCGCGGCCGACCTGCTGGCATTTATCGATGATGATGAGGTCGCAAGCCCGGATTGGCTGATCCATCTGACGAAAGCGCTCTGGCTACTAAACGCTGATGCAGTCATTGGCCCGGTGCAAGCCGTTTACGCGCCCGATGCCCCCGCCTGGATGCAAGCGCAATCGATCCATTCAACGGGGCCGGTCTGGACCAAAGAGGGGCTGAAAACCGGGTATACCTGCAACGTTCTGATCAACCGAAATTCACCACATGTTCGTGGTCTGAGTTTTGATCTGGCATTGGGCCAGTCCGGCGGCGAAGACACCGCCTTTTTCAGCGAGGTCCATGCGCGCGGCGGCCATATCGCCTTCGCGGCGGACGCGTTGGTCTTTGAGGATGTCCCCGCAAGTCGCGCGCGGTTTGGCTGGCTGATCCGTCGTCGTTTTCGGATGGGCCAGACCCATGGAAAGCTTTTGCGGGATGCGCAAGGAAGGCGGGCAGTGCCACGCGAGTTCCTGCTGGCTTCCGCCAAAGGTTTCGCCTGTCTCGGGCATGTTGTCCCAGCCGTATTCGACCCGGCCCGGCGCAATAGCCGGATCTTGCGGGCTGTTTTGCACTTGGGAACGCTCGCAGGATTATTAACCATAAAACCGCTAAAAATTTATCAAGCTCACACGTCAAAAACTGCCCAATCTCCAGCGGAGGCTATGGACCTGAAATGAACAATATGGGCCTTTCCTTTGCGGACGCGTCCGCCGATCCGAGCGCGATATCCCGACAAACAAGCGCAGATGTCACCACGCTGGGCGACGTTTTGGCCGCGTTCAAACGGCAATACCTGCCGCTGATCTTATTCGTGGTTTTGGGGATGATTGCGGGGGTCGGTCACCACATCACTTCGCCTCCGCAATATTACACCTCTGCCACCGTTTTGATCGATGACCGGATGTCTGATCTGACCGAAGAGATCAGCTCAACTGCGCCGCTCTTGCGCAACGACACATCGTTGCTCAATGAGATCGAAGTGTTGAAATCGCTGCAACTGGCGACCGAAGTGGTCCGCCGAACAGACCTTCACAATGCGCAGATTTTTGTCGATCCTCCGACATCGCTGGCGTCCCGTCTTATTGCGACCACCAAGGCCCAGATCGTTAGTTTATTGGGGCTGCAAACGGTAGCCCCTGTCGACACGCAAACCGCTGAGCAACGTGAAAACGCACGCATTTTGGCGACGGCCTCAAAATTGCAACGCGACATGAAGATCGAGCGGATCGGGCTCAGCTTTTCCGTGGAGATCAGCTATATTGGCCACGATCCAGCCCTGGCCGCTCTGCTGGTCAACACCTATGCACAGGCCTATCTGGCCGATCACCTGAACGCGAATTTGAATTCCACCCAACGGACCGCGGAATGGATGCGCGAGCGCCTGCAGGAAATCGACCAAAGCTCCCGCGATGTTTTGCAACAGGCCGCAGAGCTGCGCCAGAACGACCCGTCTCAGGGTCAGAAACTGCGCGAACTGGCCCAGCGTGCCGCCAATCTGGACGCGTTGTCGGACACGATCTCCGCTCGTTACGAGCAGGTCGCGATCCAAGGCTCTTTCCCGGTGAGCAATGGCCGGATCCTGACCCACTCGATCGTCCCGAAGAACGCCGCACTGCCAAAGCTTTGGCAGAACCTGTCGATTTTCACGCTTCTGGGACTGATGGCTGGTCTTGGTATCGCCGCACTACGTGAGAGCGGCGAACAGAAATTCCGCGTCAGCTCGGACGTATATTCCCATACAGATCAAAGGTTTCTGGGGCATTTACCGTTCATCAATCTTCGTGAACTTTCTGACAATGCCCCGCCAGAGACCCGCGAAATCATTCTGAGCAAAGCGGACGGTCCGGGGTTCATTCCCGAGCACGCGAACGCTAGTCTTGAGGTCGAGCGTCAGGCCGTCATGCGGCTCGCCCCAAGTTTGTTCTGGTCTGTCCTAGCCCCGCAATCGCTGTTCAACGAGACCTTGCACAACATTCATTCAACGGTCGAAAACGGGGCCTCCCGTCGGGATTGTGTGGCCCTTGCGGTCACCTCCATGCTGCCCGGTGAGGGCAAAACGACGCTGGCTGCAAACTACGCCAACACGCTGGCAAAATACGGCGCGCGCACGCTTGTCATCGACATGGACCTGACCGGCGGCGGCATCAGCCGCGCGCTGCAGATCAGCGATGGATCGGGAATTCACGAAGTGCTGAAAGGCTCGGTACCGATGCCGGACGCGATCCGCACGCTGCCCTTTACCGGGTTGGACCTGATGCCTTGTTTGGCCTCCGCCGCCCCGTCTTTTGCGGGTGATATCTTGTACCACCGAAACCTGACCGTCCTCATCGAAGAGTTGCGCTCCCGCTATGATTGCATCGTTTTCGACATGCCATCGTTGGGCAAAGTGTCGGATGTGAAGGTGGTGCTGGCCCAGCTTGACCAGATTCTGTTGGTCAGCGAATGGGGCAAGACACCGCGCAGGTTGGTGACGCAATACCTGGCGCAAGAGCCTGAAATCGCGCAGCAAATCGTGGGAATTGCGCTTAACAAGGTCGAGATTGGCAAACTCTCGAAATACGCCCACCCCGGCTGGCCTGATACCTATTTGGAGCCACTGCGCCGCCCGCAGGCGCGAAAATTGCTCAGACGGTAGCTTTGGCTCGCGCCATATTGTACCATTGTGCGGCAAGGGGTTTGGAGTTCCAGTCGTGCGGTTGTCGATATTCATTGGTGTTTTGGTCGTGGCCACACTTGCCGTAGGGGTCGGATCCTTCATGGCGGAGGCCAGCAGCTGGACCATTGTCTGGCGGATGGTTCTGGTCTGTGTCGCGCTGCAACTTGCCTATTTCCTGCTTGTTGTGATCACCGCGATTTGGCCTGCAAAACCCGCTGACGAGAACGGAAAGGCTGACCTTGATCCCAGTGAAGAGCCGACGCCCGTCTCGGCACTTGATCCGGGTTCCCCGCCACATAATTCGTGATCACGCACCCGACGTTCCACGCATTTTGATAAATCGCCCAACGCAGGGTTCCGGACGCCCCAATAGCCTGATCATGCCGCCGCGAAATGCGAGGTTGACTGTTTCGCGCCAGCCCAACGCGGCCCCGGCCCGCAATCCGATATGGGATTTCACCAATCCACGCGCCCGCGCCTGCCGAGAATACCCAAACGCCGGATGGGTCAAAAACCGCGATCTGTCGTCAGATTTCGCCAAGTTCCAGGCCGCCCGCTGCAAAATCCCCACCGATCTTTTCAACGACAGCTCCCGCCGGAAATACCCCGCTGAGCTGCCAAGGTCCCGCGTCGTTTCCACCCCGTTTTCAGCCCAGACCGCAAGTGGTTCCATTGCGACATAGATCGGCTCGTTGATCGCAAAGGTGCGCAAATATTCCTGCAATGTCGAACTGCATGACATGTGTACTTCCAGATCGCTTGCCGCATCACGTGACCAGAACAAGCCACCATTGGACACCCCTATTCCTGCAATAAGCGACAGGCGGAACATGTCCGCAGGGTAAATCCGCTCGTGGAACTTTCCGTCCAGAATACCGCCCACGCCGGTAAAGGCGGCGTCAGTTCCACTATTGAATTCAATATGTTGATTTCGAAAGACGATCTCCACACCTTCACGATTACACACGCTGATATTATCTTCGATAAAGCGCGGCAGGACGAAATTATCGTCCTCCAGCACAAAGAAGAAATCAGCATCATGGGGGTTGTCGCGACTAAAACACGCGTCGATATTTTTCGATGCCATGCGTCGTGGGGCATTTTGATGAAACCGGATTCGGGGGTCGGCAAGCGCGTCGATCACGTCTTTCGCGGCAGGATCTCCGTCATTGAAAACATCACAGACCCAGTTCTGCCAGGTCTGCGCTATCAGGCTTTCAAGGCAGCGCCGCAGAGCATCAGGGCGGTTATAAGTGGGTGTTCTTACATGGACGAGTGGGGCCGTGGCACCGGGTTTCAAACGCGGCGTTGCCCGGCTTAGAAACCTGTCGATCGGCACCACGTTAGCAGGTTGTGCCGGAGGGCGAAGGCGCGCTGCAAAATGGGCCTTGGCGACACGGCCAAGCGGGCGCAGCAATTTCGGCCTGCGAGCAAGCATTATCGCCGCACACCCAAACTTGCGATTTTTGATCTCGCCCGCGATTGCCTCAAACGCGCCCGCTTCAAGAAGTGCTGTGCGTCGGGCCTCGAACGCCAGCCGCAGATCACCTTCCACGCGATGGCCTGTCATCACATCTTGTTGCGCGCGGATCATCGCAGCGGCGTCCTTCGGAGCCATCCGGTGAGAGACCGACCCGTCATGGCGGCGGTATAAATAGAAAGACTGCGCCACCGCGTGCAGGTCGCCTCCGCCAAGGACGTAGCGCAGATAGAGGTCGAAATCCTCGCCGATCCGAATGTCTTCGCGGTAACGAAGGGCCCCAATCGCATCGCGGCGAAAAACCGGTTTGAGATATCCAAGCTGCGGGACATCGCGCTGCCCGCCTTCCAGAAGCATCTTTGCGGTGATTTTTCGCGGCGTGCGCGTGCAAAACCCGGCCATCAAACTATGCCCAGGATCATACCTGTCGCCGTGGAAATAGGTCAGATCATCTGCGACGGCTTCAAGACTATTTTTGGTGGCGGTCTTGAGCATCTGCGCAAGGCGGTCGGGATGCATAATGTCATCGCAATCCATGATCGACACCCAAGCACCGCGGGCCTGATCCAACCCGGCATTACGCGCAGCCCCGGGGCCGCGATTGACCGGCGAGGTGATCAATTTCACCCGCGTGTCCCGCAAAAGGGCGGCTTGGACAAGCGCAACACTTTCATCGGAGGACGCATCATCGCACACCAGAACCTCCAGATCGGACAGGGTTTGCGACAGGACCGAACTTAGCGCCTGCTCGATGAACGGTGCGCCATTGAAATTGGCCATGATGACCGAGACGATGGGATTTTTCGCGGTGTCTTTCACGGCGGTGTCTTTCACGAGAGCTTCTCCCTTCGGGGCAGGACGAAAACCACTCGTGACCAACAGGTGCAGAGTACGATTTCTGCGGGTTTTCAGCATCTGATTCTTCACTATGCCCGCGATTTCGGCGGCGATACGCTGATCCACAGCCCCATTGCGCGAATGCTTTGCGCGCTGCGCGTAAATCGTTGAAAAATATGGCAGGATCGAACGGATGAGCATTCCGCATGCCTAAGCAATTGCGCCAAGAATCAACCGGATTTGCACTGCCTGCTGGCGGGTCTGCGCACCTGTCTTTGATTGTTTTGAAGCCCGACGTGATCTTTGCGGCTATTGCCTTGGCAGGGCTGGTTTTCGTCACCGTTTTGGGCAAGTTGGGAGCGATGTTGTTTCTGGGTGCCGGGACCCTGATGATGATCCGCCACCGCGCCAGTTTATTGCCAATACTTTGGCGTCACTGGTTCATCCTCGCCCTGCCTGTGTTTTGCATGCTGAGCACGGTGTGGTCTATCTATCCCGAGATTACCTTGCGCTTTGGCGTGCAATTGCTGGCCACCGTCGTTATCGCGATTATGATTGCGCGCAGCGTCACCTCACGAGAATTTACCCGGCTGCTTTTCGCGCTCTATTCCTGCGCGATCCTCGCCAGCGCGCTTTTCGGAGAGGTCCGCAGCGACACGGGCGCATGGCTGGGCATATATGGCAGCAAGAACGCCTTGGCCGGGACCGCGGCCACCTATGTCATCATTTGCACGGCGCAAATTCTGGACAGTTTCGCCTCCTATCGCTACCGGATCGTGGCTTTGCTTGGCGCGCTAACGGGGCTGCTATTGCTCCTGCAAGCACAATCCGTAACGGCGTTGGCGGTCATCCCACCGGTGCTGATTCTGCAATTCCTGATGCTGATCCTTTACCGGTTATCGCCGATGCAACGGGTCTTTTCGCTGACATTTGCGGTACTTCTATCTGCCCTGATGGCCGTGCTGATCGCTGCAAATGCCGACGCGCTGTTCGGCGCAATTCTGGAGGCCACGGGCAAGGACATCACACTGACCGGGCGCACCAACCTTTGGCAGATCGCTGCAACATTCATCGCTGATCGGCCACTGTTGGGCGTCGGTTACCAAGCCTTCTGGGTGCCTGGCCACGCCCCGGCAGAGGCCCTTTGGCACATGTTCGGCATCGAAAGCCGCAGTGGTTTCAACTTCCACAACACCTATATCTCCAACGCCGTGGAGATCGGCATCCTGGGGGTTTTGGCACAGGCCGTTATCCTTTTCGGTGCCGCGCTGGCAACCGGGCTTTGGGCCTTTCGCGCCCGCAGACCTGATGCAGCGCTGTTATTTCTGCTGGTCATGATGGTGATCATGATCAGCCTACTGGAGGTCCCGGTCTTCTTCCAATTTTCGCTGCGCAGCGTGGTTGTCATCTGCGCGTTTGTCTATGGAATTCAAGGACTGAGCGCGCACAATCATACAAGACTAAGGCGCGGTGTGTAATCATCGATCAAAGCCTTAACAGCAGACATAGCCCTGTCGGTGGCGCGATCAATATCTCTGTCGCGGCTTAGTTGCGGGTCCGACGTTGCCAGCTTTTGCAAACTGCGGGCCGCAAGATGAGTGCAGGCCCCATTGACCGGGCGCGCCAAGGGACTGTTTGCAACGGCCATGATTTTCGGGCCGGAGCCCCAACGTCCTGTCGAGACCGCCCATCCTTCCCGGATATTTGACGGAAACAGAAACTGCGGCCGGTAGACGATGTTGAGCGCATCCGCCCAGTCGCGCCATTTGAACCGGTGCACGTGATGCATCGCACGCACCCCGATCCAGGGTGTGCGCAGCGCGTCGGCGACTATCGCGCCATGCATGGCCTCGGTGATCAATAGCTCCGCCCCGCGCACTTGCGCCACGACCTTGTCAGGATGATGCGACGGATCAATAAACGTGATCCCCGCCAAGGCGCAGGCCGCCTTCCAATTGCCGCGCTCAAGACTTTCGAAATGCGGCATGAAGGCCGTTTTGATATGCGGCGCGGGGGACGGAAGCGGGGTTTCGCGCAACAAAATCGCGGAATCCGCAACCGCCAAATCCGGGTGCAGGCCAAGCGCTTCAGTGGTTTGCGGACCACGCACGAAATGAAACTCCCAGCTGCCGTCATGGACATCGGGCTTGCGCGTATAGCCACCATACCCGGAACCGACAACGATCTTTCGGGCCTCCTTGGGATAGATGTGCTGAATGACCGAACCAATGCCGATGAACAGGACCGACGGGTCATGGTCGAAGAAGTTCTGCGGCAACAGATGTTGCCACATCGTCGCGTTCAACTCGTCACCAAAATTGGGTGGATCACCTTGAAAATAGGTCAGTTTCATGGGGCGGTTGCTCCTTTTGGAAAAAGGGTTTTGCGGACCAGCGCGAGCCGGTCCCAGGACAGAAAAATGACAAGCGGCAGGTAGATTAGCCCAGCCGTTGCAATCTGCGCGGCAATCATTGCGCTTGCGGGCAGATCTGGGGTGATCAGGCGAAGGGCAAAGACGCCTGCCATCATGACAAGGCTGGCAAAGACCGGCACCCGAAACTCTGCCAGATAGGACCACGCGCTTCGCTTCAATAGCCGCGCGGTCAAATGCACGGAAATTGGCCAAAGCGCTGCTGTTTTTGCCACCAAGGCCACCATCATCACCGGCAGGCCGAACCGGTAGGTTGCCGCGATGACCAAAAGCGAGGTGATCTGTTGCACGAGTTGATAGTAAAACCACCAGCGCGCCTTACCTTGACTGTTGAGAAAGGCTGCTTGCACGACGCTGATCCCCGCCAAAATACCCGCCACGCAGAAGACCTGCACCGCAAATCCCGCCGCCTGCCATCTTGGATCAAGTGCCAAACCGATCAGGTCGGGCACAAGCAAAACGACCAGCAAAAACAAGGGCATGCTAAGGGCTGCGGCCATGAAGGAGGCGATGGCGAAGGCTTGCACGGCCTTTTCACGCTCCCCCTGCAATGTCGACAACAAGCTGAGTGTGACCGACGAGAGCGTGCCGCCGATTAGTTGCGTCAACATGTTGAAGAGGCGCTGTGCAAAGACGAAAAGACCCAGGGTTTGCGGCCCCGCAAGTGTCCCGATAAGCAGATGATCGAGCTTGATCGTCGACAACATCCGGGTTCCAGACGCGAAAATCCCGTAGCCCGACAGCTCGACGATGGCAGCAGGTCTGACCGTCACCCCGGGCCGCCATCCGCTGACCAGAAAGGCCATCACGCAGGTCACCAAACTGGCCGAGATCTGGCTGGCGACCAGAGCCCAATAGCCCCACCCCGCGAGAAGCGCCGCCAGACAAATGACCACGCTGACAAGGGAGGCAACGGCGGTGCGCAGCGCGAGGCGCTTGAACCGCATCGATCTCAGGATCATCGCGTTTGGAACCGCCGCCATCAGATCGAGCGGGATGCGCAGCGCCAGAACCGGCAGCAACAGTGCAATTTCCGGCGCGCCGACCCAGCCTGCCAAAGTTTCTGACAACAGCAGGAACGGCAAAACTGCCAATACGGCAAAGCCCAACGTTAACCAAAACACGCTATCTGCATGGGCTTTGCTAAGGTCACGTCTTTGCACCAATGCCTCGCCAAACGCCGCCGGAGAAAAGGCGATCAACGACATCACCAACCCCGCGGCGAGCCCCACAAGGCCGAAATCCGAAGGCGACAGATAGAGCGCACTGGCGAAGAAAACGACGGCAGAACTTAGCGTCGGGATCAGCGTATGCAGCGCCGACCACACCACACCCATCACCGCCAAAGCGGACCGCCCCCCCGAAAGATGCGGGTGATAACCCGCCGGTTTCGGCGGCGGCGACGTGGCGATATGGCCGGAATACGCGCTCATGGTGTGATATCTGAACAGGCTGGTTGCGCGACCGCGATCAGCGATTTTGGGCGCGCAGCAGGCCTGTTCAGTACGATCCCTTGGCGGAAATCACGACCGGAACGGTTCGCAGGATGATTGTCATATCCAGCGACAGCGACCAGTTCGTAACATAATCAGCATCGAGCGTTATGCGCTGCCGGAAGCCCAGATCGCTGCGCCCACTGACCTGCCAAAGCCCGGTGATCCCAGGCCGCGTCCTAAGATAAAGCGCAGCAGCGCCGCCATAGGTGTCCAGCTCTTCCTGAACGACCGGACGGGGTCCAACGATGCTCATTTCGCCTTTCAAGACGTTAAGCAATTGCGGCAATTCGTCGATGCTGAACGCACGAAGAACAGCCCCGATCCGGGTGACACGCGGGTCGTTTTGCAGCTTTCGGTCGGTGTTCCAAATCTCGCGCGCCTTCGGGTCGGCCTCGAAATACGCCTCCAAAATCGCAGCGCCATCGGGCACCATCGACCGAAATTTCCAGCAGCGAAACGTCTTGCCGCCATGACCGATCCTTTGATGGCCGTACAGAACCGGCCCAGGCGAGGACAATTTCACCGCGAGGGCGACCAAGATCACCAAAGGCAGCAAGATCAGCAAGGCCAGGCCTGCAATAAGCAGGTCCAATGCGCGCTTGCTCCGTCCACCGATCACGCCGGCGCGGGACAACATACCACTTTGGGTGTCATCACACGGCGATTGACTGGTACCACTTTCCAGACCACTAATTTCAACGCTGTTTACTGATGACATGATACGCTCCTAACTTTGGTTAATGAAGCTCGTCAGGAGGATGATTAGCCGTTGTTTCGCAGTTGCGAAAACCCATTCGGAAATCTTCGAAAAAGAGCAATTTTTCGCCAACGGTGTTTGTGGGCAACCCGCCGGAATGCCGGATTAATGGGCAGATTCTCTGAACCGACAGAGCGAACAAGTGAATTTTTTTTATAACTTTCAAAGTCTTAAAATAGTCTGCGGATTTTTGCGCCTGTTGGGACAGAAAAGCGCCGATCTGCTGAATTTCGCAGCGTTTTCAAATCGCCGAATAAACGTTTGAGGGAATGGACCTGCAAATCAAGCGACTCACCCACTCTCGTTTTGCTGCGACGCAGCATCGCCTGGCAATGTCGACAGGTTAGCTGGCTGCACCAATACCGGCGCAAGGGCCTCCGCAACCTCTTGCGCGGATAAAACGAAATTCGCATCATCTTTCGCGAGTATGTTTGCCGCCACTCGGGCGATCTCATCAGACTGCAGGTTGACTAACAGCTCGCAGAGCACCTCTGGTGTTGGGTGCTTGATCACAAATCCAAGACCGTCTTGAGCGACCCGCCGTCCGGTTTGCGTATCGGAGACCGCGACGGAGGGGCAACCAAACCAACTGGCCTCATAGATTCTGTTAGGCAAGAGCCAATCCGAATTAGCCCCGCGTTGCCACAGATCTTGCGCCCAGACCAGATCGCAACTGCGATAAACCGTCCCCAGATCAGACGGGTAAGCGTATGCGCCGTGGTAATTTACATTGCGACGCGTAGCGATCTTGGCATCGAAGTCCGGCAAGGCATGGCGATGGATATTTCCGTGAATGTTGATCTCTATCCGTGGACCCAGTTGATCTGCGACCGCCAGCAATAAGTTCAGACTTGGCGCACACCGGATCGACCCCACCCACCCCAAAGATAATGGCGCTTCCGGGGTAGGTAATCTTGGCGCTGACGGTCGAGGCACCGGCTTGTCTGCGAACCAGAGCTTGTTTTCGAGAATGGAATACCGGCCTTCGTACCCTTGGAGTCGCTCGAAATATTCAGAAATGAACCCAGGCGAAGAGGTAACTAGCAGTTGGGTTTTTGACAGCATCCAACGCTCTGCCCGCCGCATGATCGCGCCGACCGGACCCTTTTTGGTGAATAGGCGGTGAATATCGAGGCACTCATAGACCAGCGGGACGTCGCGCCGCCCGGTTAGAATGCGCGCCACGATGGCGAGCGCCAGAAGATCGATGTTTCGTGCGATTATGAGATCAGCTTTCCCGATCGGATCTTTGTTGCGGGTCAATCGCCACAAAGCGGCAAGCAACCCGAGCGCACGCCGTCCATATCGTTCGTTTTGACCGACGCCCAGATCGATATGAGGCCAGTCCGGTTTGAATTCGGCATTCATGTTCTTGCGGTCAAACGCTGCCGAGCGGACACAGTGGCCAAGTTGCTGCAAGCTTCGGATACGCCTGATCTGAGACGCCTCCGTCAAATCGAACGCGAAGACAAAAATCCTTGCCATTGCCACCCCTGTAATTGATCGCGTTTGAAACCTGACGCTCTAGGGATTGCACGTCGCGCCACGTGAGCAGCAACAAATTTGCAGACGCGCTGACGGACCGGCAGGATTTGGCTAAAAACCAGGCACTTGGTCGGCGGATTAGTAGGATTTCAGTGGGTTTTCGGGCGAGAACATCGTGTGACACGCACGCCCCTTGCGTTTGGATTCGTAAAGCGCCGCGTCTGCATGCGCGAGCATCACGTCTAGGTCAGGCGCGACGTAATGTGTCGACAATGTCGTGCCCGCACTGGCCGAGACATTGCAAATATTGCCTTCAAACAACATCGGCACCTCAAGCCGTTCGATGATCCGGGTCGCGATGGTGTCGATGACTTTGGGATCAACACAATTGCGGAACGCCAGGACAAATTCATCCCCGCCGACACGGGCAATAATATCGCCCTCGCGAGTTTCCGAGATCAATATTTTCGAGACTTTCTGCAACACGTGATCACCAGCTGCGTGACCCAGCGTGTCGTTGACCTGCTTGAAATAGTCCAGATCAAGGCTCATCAAACCGAAGGGAATGGGCTTTTCGAGCAGCCTGCCGATGAAATGATCCATGGCGCGGCGATTCTTCAGTCCTGTCAAAGCATCGGAAAATGCCTGCTCCTCTGCGGCGTTTTTGGCACCGCGCAGGCGTTCGGTCAGACGTTTGGTTTCGCCCCAGGCCGTGGTGTTGGCCTCGATCAGATAGAGCATATCAACGGTGGAATCCGTCGGCGCGAAATCAGCCGCAGACAGACCATGATCGCGCACGACATCGCGCATCGAAATACCCAGCGACATGTTCAAGATAGCACCCTGATCCGGCAGCGGCACGTAAAGGCCCTTCAACGCATATTTGCTGCCCTGTTTGAAGTTCAGCTTCAACCTTGCAGCACTCAATTCACTCAACTCCGTGAAATTCGAAAGGTCCCGCGAGGTGCGGATGTCCATCATTTCAAACAGAGGTTTGCCGATAACGTCGCAGCCTTCGCAAAGCTTCCGGAGCGTGGGTGCGACATGGCGAATGACGCCGGACGCGTCGACCCGCAGATGCAACGGCATCAGCGCGTCCAATCCCTGGTCCGAAAGGATCAACTGACCTTTTTCGTGAAAACTCATTTGACGGCCATCTCCGTCGCGAGAGAGAAGCTGCGCCCGGAGGCAAACGACGTCTCCAGCAAGTTCACCTTTAGAAGCTCATATTCCGCTTCGCCGTCATTGGCATCTTCCATATCCAGCAAAACCAGCACGCCGTAGTCGTCGGCAAGCGCACGCAACATGCCAAGCAACACGGCCCCGTAGCCCGGTTCGGGAAACCGGCAGGAGACGGTGTAGCTTTCCTGCGATTGCTGCTCCAGCGTCAGAAAGGGCAGTTCCAGGTCGGGAACCGCCAGCTTGACCCGGTCATGCAGGTCATCAAGCGATTGCAGGAAGTCTTCAAACGTGTGGCCACCAAACCGCAACAGGCGGCGCACAGAATCCATATGTTCGTGGGTTACAAGATAGCTACCCAGATCTTCCAGCAAGGCAGATCGGTCCCGTGACAGGTGACGGGCCGCAGCTTCGATCACCTGACCTGTCAGATCGTCCTCATAGGTCAGCATCGCTTCGAAATCCACGATTTCGGAGCCGGCATCACGCACGATGCGTTCCCAGACCATTCGCCCATACGTATCTTCGACGAAACACTGTATCGAGCGGTTCACCAAACCGTACATAGTTGCCCTCCAATTTCAGAGGGGAATAGAACCCAGAAGTCTTAAAATATGCCAAATACCTAAGATTGTATGGACATTTAGAAGTCGGTGGGGGCTCCGCCTTCTTCTTTGCGCTTGGCCACAAAGGCTTGCAGCGCGTCCTTGATGGCAGGGTCAATCGGCGGCGGTGTAAACTCGTTGATGATGGCTTTATACATCATGTGCGCGCGTTCTGCGGTCCAGATACCACCGTTCAGATCCCACGCCTCAAAGTTTGACCAATCGCTGATCATCGGTTGGTAAAAGGCGGTCTCGTAGCGGTCCTGAGTGTGCTGACAGCCAAAATAATGCCCGTCCGGGCCGACCTCTTTGATAGCGTCAAAGCCGATATCACCCTCGGTGGTGGCCCAGGTGGCAGGCTCGAAATACCGCTGGATTTGCTGCAAGACTTCGCAGTCCATGATGAATTTCTCGGGGCTGGCGATCAGGCCGCCCTCCAACCAACCCGCCGCGTGATAAACCACGTTGGTGCCCGACTGAACCGACGCCCAGAGCGAATTGGACGTCTCCCACATGGCTTGACCGTCAGGCACATTGGCCGCGCAAACCCCGGAAGACCGCATCGGCAGCTTGTAAAACCGCGCCATCTGGCCGGTCATCTGCGTCGCGCGGATATATTCGGGCGTCCCAAAGGCCGGTGCGCCGGTTTTCATGTCGACGTTGGAGGTAAATGTCCCGATCGCAACCGGGCAGCCCGGGTTGATATATTGCAGCAATGCAATCGCGGCGAGCCCTTCAGCAAGGCTCAGCGCCACCGCCCCAGACATCGTGACCGGTGCCATGGCCCCTGCCAAAGTAAACGGCGTCACGATCACGGCCTGACCCCGGCGCGCACAGATCATCGCCCCTTCCAGCATCGGAAAATCATGTTTCAGCGGCGAAACCGAGTTGATGTTGGTATACATGTGCGAGCGGCTTTCCATCTCCTCATGGGTCAGCCCACCCGCGATCCGGGTCATTTCGATCACGTCCTCGACCCGCTCGCGGCCCAGAGAATAGGCATGCACGGCTTTGTCAGTGAGGATAAGCTTCTCATAGAGGCAATCGAGGTGACGCACTGAAGCATGCACATCGATAGGTTCCACCGGGTAGCCGCCTGCAAAGTGGATGCAGTTGAAAAACTGCGTGAGTTTTAGAAATTCCTTGTAGGTCTCAAAATCGCCAGAGCGTTTGCCCCGTTCAAGATCCCACGCATTCGGCGGTGAGGACACATTGCCAAAGAGCATGTTCTTGCCGCCGACAGTCAACTGGCGGTCGGTATTGCGCGGGGTCAGGGTGAAAGTCTCGGGCGCGTGGGAGAGCATCTCCATCACGAAGCTTTCGTCCATCTTGACGTTGGTGCCGACAACCTTGCAGCCCGCCTCCTTCAAGATTTTGCGGGCCTCGGGGTTGAGAAACTCGATCCCCAACTCTGACAGGATCCGCATGCAGCCATTATGAATGGCTTGTACGCCGTCTTCGCCCAAAGGCTCCGTCGGGCGGTCGGGATTGACCGGCGGGTTCCAGGGCATCTGATCTGGCAATAGGCTATCCGTGCGCCGTGCATTGCCAGCCCGTCCGCCGGATCTTTTGCGCCGTGTTGCTGCCTCTACCATCTGTCATCCTCCGCTATGTGCCCTTGAAGTCTGGGCCAGCTATTTCCCCGCTGTCCGACAGTTACCGACTTTTTGCGTCGTTTTCTGAAGTTAGCGCGCGTGTGATTGCAACCAGCCGGGGATCGCGGAGATATCGTCGAAGACCGCGTCCGCATAGGGTTCAAGTTCCGCCCGTCCGGCCACGCCGGTTAAAACGCCCACGCACCCCATGCCAGCCGCGCGCCCGGCATCAAAGTCATGGGTGCTGTCGCCAACCATCAAAACGTCCTGCGGCTTTAGGCCCATTTGCGCGGCAAAAGCCAGACACATGCCCGGCCCCGGCTTACCGCCATAGCCGGAATCAGACCCGAGGATCGCGTCGAACAGATCAGCCACACCGAGCGTGTCCATATGAACGCGGGCCGTCGCCTCCGCGTCATTGGTGGCCACACCAAGACGGTAACCCCGTGCGCGGCAATCCGTCAGAAAATCCCGGAGCGGCACCACTTCCGCCAACGGCGCATCACGCGCCATATCGTTTGAGCATGCCAGCAGATCTTCATAGTCCCAGCCAGGCAGATGCGGGGCGATCAGATTCACGCCCTCATCCGGCGTGCCCGCAATGACAGGACTGGAGGGATCAAACCGGTAAGTCGTCGTGTCAAAGGAGATCGCATCGGCCAGGACCGCCACCAGCGCCTTGTCTCCGCCTGCCACATGATCCAGAAAACCCGCCGCCCAACGCCCCCAAGTCTTGTGAAAGTCGATAAGCGTGCCATCCTTGTCGAAAAGAATTGCCTTGATCATGCGCGCTGTTCCTTGACCCTGCCCGTTGCGTGCCCGACACTGACGCCCATGTCCTCGGAGATCAAACGCTATTCGCTTCACGCGTCGATTGGCTATCAATCCACCCTGACCAGCCGCGTCTTCGAGCGGCGTCTGGAGGAGTGTCTAAAGCCCATCGGGCTGACCCGCCTGAATTGGTGCATCCTTCTGGCCGTGATCGAAGAAAAGCTGACCAGCCCCTCTGATATTGCCGAATTTGTGGGCATCGACCGGACGGCCACGTCGCGCGCTTTGCGCCATCTCGAACGCGACGGGCTGATCGAACGGGGGGCCGGACGCAACGATCGCAGACGCACTGTCGTCTCACCCACCAGTCAGGCGCGCGAAAAACTGGACCGCGCCATTCCCGGTGCGCTGTCCAACGCAGAGCATTTTGCCAGCAAGCTGACCCAGGAAGAGCGCGAGACGCTGGCCGCTTTGCTGTTGCGGATGCGGGACGGCGAAACTGCATTTCTCAAGACGCTTTAGGGCGATGCGGGTCTATGGGTAAGCTGTTTTCCTACCGCAACCGACCGTTTCACTACGGACCTTACCCGGCCGAGAAGCTGCGCCGCCAGACGGGCGCACCTGATCTGTCACAGTCCCCACCGTTTGAGCCCCTGACCTTTCGCCGCGCAGATGATCCACTGAGCATCGTCAATGCGATGCAGGATTATCAGGCTATGCTGGACGCCACGCGCGAAGGGCTGGTCAAGAAAGAGCGCGCCGAGATCCCTGCCAATCTGACCGAACGCGCCCAGCACCTGAAATCCTTCGGCTTCTACTGTGACGCAGCCATGGTGGGTGTCTGCGAGATACCCAGCCAAAGCTGGCTGGCTGCGCCGGCTCACAACCCTGATGTCGACCGGCTGGCCGCAAAGATCGAAACGATGCAACCCAAATCACTGGCTGCGGGCATAGATGTGATCATGGCGGGGCTGAAGGAAAGCCTGCGCGCGCCGCCTTCCTCTTGCCGCCATCACACGCATGCGTTGGTCTTTCTTTATGATATGCCACGCGACCCCCGTGCGGATGAGCAGGGAACCGACTGGATCAAAAGCGCGCAAGATCAGCGCGCCTGCCTGCGCGCGATGGAGACCGCCGTCACGCTCGCCAGCTACATCAGAACGCTGGGCCGTGACGCGCGGGCGCATTCTGCCGCGGCCTCGGATGTGGATTTGGGTCAGTTGGGCATTGCTGCGGGGCTACTGACGCCTGACGGCAAAAACCCCTTTCTTGGGGACCGTTTCGGCCTGTCGGTTGTCACAACTACGCTTGAGATAGCCGCCGACGCGTGCCTGACCCCTGACCAACCTGCACTTGCCGCCTGGACAAAGGGCTTTGGCAACAACGCCAGGTCAGCGCGCAACTTCGATCCCTATTCAAAGCGCAACTTCAAGGATGGTCCCCACCCCTTCGAGACACTCACCCGCGTCGAGGAACCCACCACATATATAGACGCGCCAAACGTGGCCCGTGTGCCCAAGCGCGCCAATATGTTTGTGCGCAGTCTTTTTGGCGATATGGGCAAGGCCAATCAGGATGCCACCAGAAACGGCAATTACGTGCGCAAATCAGCCGCGGCCTTTGCCTTCCGCCCGTCACTGGGCGCGTTCGTGCTGCTGCAAGACGGGGAGGCGGGCGACGTGCACCCCTCCACCCGCGACCCGGACCGCAACGCCGCCAATATAAAGGCTGCGCTTTATTGGCTTGGGGTAGATGCAGCAGGGCTGTCAGCCTGTCCTGACTGGGCTTACTATTCCCATGACGCCGCCGGTGCGACGATCACGCCCTACCACGAGAACGCCATTTCCATGATCATCGATCAAGGACACGAGACGATGGAGGGTGCCTCGGGCGATGATTGGATCGCCTGCGCGCAATCCATGCGGGCCTATTTGCGGTTCTCGCTTCTGGGCGGTGTTCTGGCGCAACACTTGCGCAATCTGGGCTACACCGCGCGGGTCCATTCCGTGATGGATGACGAGGTTCTGCACCCACCTTTGTTGCTTCTGGCAGGGTTAGGCGAGGTCTCCCGCATTGGAGAGGTGATCTTGAACCCTTTCCTCGGGCCCCGCCTGAAATCCGGCGTGGTCACGACCAACATGCCAATGACCCATGACAAGCCCATCGATTTTGGCCTGCAACGGTTCTGCGAGGCCTGCAACAAATGCGCCCGCGAATGCCCCTCAGGGGCGATCACTGCCGGACCGAAGCTGATGTTCAACGGCTATGAGATCTGGAAATCCGACAGTCAAAAATGCACCACCTACCGGCTCACGCAGAAAACCGGTGCGATGTGTGGCCGCTGCATGCAGACCTGCCCGTGGAACCTTGAAGGGTTGTTCGCCGAAGCCCCGTTCCGCTGGGCCGCAATGAAGATGCCGGGGACCGCGAAGGCGCTGGCCAAGCTCGATGATCTGGTCGGCAACGGGGAGATCAACCCGGTCAAGAAATGGTGGTGGGATCTGGAAATGGTAGATGACGGGGCCTACCGGCCCTCGGCGCATCCGGTCAATGCGCGGCCTTTGTCCAAATCCTTGGACTTGAAATTCGAAGATCAGACCCTGGCGGTCTATCCTGCCCCACTTGCCCCACCGCCCTTTAATTACCCGTTCCCGATGGATCGCGAAGCAGGCATCCAAGCGTATCAGCAGATGATCCCTGCAGCGGAGCACAAACGCCGCCGTGCCGCAGGCCAGCCGCCCGAGCATATCTACACCGCCGACCGCACCGAAAGCCCGGTGATGCAGGTGGTTCTGTCGAAGGTCGAACACATGGCGGGCGGCGTCGCGAAATACGAGTTTTCCATGCCAGATGGCAGCGACATGCCGCCGGTGAGCGCTGGCGCGCATATCGATGTCGTTGTCGCGCCAGAGTTCCTGCGGCAATATTCCCTGTCCGGCGACCCCGCAAACCGCGCCCGATACCAGATCGCAGTGTTGCGGGAAGATTTGGGCCGGGGCGGATCAAAACTGATGTACCGCATCTTTGAGGAAGGGCGCAAGGTCTTCATCTCAAAGCCCATCAACCATTTCCCGCTGCACGAAAACGCCAGCTTCAGCTACCTGATGGGCGGCGGCATTGGTGTGACGCCAATGATTGCCATGGCGCACCGGCTGCACGCATTGGGCAAACCCTTCGCGCTGCACTACAGCTGTTCCACGCGCGCGGGGGCCGGTTTTCTAGACGATCTGGAAGCCATGGCTTGGGCAGACAACGTGCATCTGCATATCTCTGACGAGCGCACCCGCGCGGATCTGGACCAGATCCTGCAATCAAGGCCCGGGGCCCATGTCTATACCTGTGGGCCAGATGCCTACATGGAGGCTGTGATGACCACCGCCGCCGCCAAAGGGTTCCCAGAAGAAGCAAGGCATCTGGAATATTTCGCCGTCCCCGAAGCGCCGGACTACGAAAACCACAACTTCACCCTGAAGCTCGCAAAATCGGGCAAGCAGGTTCGCGTTGCCGCCGACACGTCCCCCACAGATGCGCTGTTGGCGGCGGGTGTGCATGTTGATGTCAAATGCTCCGATGGGCTGTGTGGTGTGTGCAAATGCACTGTTTTGGCAGGAGAGGTCGAACACCGCGATTTCGTCTTGTCCAAGAAGGACCAAGAGAGCGCGATGATTCTGTGCCAGTCGCGCGCTAAGGACCCAGATGGCGTGATCGAGATCGACCTGTAAGCTCAGGTCCAGTTGGGAAGATCACCGCCCGGCAATAATTGGCGCAGATAACCGGGCTGCGTGTAGTCGCATCCAATCTGGTCGCAAAACCCCACCACCCAGGCATCATCCATCATCAGAAAGTCCAGGACAGAGCCCAGAAAAGCCGGGTCTTGGGCGTTGTTTCTCAGGTCTTCCGCCGAGGCGCCGCTGGCATTGAGAAACACATCCGCCAGATCATCTGTCGCGACGATCCAACCCAGCGCCTGCAACGCCAGCGCTTCGGCTTGGTCTTTTTCCGCCTGTGACACCACTTTTTAGATTCCGGTAAATTTTTGTTAATCAAGATGACCAACAACTATGCCCAACGGAATTTAAAGGAAATGCGAAAGGCAGATATGGGCGGAAGAATTCTGGTCGTTGATGGGATCGCTATCAACCGTATCATCCTCAAGACGAAACTCAGCGCCGCGCATTTCAGGGTCGCAATTGCCCCCTCTGCGGAGGATGCGGTTCAGGCCGCGCGCACCCAATTGCCCAACCTCATCTTTCTTGCGCTCAACGTCGGCGCACCAGCGGCCAAGGCGATTTGCAAACAACTCAAATCTCATCCCGAAACCAGCCATATTCCGATCCTGTGTTTTGCAGAAATGCCGCTGGATTGTCCGGAGGTCGAATTGCTGGAGGCCGGGGCCAGCGCGATTATGGCTAACCCGGTGCCTGACACCGTGCTGTTGTCCAAAGCACGCGCGATGATCCGAACCTCGCGGCTGCTCAAGGATATCCGGGACCGCGAATACTACGTCGAAGACATCTCTGTTCCCCGGCGCCTGACCCAACGCCCTGCAACCGTGGGCTGCGTGTCGCGCAATTATGAGGCAGCAGATCTTCTGCGCGCGCAGCTTATTGGTGACTTCGCCGGCATTGTTGATGTGCTCGATCACAGCGAGATCTTGTTTTCCGGCCCTTCTTCCAGCGCCTATGACGTCTTGGTCATTGGTTCGCATGATGGCGATACCGGCGCGACGCTGCGCCTGCTGAGCGAAATGTGTTCCACGAGATCAGCCTATGTCTTTGGACTTGTGGTGATCCTGCCCGGTGCAAAACGCAGCGAGATTGCGCGCGCCTATGACCGGGGCGCGGATCATGTCTTCACCGAAATGCCCAATCCGGACGTAATCTCCCTGCTGATTCAGCGCTTGTCGGACAACCGCCAGAAAGAGGACTTCCTCAATATCTGCATCCAGGACGGGCTGCGAATGGCGACAACGGACCCGCTGACAGGCGTCAAGAACCGCCGCTACGCTGTCACCAAGCTCGACAAGATCGCCGAAGAGGCCAGACAAACCGCGTCCAGCTTTGCGCTGTTGATCCTCGACATTGATCATTTCAAACAGATCAACGACAAGCACGGCCATATCGCGGGCGACGTAGTTTTGAAGAAAATCGCCCAGACCCTGAAGGACACGTTGCGCGACATTGATCTATTGGCCCGCATCGGCGGGGAGGAGTTTTTGATTGCCCTGCCCTGTTCAGACGAAAGCCTGGCCGTTCGCACCGCAAACAAACTGCGCGAGAAGATCGAAAGCCTGCGATTTGACGGCAATGGCCAGTTCAATGTCACGATGAGCGTGGGTGCCACGCTCAGCCACGGGGACGGGCCGATCAATGATATCATGCGGGCCGCAGATAAGGCGCTTTATGCCGCGAAATCCGACGGGCGCAACACGGTCAACCTGTCGTTGATTGCCGCTTAGGGTTTGCGCTTGCCTTTGAACTTGCGTTTGACGCCTTCTTCCAGACGATCCGCGTAGGCCGCACGCTCCTCGGGGGTCATTTCAGTGATCCGCTCCAGCAGCAGCGCCCGACCAACGTCAAAGGACGCACTTGTCGCCGCGAATTGCGCGCGCATCAAAGCCTCCAGATCATCGGGGGCAAATTCCGGGGCGCGCAACACCTCAAGAAATTGCGAAGCCACAACCCGTGCAGGCCTGTCATCACGCTGCGCCCGCATCTCCTTGCGAAACGCCGACCCCAAGGCACGCCGGTCGTCGCGCTCAAGCGCGCTTCCCAAAACACCAATGGCAAGGTTTTGCGGGCCGTGCTGGCGTTCATCTGAATTGCCGGAGAACTTGGCCCCAAGAATCACGCCCACAACCAACAGGTTCAGCGCCAGCGAGATCACCAAGATGGTCCGCGTCCAGTTATGACTGGATTTGTCAGAAGGTGTGGTTGTCATTGGGCGATCTCCGCATCAAATAAACCGGTGTCATCAGACAGAAAATCCGAAAACTCCACATCCGTTACCGCTGTGAACGGGTTCGCGGCGAGCGTCGGATCAGACACACCTATATAAAGCCCCGCAACAGCCGCCGTGGCCAAACTGCCAAAGGCTGGCCAACCGCCCAGCGCGGCCGCAATCCCGCGCCAAACGCTTTGCTGTGGCTGGGCAGGCACGACAGTTTGCGGCTGCATCGCCTCCGCATCCTCGACAATTCTGGCCAAAAGCGCATCAGGCAGGTCTTCGGGCTGCGCTTGCGCCGCCTCAAACAATGCGTCCAACGCCTGTTCTGCCTTCATGTCGCTTTCGTCGCCATGCGCGCGTGTCATAGTCCTATTTCCTCTCGTTTCGGAGCAAGGCTGGCGGCGAGCGCCCGTTTACCCCGTGCGGTCAGACTTTCGACCGCCTCGACCGACACATCCAGTATGTCGGCAATTTCCGGGTTTGCCAGACCCTCTATATGGCGCAGGATCACCGCCTGCCGCTGACGGTCCGGCAATGTCGCAAGTGCCGCGTCCAACGCATTCAAGCGCTCCGCCTGCATCATCTTCGCAGCAGCACCCGGGGCCTCATCCACAGGTTCTGCTATTTCGTCCAAACCAACACCGCGCCGCTTGCGCAGCCTGTCGGTGCATAGGTTCGAGGCCACCTTGAACAGCCAACTGGACAGTTTCGCCTCGCCCTGTTGCCATTTCGGGGCCATCTGCCACAGGCGCATCATTGCGTCCTGCACGACATCCTCGGCCTCTGCCCGGTCGGACAGTATCCGCGTCGTAAAGCTGAGCAACCGCGGAGCCAGCCTGCGCGTCAAAACGCCCGCAGCCTGCGCGTCCCCGTTCACGTAGAGCACCAGCACCGCGTCATCTGAAAGGTCCGTCAAAGGGTCTGCGGTGGTGGTCATCCGGGAAATCTAGCGCAACGCCTGCAAGGTCACAATTACCCCGGAAACGCACGCGCCCCGGGGCAATCATCGCCTGCTCGATTACTCAGACTTTTCTTTGCGATCAGGCTTGCCTTTGCGTTTGTCACCATGACGGGCCATCGCGGTTTCAAACTCCTCCTTGGAGATGGAGCCGTTGTCATCGGCATCCAGCTTATCAAACCGGCGCTCAGCGCGGCTTTCATCGGGACGCATTTCCTCGGCGCTCAGCACGCCATCGCCATTGGCGTCGCGACGCTCGATCATCTTGGCAATCCGGCGCTCCATGCGCTCTTGTGACTTGCCTTCTGCACGGGCGGTCAGTTCTTCCACGCTCAGGTTGCCGTCGCCATTGGTGTCGGCCTCAGCGAAACGCGCTTCTGCCTGTGCGGTAAGCTCGGCCTGCGTGATCTCGCCATTGCCATCGGCATCCAATGTCTCAAAATCGATCCGGGATCCATGTGGGGCCGCCGTGACTGCCATCGGCAAAGCAACGGCGATACCCGCTGTCAGCAGGATCATTTTCGAGGTTTCAAATGGGTTCTTCATATCTGTTCTCCAGGTTTGGCCACTGCTCTTCAGCGCCTTGATATCTTTCAAACGGGTGACACGCGGGTTTCCGTCGAAGTTTTTTCAAACCGATTACGACGGGTTGTCGGCGAGATATGACCGTATTTGCGACAAGGCGCCGCAAGACAGCCTGTCGCAGCGCAATCCGGGAAAACCAGTTCTATAAGAAGCTCAGAAAGGTGCGACGATGGCACAAGATACAACTTGCAGTGAAATTGAACGGGATCTGAACCCTTCCATGTTGCGCGGCTGGCGCAGGCAATGTCCGTGTTGCGGGCAAGGGCCTATGTTCAGCGGCTACTTGAAGGTTCGTGACCATTGCCCGATTTGCCAGGAAGAGTTGCATCACCACCGCGCTGATGATGGCCCGGCCTATCTGACCATTCTTATCGTCGGTCACATCATGGCTCCGACGATGCTTTGGGCCTTCTTCGAATTCGAGCCCGATCCGCTGGTCGTCGCCACGATCTTTTCTGTCGGCTGTGTGGCCCTGTCACTTTACCTGCTGCCACGCCTGAAAGGTCTGGTGGTTGGGATCCAGTGGGCCAAGCGCATGCATGGGTTCGGCTGACCTACTTGCAGGTTTGTGATTGATCCTGCCCCCGGACGGGTCCATTCTAACCCCATGAGTGAACCCCCGATCCGTGACGCCGCCAGCGTCGTTATTTACCGTTACATAGAGAGCGTCCCGCATCTGCTGATGGGACAGCGCGGCAAGAACGCGGCATTCATGCCGAATAAATACGTCTTTCCTGGCGGTGCCGTTGATGCGGGCGATGGCGATATTGCACTCGCGGGCACCGTGTCTGACAGCTGCAAATCCCGCTTGGCACAAATGACCGACGGCTGCCGCACGAATGCGCTTGTCGCAGCGGCGATCCGGGAGGTCTGGGAAGAAACCGGCCTTATCATGGGGCAATCGGGCATCGAGACCCCGAAAGACGTCGTGGACGAATGGCGCGGGTTTTACGAAACCGGGCATACGCCCTCAGCCGAAGGGCTGCGCTATTTCTTTCGCGCGATCACCCCGCCCGGCAGGCCACGTCGGTTTGACGCGCGATTCTTTCTGGTAAATGCCGACACGCTGAGCGGGACATTGGACGATTTCTCCAGCGCAAGTGACGAGCTGTCCCATCTACACTGGGTCGCGTTGTCCAAAGCCCGCGATCTGAACCTCCCCTTTATAACGGAGGTTGTTTTGGCCGAGGTCGAGGCGCTGATTGCACATGACGCAGCCCCACCCTCCGTTCCGTTTTTCAAAAACGATACCGCGGTCTCGGAGTTTCTGCGGATTTACTGAGAGGTCCGGAACACGCAACCATCTGAAGGCAGCTCTGGCGGCGTCAGGCACAAAGCCCGCGCGATATTCCAAGCGGCCATGACCTTTGGCACATAGGCGCGGGTTTCAGGATAGGGCGGCACGCCCTTGTTGCCGGTCACCGCGTTCTCGCCTGCATTATAGCCTGCCAGCGCCAACAATACGTCGCCGTCGAAATGATCGATCAGCCAGGACAGGTATCTGACCCCGCCGCGAATGTTCTGCGCAGGATCAGACGCATCTTTGACCCCGAAACGCTCGGCCGTGGCGGGAATAAGTTGCATCAACCCCTGCGCACCCTTTTCGCTTTCCGCCGCAGGCCGCCCCGCGGATTCCACCGCAATCACCGCCAAGACCAATGCCGGAGAGATCTGCGTGCCCAATGATTCTATCAAGATACTCTTGCCATGGGCCCCGGCGATCTTGGCCAGATCGTCCAATCGCGGCGCTATATTAACGGGGGCAGCCTCCGCATGCGCGGCTGCGGCGTTGAATCGCCCTGCAACAGGCACGCCTAAATCAGCGGGTATGACGTCCCAAAACCAATTGGACAGATCAACGTCGCCCTTTGGCGTATCCGGCGCACCCGAGTCTTCGGGCAGCACGTCCTTGCTTTCCAGATCCTCAAGTGTGACCGGCTCAAACGGCTTGGTTTGCACCGCATTGGCCCGGTCACCCGGTTGGATCTGTATCGTAATACGCTTTTGCGTGCCTTTTGTGGGCGGCGCGATCTTGCGGAAGGTAAAATCACCGCCAAATGCGGGATCATTCTTCGTCTCGACCGTCTGCGCACCGGCAAAAGAGGCCGTGATCGTGCAAATCGCAGCGATAATCGGCAGATAGATCAAATTACGATGATTTTTCATGTTGCCCGCTCATTCTTTTTGAGACCGAGCTTGCAGAAAACGCGAACAAATACCACAAAATCCGGGTTATTGTGGTTAAAAATCAGAACACTGATCATCCCAAATTTTCTCAGAATCAAGAAAAATTAACATTTTTTAAACTTTATTTCGTTTACTTTCAGTAGGTTATAAAAAAACTGCTAAAAAAATCTTAGCGCTTCAAAATTGAACCATTGGTGCCCAACTCTCGCCTCAAACTCCCGGCTATATTCTCCCCATACCGACGCGGTGATGCCCACGGAACAGAGGCCTGACAGTATCACTCAAACGCTTAGGTGAACTTGGAAACGAAACAAACTTTATCCTTTGGAGGGATACCACTATGAAACTTTTCGCAAACGTAAAAAACTTCTTCGCTGACGAATCTGGTGCCGTGACTGTTGACTGGGTTGTTCTGACAGCCGCTATCGTTGGTCTGGGCATCGCCGTTATGGCTTCCGTCTCTAACGGTCTGCAGGACGTGTCCGGCAAAATCGAAGCTCAGCTGACTGGCACAACGATCACGTCTTCTTTTGACGATGCTGCTCCAGCTGACCCAGCACCAGCTGCTGACTAATATCGGCTCAACCCACTTGGGTTAGTCAGAAAGCCGCGCCTTCGGGTGCGGCTTTTTTCGTTAGATAGGTAAGGAATACGCGGCGTTTGTTCGCAAACTGAAACGCATTATTTCCAATTCAATCGCGAAAAAGGCTTTTGCTGCCTCATTTCTGCAAAATATTGCCAGATTTCAGGTGTTTATTAAGATCAACGCACGCAAGCACACAGATTACCAAGGTATAAACATGAGTACTGCGATCAAAAATTTTCTTCTCGACGAAGACGGCGCCGTTACCGTTGACTGGGTTGTCCTCGCCGCTTTTCTCATCGGCTTGGCCCTGGCTGTCGTGAACTCCATCGACACCGCCACCGAAGACATCGCCAGCGAGATTGAGGAGACGCTGAAATCCGACATCATCGTCACCAGCTTTGAAGACGACGGATAATCCTGTTTGCACCCCTCGTGGGGTGCAAATGTCATACAGCGAGCACCGTCTGTTCACTGTTTTGCCGTAATTGGCTGCCATTGTTTCCTTAAGAGAAATGTACCCGGTGCCCGTGGGGCGCCTTTGGTTTTGGGAAGGGCTATAAAATGCGCTTGGTTTTTGGACTTGTTCTTGTTTTGGGGATCGGACTTGCGGGCTTTGCAGCCTACATGGCCAAGAACCGGATCGGCGAATATCAATCAACATTGGAAGATCAGCGCCGGGCACTTGCAAGTCAGGTCGAACTGACGAAGGTCTATGTGGTCAACAAGCGGATGGCATATGGCCAAAAGCTCAACAAATCGGACGTCAGCGTCATGTCCTGGCCAAAGGAAGGCGTGCCCGAAGGCGCATTTGTCGATCCGAAAGCCCTGTTCCCGGACGGCGATGAGCTGCGAACAGTTCTGCGCGTCATGGAAAAACACGAGGCCATCCTGAAAGCCAAAGTTACAGCACCCGGCGAAGATGCTGGCGTGTCGTCGCGTCTTGCCAAAGGTATGCGCGCATTCGCGCTTCGGGTTGACGTGTCGTCCGGTGTGTCTGGTTTCTTGCGTCCCGGTGACCGCGTCGATGTCTATTGGACCGGCGACAGCCAAGGCCGCGAAGTCACCCAACTGATCGACACTGGCATCACGCTTCTGGCCGTTGACCAGATCGCCGACGGTGAACGCTCTGCCCCGACGATCGCGCGGACCGTAACAGTGTCTGCCTCCCCGCAACAGGTTGCAGCACTCGCTTTGGCGCAATCCACTGGACGTCTGACCCTTGCTTTGATCGGAGCTGATGACCAGGAAGAGGTCGCCGCCGTTGAGGTCGACCAGAACCAACTCTTGGGCATTGCCGACCCGGTTCATGTCCAGCGTGAGGCCAAGAAAGTCTGTACGATCCGGACACGCCGCGGCAACGAAGTCGTCGAAATTCCGATCCGTTGCGCTGAATAGAGCGTTTTGGAAACTCAGGAAATTACCGGGCGCGGCAGCTTATATAGTTGCCGCGCCTTTTCTTTTGACTAGCGCTAGCCATGTGTTGCGCCTGTCCCACATCAAGACCCGCCCCTAACCATCTGATTCTTGCAATAAAATCGAAACTCGGGCATCGTGGCGGAGAAATTGGGCATAAGACCCGTTAAATCCAGTGATCAGAGAGGCAGGATCACATGACATTGAAGCAGCTATTTGCAGCTGGCCTTTTGGGGCTTGCGGTGACCACATCTTCGACCTTCTCGACATCGGCCGAAACGCTGACGATCTTGAACGGATCATCATCCAGCAGTCTGAACGTGGCGATCAACCGAGCGGTCGTTGTCGAAAGCGAAACCCCTTTCGCTGAATTGTCAGTTGCCAATCCACAGATTGCCGACATCGCGACATTGTCCGACCGGACGCTGTACGTGCTTGGGCGCTCGCCGGGTCGCACGACGCTGACCTTGTTGGGACCAGAAGGCAACCTGATCACCAATGTCGAAGTGCGCGTCGCGCCCGATATTGCGGAATTCAAAGAACGCCTGCAGCAAATCCTGCCTGGCGAGCCGATTGAAGTACGCACCGCCAATAACGGCGTCGTTCTAAGTGGCACAGTGTCCAGCATCGCGAAACTGAACCGCGCGCTGGATCTGGCGGACCGCTATTCTCCCGGTGCCGTGTCGAACTTGATGAGCGTCGGTGGCACGCAGCAGGTGATGCTGAAAGTGCGTTTCGCCGAAATGCGCCGCTCCGTCAGCAAAGACCTGTCCGTCAGCTTGGGTCTGGCCGGTGTTACCGGCAACTTTGACGGCCAAGGCTTTACCAACACATTCCAGGAAGGCGGCAACCCCGCATCCTTCCTGACCGGTGGCACGATCGCGCGTTCTGGGACAGATAACGGTGTTCTGGCGATTGGTTTCGGCAGCGGCAGCCTTCAAGCCTCTGTTTTGATTGAAGCTTTGGAGACAAAAGGCCTGGTCCGCACCTTGGCTGAGCCAAACCTGACAGCCCTGTCAGGCCAGGAAGCAAACTTCCTTGCAGGTGGTGAGTATCCTATCCCAGTGTCCAGCGAAGACGGTGTCGGCATCGAATACCGCCCCTTCGGTGTGGAGCTGACCTTTACACCAACGGTTGTTGATCAGGACATCATCAACTTGCGCCTTGAGACAGCCGTGTCCAGCATCGATACCACGGTGCAGGTTCAGGCCGCAGGCTTCACCGTGAACGCGTTCTCGAAACGCGCTAGCTCCACCACTGTGGAAATGCGCGACGGGGAAAGCTTTGCAATCGCAGGCCTTCTTGAAGATGACTTCGTAGATTCGGCCGGTCAGGTGCCGTGGTTGGGTGATATCCCGGTCTTGGGTGCTCTGTTCCGCAGCGCCAATTATCAACGTCGCCAGAGCGAGTTGGTGGTCATCGTGACCGCGCATCTTGTCTCGCCGACCCGTGGTGACGGCTATGTGCTGGCCACTGACCGTGTCCGCCCCCCCAGCGAGCGTGAATTGTTCCTGAACGGCAAGGTTTCCAGAACCGCCCGGACAGAACGCCGCGCAACAGGTGAAGTCGCCCGCCAGGACTTTTCTGGCTCCTATGGCTACGTGATGGAGTAATGACAATGCGTGGATCTTCTAGCAAAATCGCGATCTTAACCGGTCTCACCCTTGGCCTCGCAGCCTGTGGCGACACAACCGGACAGTTCTACCGCGAAGCCGGTGTGACGATCGATGAGGGCGGCTTTGGCAACCCGACATTGACCAACCACCTGAT
>CAYGQQ010000021.1:0-40662 GCA_964352105.1 uncultured Rhodobacterales bacterium | reverse complement strand
GCCTGTATCTGAAGCAACTCAGCCTGAAAAAGTAGAGGACGCCGTTGCCGACGTTGCCGACGCGCCTGCAAAGGATGTCGCAAAATCAAAGGCCAAGCCCAAGGCCAAACGCAAGCCTAAATCGCCGCCCTTAAAGGCCGCAGAATAAGGCAAGTTTACGCATGCTTGGCGATTTGCGCTTGACGCCCGGACTGTCGCTGTCAAAACCCTAGCTATGGCAACCGGTGAACTTTCCATTGACCTGTCAGCGCTGGCTGACAATTGGCAGGCCTTGAACCGTCTGAGCGGCGGCAAGGCTGCGGCTGTTGTCAAGGCAAATGGCTACGGTCTCGGCGCGGGTCGCGTGGCAAAAGCGCTGGCCGCTCAAGGCGTATCGGAGTTTTTCGTCGCGGTCGTTGAAGAGGCCCCGGCCCTGCGCGCAGCCCTTGGCCCTGATCCTGTAATCAACGTCTTTTCCGGCCATATGGAGGGCGACGCCCGGATCATTGCCGATCTGAACCTGATCCCGATGCTAAACTCCCCGGAACAACTTGCCCGTCATCACGTGACGCTCCCCGGCCATCCCTTTGGGTTGCAGCTCGACAGTGGTATGAACCGTTTGGGCATCGAAGACGCCGATTTCACAGCCGATATGGCGGACGGCGCTACGCTGGTGATGAGCCATCTCGCCTGCGCCGACGACCCCGCGCACCCGGCCAACCAAGCACAACTCAAGACGTTCAAAGCCATGACTGACGGGCTATCGGCCCGAAAATCTCTCGCTGCAACCGGCGGGATATTGTTAGGCCCTGAGTATCACTTCGATCTCACCCGCCCCGGCATCGGCCTTTATGGCGGAGCCCCCTTCACGAATGCAAAACCTGTCGTGACACTCAACCTGCCCGTGATCCAGACCCGCCTCGTGAACCCTGGCGAAGCCGTGGGTTACGGCGGCGCATGGACCACTGAGACACCGGCAAAAATCGCAACAGTTTCCGCGGGCTACGCCGACGGGTTGATCCGCGCCATGTCCGGCGAAGCCACACTTTACGCAGGCGACACACCCTGCCCGCTCGCCGGCCGCGTCTCCATGGACCTTCTGACCGTTGATGTCAGCCATCTGGAAACCGTGCCTGCCACGCTGACACTGCTGGGCCCGCTGCAATCCGTCGATACCCTGGCGGAGGCCGCAGGCACAATTGGATATGAAATCCTCACCTCACTCGGAGGGCGCTATATGCGCCACAGCACATGAGCGTCCTTGCCGCCATCGGTGCGAGCTTCTTTGCCTTTCTGGCCGCCATCGGCCGGGTCGCAATCTTCGCGGGCCAAACTCTGCGTCACGCCCTGACACCGCCGTTCTACCTCAAGGAGTTCGGCCAATCTCTGCTCTCCGTGGGCTACTTCTCTCTGCCTGTCGTGGGCCTGACCACGATCTTCACCGGCGGTGCGCTGGCCTTGCAAATCTATGCAGGCGGCGCGCGCTTTAACGCGGAGGCAGTGGTTCCCCAAATCGTAGCCATCGGCATGGTGCGTGAACTTGGCCCCGTCCTCGTTGGCTTGATGATCGCCGCCCGCGTCACCTCCTCCATCGCTGCTGAAATCGCCACCATGAAAGTGACCGAGCAGATCGACGCGCTGGTTACCCTGTCCACCCACCCGATGAAATACCTCACAGTGCCGCGCGTGCTGGCGGCCCTTCTGGTGGTCCCACTTCTCGTCGGCATCGGCGACATCATCGGCATCATGGGCGGCTATCTTGTGGCCACGAAAACGTTGGGATTTAACGAAGCCGCCTACCTGCAAAACACCGCAGATTTCCTGCAAGCCTCCGACATCATCTCCAGCCTGATCAAAGGCTCGGTCTTTGGCGGCATCGCGGCCCTGATGGGCTGCTATTACGGCATGAACTCCGGGCGCGGCGCGCAAGGCGTGGGCAAGGCCACGAAATCCTCCGTCGAGGCCGCTGCCGTGCTCATCCTCGCCGCCAACTTCATTCTCACAGGGATCTTCTTTTCCGCATGATCAAGTTTGAAGGCATCAAGAAAAGCTTTGGCAATAACCACGTCTTGCGCGGGGTCGACTTGCACATCCCCAAAGGCGAAAGCATGGTTATTATCGGCGGCTCAGGCACCGGTAAATCCGTCGCGCTGAAATGCGTTCTTGGTCTCGTAACACCCGATGCGGGCACGATCCTCGTGGATGGCAAAGACGCAAAGCTTGGCGACCGCGACGCGTTCCTTGCCCGCTTCGGGATGCTATTTCAAGCCGCTGCCCTTTTTGACAGCCTGCCCGTATGGCAAAACGTGGCCTTCCGCTTGTTGCGCGGCTCCCTCAAACGCCCCGAGGAAGAGGCCCGCGAAATCGCCATCGAAAAGCTGCGCCGCGTGGGCCTGAAAGCTGATGTGGCCGACAGGCTCCCGGCAGAACTCTCAGGCGGCATGCAAAAACGCGTGGGCCTTGCGCGCGCCATCGCCGCAGAGCCAGAGATCATCTTCTTTGACGAGCCAACGACCGGCCTCGACCCGATCATGTCCGGCGTCATCAACGACCTGATCCGCGAAATCGTTGTTGAAATGGGTGCCACCGCGATGACCATCACCCATGACATGAGCTCCGTGCGCGCCATCGCCGACAAGGTCGCGATGCTCCATGACGGCGTCATCCAGTGGACCGGCCCTGTGGCCGATATGGACAAGTCCGGCGATCCCTATGTGACCCAGTTTATCTCCGGCTCCGCCGATGGCCCGATCGAGGCCGTGCGGTGACCCAGCCCCGCTTCTTTTTGCCAAAAATACTCCCGCCGGAGGCAAAAATCTAATGTCGCTTCTGCTTGGCATCGTGCTCGCCGCGCTGGTCTTTGCGTCGCTTCTGTGGTCGATCTACCGCGCCGCGCTGACGACGGGCCTGACCCGCTGGATCGCCGCCACGCTGGCGCTTTCTACGCTCGGCCTCGTGGTTGCTGCAACCTACGGAGCCCCGTGGCTCGCCTGGCCCTGCGCGATCTTATGCATGGCCACAGGCAGCTACGAGATCATTAAGGTCCCACTTGGCTCAAAGTTTCTACCGTTGATCCAAATCTGCCTGGGCGCGGCCGCACTATTCGTCTTGATCGACATCATGGCTTAGCTCAAAGGTTACACCATGGCAAAAAAACCCTCTTTCAGCTGCACCGCCTGCGGCGCATCTCACACCAAATGGTCCGGGCAATGTGAAACCTGCGGCGGGTGGAATTCGATCATCGAAGAGATCCCTCTGACCGCAGGTCCATCGAAAAAATCACTTGGCTCTGCGCGGGGGCGCGCGATGGAGTTGTCTGACCTGTCGACCCGTGAAGACCCGCCCCAACGCATCGCTTCAGGCGTGGCAGAGCTGGACCGTGTCTTGGGCGGCGGCCTTGTGGAGTCGTCGGCCATACTGGTGGGAGGCGATCCGGGTATCGGAAAATCGACGCTTCTATTGCAAGCCGCAGCCCGCTTTGCCCGCAACGGTCTGGATGTGATCTATGTCTCCGGCGAGGAAGCGGCGGAACAAATCCGCATGCGCGCCGCCCGCCTGAAGCTGTCGGAAAGCCCGGTCAGGCTCGCGGCTGAGACCAACTTGCGCGACATCCTGACCACGCTCGACAAAGAACGTCCGAAACTGGCGATCATCGACTCGATCCAAACCATGTGGGCCGACACGGTCGACAGCGCGCCGGGGTCGGTGTCCCAGGTTCGCGCCGCCTCTCACGAGCTGATCAGCTTCGCCAAAAAGCGCGGCACTTCCGTTATTCTGGTGGGTCACGTCACCAAGGAAGGCCAGCTGGCAGGCCCGCGCGTGGTCGAACATATGGTCGACACCGTTCTTTATTTCGAGGGGGAGCGCGGCCATCAATTCCGCATCCTGCGCGCCGTCAAGAACCGCTTCGGCCCGGCCGATGAAATAGGCGTCTTTGAGATGACAGGCCGGGGTCTGGCCGAGGTCACCAACCCCTCCGCGCTGTTCTTGTCAGACCGCGACAGACCTGCACCGGGATCGGTGGTTTTCGCCGGTATCGAAGGCTCGCGGCCCATGCTCAGCGAAATTCAGGCGCTTGTGGCCCCCTCGCCGCATTCTCAGGCACGGCGCACGGTTGTGGGGCTGGACAGCCAGCGGCTGGCGACGATCCTGGCGGTGCTGGAGGCGCGCTGCGGCGTGCCGTTTGCAGGCTATGACGTCTATCTCAATGTGGCGGGTGGCCTGCGCATTTCCGAGCCCGCCGCAGATCTGGCTGTTGCCGCTGCGCTACTTTCCGCGCGTGAAGATACAGCTTTACCCCCTGAATCCGTGGTTTTTGGTGAAATTAGTCTTTCAGGTGCGGTAAGAGGCGTCACACAGGCAGAAAACCGGTTGAAAGAAGCCGCAAAACTTGGTTTCACAACTGCGATCGGTCCAGAGCAAAAGAAACTCGCCCCGGTCGATGGAATGACACTGCGCACGATGGCTGATCTGACAAGTTTCGTGGGCGAAATGTTCGGCACGGATGACACCGCAAGCTGAACGACATAGGAGACGGGCATGGAAGGTTTTACAATCATAGACGGGGTCGCCGCCGCGGTTATCCTGATCTCGGCCATTCTCGCCTATTCGCGGGGCTTTGTGCGGGAACTTCTTGCCATCGCAGGCTGGGTCGCCGCCGCCGTTCTGGCCTATATGTTCGCCCCCAAAGCCGTGCCACTGGCGCGCGAAATTCCTTACCTCAACACCCTAATTGAAGGCTGCGAGCCTGCAACGATCACCGCTTTTGCGCTGGTATTTGCGGTGGCCTTGGTGGTTGTCTCGCTCTTTACGCCCGTCTTTGCAGGCGTCGTGCAACGTTCTGCTCTGGGTGGGATCGATCAAGGTCTTGGGTTCCTCTTTGGGGTCGCGCGCGGCGCGCTTTTGGTGATTATCGCCTTCGTGATCTATGACCGTGTGGTCGTCGATGAAAGCATCCCGATGGTTGATGACAGCCGCACCGCGAAGATCGTGGCCCAGATGTCGGCTCCTATTGACGAGGCTATTCCATCTGATGCACCGGGCTGGATCGTCGGCACCTATGAAAACCTGATCGCCACTTGCGTAGAGCCGGGCGCGGAAGGCCAGTCTGACGCGTGAATGTTCTTCACCCGGCGCCAGATTGTCCGGGTGACACATGAACGATTTCTGCTTATGACAGTCTTGTAACAATTTTTCGGATTCGGAGCTGCTGCCACATGCCCCTTCCCTGCTCGCCCGCTGACAAGCGCTGGCTCGCCAATCCTTTCGACGATAGCGATCCAGACAGCGACAAGCTGAAAGAGGAATGCGGGATTTTTGGCGTCATTGGCACGCAATCAGCCGCGAATTTCGTGGCCCTTGGCCTGCACGCCCTGCAACATCGCGGACAAGAAGCAGGCGGCATTGTCGCCCATGACCCTGAGCATGGCTTCAACAACGCCCGCCGCTTCGGCTATGTGCGCGACAACTTCACCTCCGAGACCTTGATGAGCACCCTGCCCGGGCCCTTGGCCATCGGGCATGTGCGCTATTCAACCGCTGGCTCCAAAGGGCAAACAGCGATCCGCGATGTACAGCCGTTTTTTGGCGAATTCTCCATGGGTGGAGCCGCTATCGCCCATAACGGCAACATCACCAATGCCGAGGCCTTGCGCAAAGAACTGATCAATCGCGGCTCGATCTTCCAAAGCTCCTCCGACAGCGAATGTATCATTCACCTGATGGCACGCTCTTTGCAACGCAATATCCCCGAACGGATGGAAGATGCGCTGCGCCGTGTTGAAGGCGCGTTCTCAGTTGTGGCGATGACGCGCACCAAACTGATCGGTGTTCGCGACCCGCTGGGCGTGCGACCGCTGGTTCTGGGCAAGCTGCCACTGGAAACCGGCGGTTGGGTTCTGTCATCGGAAACCTGCGCTTTGGACATTATCGGGGCGGAATTCGTCCGCGAGATCGAGCCCGGCGAGATGGTCGTCATTAACGCAGATGGTGTACAATCCAACTTCCCGTTCCGGCCACAGAAATCCCGGTTTTGCATTTTTGAGCATGTCTATTTTTCGCGCCCCGACTCGATCCTTGGGGGCCGTTCCGTCTACGAGACCCGCGAAAATATCGGCCGGGAGCTTGCTAAGGAAGCCGCAGTAGAGGCCGACCTGGTCTGCCCGGTGCCGGATTCCGGCACACCTGCGGCTATCGGCTTCTCTCTGCAATCGGGCATCCCGTTTGCGATGGGCATTATCCGCAATCAGTATATGGGCCGCACGTTTATTGAGCCGTCCGAGCAGATCCGCAACATGGGCGTGCGGCTGAAGCTGAACGTCAACCGGGCGCTGATCAAAGACAAGCGTGTCATTTTGGTTGACGACAGTGTCGTGCGCGGCACCACCTCGCGCAAGATCAAGGAGATGATCCTCGACGCGGGCGCTGCCGAGGTGCATTTCCGGATCGCCTCCCCGCCGACGGCGTGGCCGTGTTTCTACGGCGTCGACACGCCGCAACGTGAAAAACTGCTGGCCGCCACGATGTCCGAGGAAGAAATGCGCGACCATCTGGGTGTGGACTCGCTGAAGTTCATCTCGCTGGACGGGCTTTATCGTGCTGTGGGCGAAGCGAAGGGGCGCGACGCCAAATCACCGCAATATTGCGATGCTTGCTTCTCAGGCGAATACCCAGTGAAGCCCAGCGACCAAATCGAAAAAGGCTTTATGTTGAAAGCCGCCGAATAAGATTGCGTTGGAGGCCTGTCATGAAATTTCTCACCGCATTGGCCGCGATTTGTGTGCTGACCGCCTGCACAACCGACCCCGGACCGATCCAAGGCACCAAAGACAGCCTGGTCAACACGATCCAGGTCGGCATGACGCCCGAAGAAGTTGAAGCCCGCATCGGCGCGTTTCAATTCGAGGTCTCGGAAGGCGGGTTGATGTGCCGCTCCTACATCTACGATGAAACGCTCTCGGTTAAATTTGCCCATGTCCTGTTCGAGGAAGGCAAAGTGATCGAGGCGCAAGATGGCGCGCAACAAATCTGCCGCATCTGACGCACCTATTGCGGTTTGGTGACCAACTTGATGGTGTCATCATCCATATCACGCAACCGAAACGGGGTTCGCGTGATGTCGAAAATGGCCATGCGTCCGACCATCTCTACCGGTTCAAAATACTGCTCCACGTAGTGGTAATGTGATCTGTTTTTGTAGTCGTCAAACAGGATGCGTGTGGGTTTGCGGATCCGCGCCATAACGGTCAGAAAGCACCACAGCCGAAACCGGCCATCGATCAGAATGACATCAGGACGGATGAAATCAGCTCGCTGCCAGACGGAGCGCGTGTAACGGCGGTATTTCTGAAGATCGTCCTGAGAATAGTTCAGCGGATAGCCCCACGCCTTGGTCTGCCCGATACCTGCGAAATGAATATGGGTCTGGCCGTTGCCGTGTTCGGCCAGCCAGCGTTTCATCTTTGAGGCCCAGACCGGGTCACTTTCCACCGAAAAGCAGGTCACATCATTGCGCATAGACGCAAGCGCCGTTGACCCGCCAGACCCGTATTCAAGGATACTGGACGCTGTGTTGTAGTTTGATCTGACGGCATCCGCGATATCGTCGGGAAAGGTCATTGTCGGCACGAAATCGGTCATTGAAAATGCTTTGCTACCCAATGCTCTGCGGTCCCGAAGGCACATATCGAAGGCTTAACACAAAAACGCCGCCCTGAATATCAGAGCGGCGCTTTTTGAATTTCAGTCAGTTCAGGCGAAAAAGCGTCTTAGCCCTTACGCGCCCGCAATGCAGCCCAACCACCTGTTACGACGAGTGCCGCCAAAACAGCTTTCAGCGCGTCACCCAGAAGGAACGGGCTTACCCAGTAAGTCCAGATTGAGGATGCCGAAGAGCCGACCCATTTGCCGGAAGCACCAGACAGCTCTGCGATGAACATCGGCCAGGCGACGCCAGGAATGTAGAGGACGATAGAGGCCACAATCGCCGCAACTGCTGTGCCGACAAAGCCCTTGGCGAGACCTTTTTCAACAGCGAGACCCGCGAGATAGGCCATGATAACAAAGCCCACAAGGAACCCTGCGGTCGGACCCATCATGTATGGCAGGCCCGCGCCGCCATTGGCGAACACAGGCAGGCCAGCCGCACCTTCCGCCAGATAAGTCAGAAGCGTCACCGCACCAAGTCGGGAGCCAAATGTCAGACCCACAATCAGGATCGCCAGCGTTTGCAGCGTCAGCGGCACCGGAATGAACGGAATTGCGATTTGCGCGGCCAAGGCGATGAAGATCGTCCCGGCAATCACCAGAAGCGCCTTTTTCAAAAGGCTGTCTGTGCCAAATGCGGCTTGTGTCAGTGTCATGGCTGTTCCCTCGGGATGTTTTTTGCTCTGGCACCGTTTTTGGCGCTGCAGCATGTAAAGTCAAGCAGATCAGCCCTTGAATTGCCCCGCACAGAGTGAGAAACCCGCCCTATGAATGATACATCAGATAAAATCGCACTGGTCACGGGGGCCTCTCGGGGTCTTGGGGCCGCGTTTGCGGAAAAACTGGCCGCGAAGGGCTTTCATGTGCTGGCACTGGCACGCACATCCGGCGCGCTGGAAGAGCTTGATGACCGCATTCAAGCCGCAGGTGGGACCGCAACCTTGGTGCCGGTTGATCTGTGCAATGAAGACGCGATGCTGCAAATCTGCCGCTCCATCCATGACCGATGGGGCAAGCTGGATCTCTTGGTTCATGCCGCAATCCACGCCCCGCCCCTGTCGCCCATGGGCCATACGGACGGGCGTGATCTGGATAAAACCATCGCCAGCAATATCCGCGCCACCGCGCGCCTGATTGCCAATACCGACCCCCTGCTGAAAGCCGCTGCGAAAAGCCAGGCCGTGTTCTTCGATGACCCCTCACAAAACGTGAAATTCCACGGGGCCTACGGGCTGTCGAAAGCGGCGCAAATACGCATGGCGCAAAGCTGGCAGGACGAAAACGTGAAATCCGGACTGGACGTCCATATCCTGACACCCGCACCGATGCCCACCGCCGTACGTGCACGCTTCTACCCCGGTGAGGACCGCACGAAACTGACACCGTGCCTAGACGAGGCCGCGCGCCTGTTGGGTCAGATCAACCTTTAGAAAACGGTTTGCAGGCCCTTTAAGCGGCCTGTTCTTCCTCCGCCTGCTGACGATGCCAGAGCGAGGCATAACGCCCCTCTTTGGCCAAAAGATCATCATGCGTCCCGCTCTCGACGATCACGCCCGCTTCCAGCACGACGATCTGATCGGCCTCTGCAATGGTGGACAAGCGGTGCGCGATGGTGATTGTCGTCCGCCCGGCACTCATCGCATGCAAGCTGTCTTGGATGTCATGCTCTGTCTCGGAATCCAGCGCGCTTGTCGCCTCGTCCAAAAGCAGGATTGGTGGGTTTTTCAGCAAAGTCCGCGCAATGCCAACACGTTGCTTTTCACCGCCGGACAGCTTCAATCCGCGCTCGCCAACTTGCGTCTCGTAGCCTTCGGGCAGGTCCATGATGAAATCGTGGATCTTGGCGGCTTTCGCGGCCTCTTCAATCTCGGCGCGGGAGGCTTCGGGGCGACCATAGGCGATATTATAAAGAACCGTGTCGTTGAACAGAACCGTGTCTTGCGGCACAACCCCGATTTGCGCATGCAGGCTGTCCTGCGTGAAGCCGCGCACGTCTTGGCCGTCGATTTTCAACGCGCCGTCGCCAACATCGTAGAACCGAAATAAAAGCCGCCCGATGGTGGATTTGCCAGAGCCTGACGGGCCAACGATGGCCACAGATTTCCCGGCACCAACCTTAATCGACACGCCTTTCAGGATCGGACGCGCGGCGTCATAGCCAAAAAACACATTGTCCAACTCTACTTCGCCGCCCGTGACCTTGATGTCCTTGGCGTCGGGGGCGTCCTTGACCTCAGCGGGTTGACCCAAAAGTTCAAACATCTCCCCCATATCCACCAGCGCCTGCCGGATCTCCCGATAGACAGTACCCAGAAAGTTCAAAGGCATGGTGATTTGGATCATATAGGCATTCACCATGACAAAATCGCCCACAGTCAGCGTGCCGTTTTGAACGCCAATAGCGGCCATGACCATCACCACGACCAGCCCACCGGTGATCAAAACCGCCTGTCCGAAGTTCAAGAACGCAAGGCTGTAGGAGGTCTTCAGCGCTGCCGCGACGTATTTTTCCATCGCGCCGTCATAGCGCTCCGCCTCGCGCTGCTCAGCCCCGAAATACCTAACCGTCTCGAAATTCAGCAGGGAATCAATCGCCTTTTGGTTGGCATCTGTATCCTGATCGTTCATTTCCTTGCGCTGTTTCACGCGCCATTCGGTGACGGCAAATGTGAACCACGTATAAAGCGCGATAGTGACAAAAACGACGACCAAGTACCAGATATTAAAGACAAATGCCAAAATCACGGCGATCATCAACAGCTCGAGGATCAGCGGCCCGATAGAGAAGAGCAGAAAGCGCAGAAGGAATTCGACACCTTTAACGCCGCGCTCAATGATCCGGCTGAGCCCGCCTGTTTTGCGGGTGATGTGATAGCGCATCGACAGGCGGTGAATATGCGTAAACGTCTCCAACGCCAGCATCCGAAGCGCGCGTTGACCGACAAGCGCGAAGACCACATCGCGCAATTGCTGAAAGCCCACATTCATCAGGCGTGCAATGCCGTAGGCCACGGTCAAGCCAACAGCGCCCGCCGCCAGCATCCAGGCTTGCGAGCCCGCCTCGCCCGACAACGCATCCACCGCGCCTTTGTATAAAAACGGTGTGCCGACCGCGACCAGTTTGGACACAACAAGCATCACCAGCGCGATCACGACGCGCCGCTTCACCCAAGGCTGGTCATCCGGCCAGAGATAAGGGATCACCCGTTTGACCGTCGACATGCCGGACTTCCGCAGGTCCTGATTCAGGCGGGCATCTGTGACTTCGGTGGGCATGGGTGAGGAGACTTCCTAGGCTTGGCATCTCTATCTAGGGCCTCTGTCCGCTGATGACCAGAAGCAGTGGCGAATTTCCTCGGTCTGAGGTCTTATTCTAAGAGACGCGGGCCTAGTTTTCCGGCAACGTGAACACCTGACCGGGATAGATCAGATCAGGGTCACGGATCAGATCACGGTTGGCCTCATAGACGCGGACATATTGCTCGCCCGTTCCGTATTTGCCTTTCGCAATCGCCCAGAGCGTGAAGCCCGGCTGCACTGTCACGGCCTTAACCGTGGCATTGATCACGTCGATGGTCTCGCGCTGGAACGGGGTTTCGATCCGAGACACAACCGAGCCGTCCGAGGCCACCTCGTCGATGCGCAATCGGTACACCCCGGCGTCCACATCCGGCAGATCAGAGGTCCATGTCCCGTCGGAGCCGATCTGCGCGGTCTGCACCGGTTTGTCATTGATATAGACCCGCACGAAGCTGTCCTGCCCGCCCCGGCCCGACAAGGCAACCTCGCCGCTGTCATCGTAGCTGATCGTGTCGATCACAATGTTTTTGACGATTTGCGGCAAGCTTCCCGACCCGGTTTCCGCGCTTGAAAGCGCCAATGGTTCCGTGCCCGGCACCGCTGGTCTGTCAGCAGGTTGCAGCAGGGTCACGCCAGTGTCATCGGCAAGAACAATCGCCGGTGCGCTGGCGGGTGCGGTGGTTTGCGCAGTGTCCCCTAAAACAGGTGTCTCAGGCGTGCTGCCAAGGGTGGCTGTATCAGTCTCTGTCGTGGCACCGGTCTGCGCCGTTGGCGTGCTGGATTGATCCCCGGTCTGAGTTGGCGTGACTGACGGGTCGCTATCAACGGCAGCGACGGCAACATCCAAAGCGCGGGCTTGCGTTGGCGCGATCAGCACTGTGCCGACAGAGCTGAGAACCTCGCCGCCGCCACTTGTGATCTGCGCCGACAGGCTACGCGGCTCGCTTGAGGCCGGAAGGTCCAAGAACGCTACGTAATTGCCGGAGTTGTCGACATCGGCGGTGGCTGCAACAATGCCGTTTACCAAAAGTTCCACCACGCTGCCGGGGGCTGCGGTTCCGGCAATGACGCTGGTGCCATCGGCCTCAACACGAACCAGATCAAAACTCGGCGCGCCCTCAGCTTTCGTAGGAGCTTCAGTCTGCGCTGGCACCTCGGCTTGCGCGGCTTCCGTTGTATCGGCATCACCGGCCACGGAATCGTCTGCAACAGCATCACCAGTCGCAGTATCTCCCGTTGCAGGGTCTGTTGACGCAGCACTGCTTTCGTCGCCCGCCTCAGATGCAACAACCTCTTCCGACGCGGTCTCTGTCGGTGTAGCTGTTGTCTGGGAATTATCCGCCTGATCTTCGCTTTGCCTTACCCCGGTCTGAGGCGCGCTTTCTTCCGCAACGCCTTCTTTGGCAATATCCGTGTCCGTTAGCGCCGCGCCCGAGGCCACCGCCTCAGTCGCCAAAGGCGCAGTTTCGGCAGTTTCCGTCGCTGGCGGCGTTACAAAAAGCAAAACCAACAAGGCCACAATCGCCGCCGCAACCATGCCTGCGATTAATGCGGCCGGGCCGCTCAATCCAAATCTTGACCAAAAGGCCATCCCACGCGTCCTTTTCCCCAGGTCAGGCATCCCGAAATGCCCGGCTTGCCGGACCCTATCAGTGTCGCTATCACAAGGCAAAGCACTCCCGGAGGTCCAATCACATCATGTCATCAATCTGTGTCTTTTGTGGCTCGCGCGATGGCGCGAACCCAGCCTTTCCCGCCGCCGCAGACGCCCTCGGGGCAGGTCTGGCCAATGCGGGCCACAGGTTGGTCTATGGCGCGGGCGATGTCGGGTTGATGGGGCGTGTGGCGCGCAGTGCGCAGACCAATGGCGGCGCAACGTTCGGCGTCATCCCCGTGCACTTGTTCGACCGTGAGGTCGGCAAGCGCGATCTGTCGACCTTCGTGGTCACCGAGAACATGCATGAGCGCAAGAAAGTGATGTTCATGAATTGCGACGAAATCGTTTTGCTGCCCGGCGGGGCCGGATCGCTTGACGAATTCTTCGAGGTCCTGACCTGGGCGCAGCTCGGTTTGCACAAAAAACCCATCCATATCCTCAATATCGAAGGCTATTGGAACCCTTTACTGGGGCTCTTGGACAATGTGGTCGAGAACGGCTTTGCCGATGCCTCAATCCGGGAATTCATTCAGACCCACAACGATGTGGATGCGCTTCTTGCGCAGTTACAATAGTCGTTGCGGGCGACCTAAACAGACCGTTGGAACGAGCCCTCCGCAAGTTGTGAACTGACTTTTGGGCCGAGTTTGCTAGGCTGGCGCAAGAATCAAAACAGGGAGCATGGCCAATGCGACAACTCAAATTCATCTCGACCCTATTGGCAGGGCTTGCATTAAGCGCCCCCGCCTTCGCGGTCGAAGGCACGCGCATTCAGGTCAAAGGCGAGATCATCGACACCTGGTGCTACTATTCCGGCGTCATGGGTGGCCCCGATGCGGTCACGGGTTCAGCCCACCATACTTGTGCGCTGTGGTGCTCCGCAGGTGGGATCCCGGTTGGGCTGCTGGCCGAGGACGGCACGGTCTACATGGTCCTGAAAATCGAAGGTGATGACCAGTCCGCCTCAGGCGATACGCAATTGTCGCTGGCCTCCCATGAGATCACCGCAGACGGCATGTTCTACGAACGGGACGGGCTGAATTATCTGGTGGTCGAAAAGATCGTGACCGATCACGGCATCACCAATCTTAACCACGAAGATTACGGCGTTGTGCCACCCTTCGCCATTCCCGATCCAACCAAATGAGGCCTGATATGAAACGTTTTTCAACGCTCCTCACCCTTGCTGCTTTGGCGGTAAGCCCGGTTGTGGCGCAGGATTTCTCCGAAGGCTCGGAAGCCAAGCCGTGGAACCTTTACGCAGAAATTCCCGCCACCTTTGAAGCACAGGTTGTCGATCTGCTTTGTACGGTTGCGGGCGATTGCGCCAATGAATGCGGCGACGGTCGGCAATTGGGCCTGCTGCGTAGTGCCGATGGCGCGCTGGTCTATCCCAACAAGAACAGCCAAGCCGCCTTCACAGGTGCCGCCGTGGAGCTTGCACCCTATTGCGGCAAGACGGTCGATGTCGACGGGCTCTTGATCGAGGACGAGGATTTCCCGATCAAGAACGTCTATCTGGTCCAGAAAATCCGCGAGGCCGGGTCTGAGGATTGGGTCAAAGCCAATCAGTGGACCAAGGTTTGGGGCAAGGCAAACCCTGACGCCAAAACGGTCGATGGCAAATCAAAAGGACCGTGGTTCCGTCGTGACCCGCGTGTTCAGGCAGCCATCGCAGAAAGCGGCTATACTGGCCTCGGTGCAGAGGCGGATGCCGCGTTGATCAAGGAGCTGTTCGAGTGATCAGAACAGCATATCTTGCGGCTGTGGCATGTCTCCTTGCCACGGCCGCATTTTCAGACAGCAAAGAGGCACTGCCCTTCGACGTGGGCGGTGCCTACGCGCTGACCGACCAATCGGGCAACACGCGCACGCAGGCTGACCCGGATGGCAATCACCAATTGCTGTTTTTCGGCTACGCGACCTGCCAGCAAATCTGCTCCGCCGCGTTGCCCTTGATGGCAGAGGTCGCTGACGCGTTGGATGCGGACGGCATCGGCCTTACGCCCTTGATGATCACCATCGATCCAGAACGCGATACGGTCGACACGATTGGTCCCGCATTGGCCCTGCATCACCCGAATTTTATCGGGCTGACAGGGTCTGAGGACAAATTGCAAGTGGCCTATGACGCCTTTTCTGTGGAGCGGGAATATCTGTTTGATGATCCAGAATATGGGCCCGTCTATGCCCATGGCAGCTTTTTATACCTGCTGGACCCGGCAGGCGAAGTTCTGACACTGGTGCCACCTATTCTGGCCCCTGATGCGCTGTCCAAAATCGTGAAAGGCTATGCGGAGGGAACAAGCTGATGGCGATGATCTCCCGCCGCAACGCGATGTTCGGAGCCGGAGCCGTCGTTCTGGGAGGTGCGGCCTTTGCCGCTGCCGGCGGGCGCAATGTGTTCTATTCACTGATCACGGAAGAAACCTTCGCCGATGCGGTCGATCCGCCGACCGCTCTGGCGCGCGCAAAATCAGGCGAGATCGTGCTTCTCGACATCCGCCGCCCCGATGAATGGGCCAAGACAGGCTCTGGCGAGGGTGCGATCCGGCTTGATATGCGCCGCGAAGATTTTATTGCAGAACTGGACAAGATCACAGGCGGCAATCGCGAAGCCCCGGTGGCGCTGATCTGCGCGCGCGGCGTGCGCTCTGCCAGGCAAACGAACTTGCTTACGAATGCAGGCTACACCAACATTATCGACGTGCCCGAAGGTATGTTGGGCTCTGCCGCGGGTCCCGGTTGGATCAAACGCGGCCTGCCGCTCAACAAAAGCTGAGTTCTTACATGAAGCGATCAATCCTCGCCCTTCTAGGCGCGTGCTTTCTGACAACAGCTGCGCAGGCGGGATGCAATACCGAAGGTGAACCCTGCGAGGTGCCTTTGGGCAGCTACCATATCCAGACGCCGGGTGGACCCGGCCCGCACCCTGCGGTTTTATTTCTGCATGGCGCAGGTGGCAAAGGCACGGGCATTTTGCGGATGGGCAAGGCGTTTCTGGATCGCGGCTACGCGGTCATTGGCCCCAACGGCCTGAAACGACCCGGCTCTCGTTTTGGTGCGGGCTGGTTCTTCCACCCCGACCGCCCGAAGTTGCGCGACGAGATGGCGTTCATGCGCGAAGTGATTGCCGATGCGGCTGAAAACCACGACGTCGATGCTGCAAAGATCATGCTGTCGGGCTTCTCAATTGGTGGTTCCACTGTCAGCTATCTTGCCTGTGAAGACCCAACATTGGCCAAAGGCTACGCACCTGTTGCAGGCGGTTTCTGGCGACCGCATCCGCAGGCCTGTAACGGCCCGGTTGATCTGCTTCACACCCATGGTTGGCGCGACAAGACCGTGCCGCTGGAAGGTCGTCCCTTGCGCAATGGGGAGATCCTGCAAGGCGATATCTTTGTGACGCTGCAAATCTGGCGCGGGGAAAATCGCTGCGAACGTATGCGTGCTGACAACTTCGACACATCAGGCGATTTCTGGCGACGGTCCTGGGATACGTGTCAGGAAGGCAGCCTTGAATTTGCGCTGCACCAAGGTGCCCATGGCATTCCGAAAGGCTGGGCGACTATGGCGATGAACTGGTTTGAAACGTTGGACGAACCGGCAAGCAACTAGGCCTATTCGGCTGGCATCTGCGCGGCGTCCAACACGTCGGCCATTCGTTTACGTTCCCGCTTGGCGGAGCGGATGATAGCAGGGGAATTAAACACCTCTGCTGTGCCCAAGAGCCGCGACAGCCAACGCGACCTGGTCAGCTTGACCCCGCTGAGCGCAGAGAGCGGTACCGCCAGAACAAGGCTAAATGCGATGGGCATAAGCCACCATGTCACAACCCCGGCGCCCATGCCCGCGACCAGAACGGCCCCGATCACGGTTTCAACCGCGTGGAAGCCCAAAAGCGTGCGCAAACCATACTGACCACCGCGCCGCGCCTGTGGGCTCCAGGTCTCTTTCAGTCCGAGGAAGGTCCGCAATACGGCGATGGATTGTTGCACCATCAGGATCGGTGCGTAGGCGATCGAGACGATGATCTCGGTCAGGAAAGACAGCAAGAACTGGCCCAGACCACCAAGATCGCGCAGCTTCATCCCGGCTTGCGAAATTGCCGACGCGCCCATCAGTTTCGGGGCCAAAAGCATGCCATACATAAAAAGCAGGATCATGAAATTGTTGACCGTCGGCATCTCGGGCCAGTTTACCTGCGGGTTTACGCCTGAGAAATAGGTGATCACGCTTGCATTTTGCCCAACACCGATCACGGCCCAAATCGTCAGCAGGACGAACCAGACGGGCGACAGAAGATAGCTCATCGCGCCGTGAAACAGATGAAACCGCGTCACCGGGTGAAAGCCCTTTGAACCCAGAATATTGAGGTGCTGCAAGTTGCCCTGACACCAACGCCGGTCGCGGCGCACATAGTCGATGAGGGTCGCAGGCACTTCCTCATAGCTGCCTTTGACCCGCGGCAGGAAACGCACTGACCATCCAGCGCGGCGCAACAGCCCGGCCTCAACGAAATCATGGCTGAGGATCAGCGCGCCTTTGGAGCGCACCGTGTTCAGCTTCGGCAACCCCGCGCAAGAGGCAAACGCGGCAGTGCGAATGATTGCATTATGGCCCCAGTAATTGCCCTCGCGGTCTGCCCAACTGGCAAGACCTTCGGCCAAGGCGGCGCCGTAGATTGTGTTGGAAAACTGCTGGACCCGACCAAAGAGCGTCTCTGCCCCGAACAACTGCGGGAAAGACTGAATAAGACCCGCCGATGGATCGCGCGCCATGGCGTCAGACAGATCGACAATGGCCTTACCGCTCATCAAGCTGTCGGCGTCCAGAACCAGCATGGCCCCGTAACCGCCGCCCCAACGCTCCACCCAATCGGCAAGATTGCCGACCTTCCGGTCGGTGTTATCGGCGCGTCTGCGGTAAAAAATCCGGGCCTGCGGACCGAGCCTGTCGCGCAAGGACGCAAAGGCGCGCAACTCTTGCTCCGCGATGGCCTCGTCACGGGTGTCGGACAGAATGAACAGGCTGTATTGATGCGCGGTTTCCGCGCGTTCCAACTGCGTCAGCATCGCTGTGGCGTTGCCAAACACATCCGCCGGGGCCTCGTTATAAACCGGCACCAGAAGCGCCACGTTCAAGGGGCCGCTTACCGGGCCCGTGTCGTTTTGTACGGGGCGCAGCATGTTTACGATGCCAACCGTAACAGTCGACACAGACAGCGAAATCCAGAAGAACGTCACCGCGATCAGCCCGATCAAAAGCGCCTCAAACACGCTCAGCCCGTCCATCGCGAACCAGTCGGTAAAAGCCGCAATCAAACCAAAGGTCGTCAGAAATGCCGGCAGGAACGTGGCCCAACGCCATCCGATTGCCTCCGGGGCTGCAACAGATCCCGGTGCCGCCGCATCGCGGTGGGTTTCGCGCAGGTTCTGCACAGGATGGGCCAATGGCTGCTCTGGAGGCATCCGGTCGGTCATGCGGCGGTCCACCTGTACAGCCAAACCTCTGTCAAAGAGGCCCCGTCACGCACGATCTGCGCGCGCAGCTCCACCGCTTTCGCCTCACCGGGATCAAAGCTGAACGCCAGCCGGACCCCGCCAGTGCCAGGGTTTCGTTGCAGGATCGGCTCAGAGACCGTGCCGCGGTTGATACTGACAAACTTGGTCAGCGCGTCCAGATCGTCAAAACCTTCGTGATCTTCAAAATCGACGGTGACAACGTTCTTGATCTGATCAAAGCCTTTGCCCTGCCGGGTGTTGAGCACACGGGCGGCTTCGCGCGGGCGCGGCGGTTCATCGCCCCAATGCATCATGTAGTTAAAGCGATGAGCGGTGCCGGGCTCAAGCGGTTCGCGTGGACGCCAATAGGCCACGATATTGTCGTAGATCTCTTTGTCGGCGGGGATTTCCACCAGCGTGACTGCGCCCCTGCCCCAGTCCTCGCCCGGCGTGATCCAAAGCGACGGACGTTCCTCATAATGAGCTTCCAGATCGGCGAAATCTTCAGGGTCACGGGTGCGCTGCAACAGTCCAAAACCGCGCGGATTTTCGTCGACGAAAGAGGACACTTGCAGGGATTTCGGATTTGCCAACGGCCGCCACAGGACCTCGCCCGCGCCATTCCAGACCATCAGACCTTCGCTGTCATGCACCGCCGGACGGAAATCATCGAACATGGAGCGGTTGGTCTCGTCAAACAGAAACATCGATGTCAGCGGGGCCAGCCCGACATGGGCCAGTGGCGTGCGCGGGTACAGCGTGCATTCAACGTCAACCTCAGCCGGAAGACCGGGTGTGATCTTGAAGCTGTAGGCCCCTGTTGTGGACGGGCTATCCAAAAGCGCGTGCACCTTGATCATCCGGTCGCCGGGTTCAGGCGCTTCCATCCAGAAATGGGTAAATTCCGGGAATTCTTCCCCCGCCGGATCGCCCGTGTTCAGCGCCAGACCACGCGCAGACAGGCCATAGGTTTGCCCCGTCCCGATGGTCCGAAAATAGCTCGCGCCCTGAAAGACCATGAACTCTTCGAAAATGTCTTTCTGCTTCAGCTCGGCGCGCAGCCGCAGGCCGGAATAGCCCATCGTGTCATCAATCGGCAGGTCGGGAAACTTATCGGTCTTGTCAAAGAGCGAGATGTCAAAGGCCAGTGCCTGCGCTTGACCGTTTTCGACGATGTTGATCTCGACGGGCCGTGGGAAGTAGAGGCCCGGATGGAAGAAATCCACTTTGAAAGGCCGGGCCGTGTCGGTCCACAGACCTTTCTGGGAATTGAACCAGATCGACTTGTATTGATCATAGGTCAGGTCGCGCCATTGCTGGGGCACCTGCCCCATCGGCGCGTAGCTTTGCTGGGCAAGTCGCGCGGCCTCACTTTCCAACCAATCGCGCGAAAACGGCTTGGGCACGCCTTTGAACATCGGCAACGCGCTTGCAGACCCGGCGAAAGCCCCGGCGTAGGCCGTGGCTGCCATCATCGAAAGAAACGCGCGTCTGTCCATTGTCCCCTCTCTCGCTTTTGCTATTTCGCTGGCGTCACGCGCCAGGGCTGCGATTTGATCCAACTCACGAAATAGGCAACCAATATCAGCATCGCAACACCGACCAAATTCATGAATGTCACTGACGTGGTGGTGCGCCCAATTTGATCAAGCGTAAAGCCGGTAATCCGCGCAAACACCATGGAGAACACGAAAACGGCAAGAGATTGCTGCCCCACTTTCATGATGACCGTGACCAGCTTGTCCCAAACCCGCGAGGCCAGCGTCGCCCCCGACGCGATCAGCCGGTGCCCGCCTTGACCTGCCGCAACCCAGGCCAGATAGGCCAGTGACAGGAAGTGGACATAGCGCAGAATGCCGAAATCGGATTTGTCGATCCACATCTTGTTGGCGACGCGCCAGTCGATCACGGGATTGCCCTCAAAGGCCAGCCCGAACCATTCACGGTTCACCGCCCGCACGCCGATATTGGACAAGGGGATATTGGCCACCACGATCACTGCGGCAAGGACGATCAACCAGGTTTTCACCGGCGGGGCCGGGATCCAGCCGCGCATAAAGGCAAAACCTGTAAAGAAGATCAACTGCCAGCCAAATGGGTTGAAGAACCACTCCCGCTCTGACCATGGTTCTGCCGGGAAATTTGCGCTCAGCGCCTCTGCGCCCCAAAGGCCTAACACATTTTCCTGCGCAAACAGCCATACGGTCGCGATCACGGCAAACATCAATCCCAGATGCACCCGGCTGAGCGCCATCACAACAGGCATCATCACCAGGATCACCATATACATGGGTAGGATATCGAAATAATTCGGCACGTAGGTGAGCGTGAACAGGCCCACCATCTGATCTGCGGTGGTGGAGACCAGTTCGCCCCCGCGCGTCACACCCTCAAAGAACGGCACAAGGTTGAGTGTGCCGATATAGTGCTTCTCAAAGATGCCAAAGCTGTCCCAGAAGGCCAGCATCATGGCGATGAAGAAGAACATGCCGATATGGGCCCAATAGACCTGCCAGACCCGGTAGGCCACACGGCCCGTGCCCAAGACCCAGCCAGCGCGGTCATAGGTGCGGCCAAAGGCGATCGCAGATGCCATACCGGAGCAGAACACGAATATCTCTGTCGCATCGGAAAATCCCCAGCGCGCGGGAATCCAGGACGTGAAGAAATTGCCAGGTGTATGCGCGAACAAGATGATGAACATCGCGATGCCACGGTAGAAATCCAGCCGTGGATCGCGCACACGCGCGGCACTAGCCGCGGCGGCTTTCGCCGGTGCGGACATCTCAGAGGGGGTTGTTGCAGCCATGCTCATCGTGTGACAGGCCTTTTACTCTGCGGCAAGACGCTCGCCGCGCAAAACTGAAGAACGTGCGTCAGAAATCATGGCCAATCTTGCGGCTGCATAGCCGTCTTCACGACCTGCTCGCTTGCTCATCCGATCGCGCAGGATGTTTTCGGCGTCGTACAAGAGCCCCGCGCGGATGCCGGCATCAATGGTCAGACGCTCAAAAACGTCGCGTTGTGCGTGCGAGCCCCCTGCAAGTTGAATGGAGTGGCGAGCATGGGACAGGTTCAGAAACGCGGTTTTATAGTCCGCCTCCCCAAAGGCCTCCAACCCTGCGGCTGCGGACAGTCCGGGGCGTGCCATCCTCCGGGTCATCTCATCACGCTCCGACATTGCGTCACGGTAAAGCCGGGCGGTCAGGCGTTTGATCTCCGCCTCGCGATTGTCGCCGATCAGCGCCAGCAAGTAGTGCAAATCAGCAAAGATCAAACAGCCATCTTCGGTCCGATTCGCAGACAACTCTGCCAGCTCTTCCCAACGTGTGCCAACATCGACACCGTCCAGCTCCAGCCGGGACAGAAGCGAGGTCGCGTTGGAGATATCACGGTAATCATCGGTCTTGTCGGCGCGTATTTCGTTGTCGTAAAGCGCCAAGGCCTCCGTGTGCTGGCCAACATCAAGTTGCATCAGCGCCTTGTGCCACCACACGTGATAGCGAAAGTTATTGCAATGGGCCCAGGCGGCCTCGCGACCGTCCAGCCATTTCAAGCCCCCTTTTGCATTGCAGCTCATGTCATAGACATGCGCAACCGCGTGCAGACCCCAAGCGTCATCAGGGCAATGGTTCAATCCTTTCAATGCGGTTTGTTCCGCCGCACCATATTCGCCAGCCTCTTCCAAGGTGAACGCATGACAGCCCAGCAAATAGCCGTAGCCCACGTGATCGGCTGAATACTGCGGCAAAACCCGCTCAACCGAGCGGCGCATACCAACGCCGTCGCCCAACACAAATCGAATGGCATGCGACAGTTTCATTGCCAAAGCGTCCGTGGGCGCGTGCAGCAAAACCTGTTCCAAATGGCCAATGGCCTTCGATGGCGCGCCCGCCATCCACTCTTCCAACGCATCCACAAAATGCTTTTCGCGCGCTGTGACAGGGACACGCGCGACACTGGATTTCGCCATACTCAGCGCCTCACGGGCGGTCTCGATCAATTCTGAGCGGCCCAAAAGCAGGTAAAACATCCCCTTAACGGCATGTCCCAGCGCGAAATCGGGCTCCGCCGCAAAAGTTTCACCCAAATGTACCGGCGTCGCAGCCCCATGGGCCATGAACGCGCGGAGCGTCGCATCCCAACTGGTTTGAGCTTGAGGGTGGGTCAGGCTCGCTTGCTGGCCAAAGACGTCATAGTACATAGAGTATCCGATTCTTTACGCGCGATTACCTCGCTCAGAAAAGGCATAACGATTTGTTTTGACGGGTAAACGCCTCAGAGCTGCAAATAACGGACATGTGAGGTCAGGTGCCTAAACGGTGATCAAAACTGCCCTTTTTCTAACAATTGCTGGCAAAAAACCGCCCGTTGACCTAGAGGCGCCCGTCATACCCTTGACGATCAATCACCGCCGCAATGACCGAAAACCCGTCACTTTGCATGGCCGTTTCCAGTGCCGCGCGCAACTCCGGACGGGAGCGAACGGTGTGCCCGTGCCCGCCAAACGCTTGCCCTATAGCCGCAAAATCATGGCTGCCGAAATCTACGCCGGTGTTTTTCATCTGCCGCTGACGCTGCTTTAATTCGATCAACGCCAGAGAGCTGTCGACGAAAACCACAAAGATGGTGTTATGGCCATGCTCCGCCGCCGTGGACAACTCGCCTGCGACCATCAGCATACCCGCGTCGCCTGAAAAGCTGACGACGACGCGCGACGGATCGGCATATTTTGCCCCCATCGCCAAAGGCACGGCACAGCCCATAGTGCACAAACCACTGGATTGAATCAGCGTTTTGGGCGCGCTGCACTGCCACATCTGGCTAAGCAGAATACGGTGCGCACCACTGTCAACCGAGGCGATCGTATCTGCCGGCAACACCGCGCGACATTCCGCGATTACCCCTGCCGGTCCCCATTCATCATCCATCGGGAAGGCGTGAGCCAAGGCATCTTTCAGATCCTGCACCTCCGCTTTCGGCCATCCCGGACCACGCTCAACCGACTTGCCGAGTGCGGCCAGCGTAGCCCCGGTATCTGCAATGAAATTGAGGTTGGCCTGATGCATGTAATGGTGGTTCGGCGCAGCCGTGATGTCGATGATCTTGGTCTCGCAGGGGTCCCAGACCTCTTGCCAGCCGGGGCGCATCTCAATCGGGTCATAGCCCACCAGCAAAATCAGATCGGCCTTGCGCACAAATGGCAGCAGATGCGTGTCTGCCAAAGGCGACAGCCCTGCCCCGCCCAACGCCAGCGGATGATCTTCAGAGATCACGCCTTTGGCTTTGTAGCTGGTGATGACGGGGGTGCCGAACTTCTCAGCGAATTTTTGCAAGGCCGGGCCGGAGCCGTCCTTGACCACGTCCAAACCCGCGATGATGACAGGGCGTTTCGCAGCGCTCAGCCAAGCTTGCGCAACGGCCAGATCTTCGCCCACCGGCGCGGCAGGACTTGCCGCAGGCCTGCGGCGCAGTTTCGGGGACACGTCCGTATCGGCCACCGTGATCGGCACATCAACATGCACAGGGCCAGAGCGGCCTTCCATGGCGATACCAACCGCCTTGTCGGCAATGATATCGGCCCCCTCGGCGGTCAGCGTGAAGGTGGCTTTGGTGATCGGCTCAAACACTTTGCGGTGGTCGAGCACTTGGTGCGTGTAGGTCAGCGCGTCGGTCTCATCGACACAGCCCGACAAGACGATCAATGGCACCCGGTCCTGTTCGGCATTGGCCACGACATTCACCCCGTTGACCACACCGGGCCCAACGGTTGCCACCAGAATGGCAGGCGCGCCGTTCATATGGTGGACCCCTTCCGCCATGAAACCAGCGGCGTTTTCATGCTTGCACAGTACAAATTCGATCCCGGCTTTTTCCAACGCATCTATCAGCGTCAAAACTTCGCCGCCGGGCATACCAAAGGCGTGTCGACACCCCGCCTCATACAATCGTTGAGCCAGAAGGTCGGCGGCGCGCAGGGTCTTCGTCATTGGGAAAGGTCTCTCTATTCGCTAAAGGCTCGCACCTCTTGCGCGCACGCTACTCAGAAACGGCCAACTCGGCAATGCTGAGAAATTTCGCGTCCAGCTCTGACGCGGCGGCGACAAGATCCGCGCCCGCTTCATCCATATAAGGCGCAAAAACCGTGCTGGGTGTCTTGTAGGACAAGCTGGCCGTCCCGTCCTCGTTTTCCGTGACATAAATCCGAATGGGGGCTTCGATCATTGCAGCAGTGCTCAGTCCCAGAATACGCACGGCATAGACGTTGTTGAACACGCCGATCACCCGGTTGCCGGGGATTGTGACCCCGCGCGATTTTGCGGCTTCGGTGGGACCAGCTTGCGTCACCACACCCATCTTGTTGGCTTTGACGGCTGCGACCGTGTCTGAGACCAAGCTCGCATAATCCTTGCCGGTAGGTTTGACGACCCAGCCCTCGCGCGGCGCGATTTCTGCCAAGGCAGCCCCGCCTGTCAGGGCCAAAGCGAGAAGCGAGAAGCGTAGTTGGGATAAGATGCGCATGAGAGACCTCCTGAAACTTGGTTGGTTGTGTGTAGGCCGGGCAGCACGGGCAAGCCAAATCACAAGCTTGCGACTGGCAAAGATGCGCTGATCTTCGCAAATGAAAACGCCCCGCCAGTACAAGACCAGCGGGGCGCGCAAAAACTTGAACTTAAGCCGCGATCACATGCGGGAGGCGACGTTTTCCCAGTTTACAAGATTGTCGAGGAAGTTCGTCAGATACTTCGGGCGCGCGTTGCGGAAGTCGATGTAATAGCTGTGCTCCCAAACGTCGCAGCCCAGAAGCGCAGTCTGGCCGAAGCAAAGCGGGTTCACACCGTTTTCGGTTTTGGTCACTTTCAAGCCGCCATCGGCGTCTTTCACCAACCAGCACCAGCCGGAGCCGAATTGGCCTGCGCCTGCTGCGGAAAACTGGGATTTGAACTCATCGACGGAACCGAAGCTGTCCTTCAACGCGGCTTCCAACTCGGACGGCATAGACGATTTGCCCGGGCCCATCATTTCCCAAAACTGGTTGTGGTTCCACAGCTGGGAGATGTTGTTGAAAATGCCGTTCTGGGCGACAGCGGATTTGTCATAGGTGCCCACGATAATCTCTTCGAGGCTCTTGCCGTCCCACTCAGTGCCTTCAATCGCCTTGTTGCCGTTGGTCACATAGGCGTTGTGGTGCAAATCGTGGTGATATTCGAGCGTTTCCTTCGACATGCCGTTATCGGCCAGCGCGTCATGGGCATAAGGAAGATCAGGAAGTGTAAAAGCCATTGGGGCCCCCTTGGGTTAGAATTCCATTGCCCCTTAACTGAGCGTCAATCGCCCTCGGGTCAAGGTTCGTTTTATCACGCGTGGGTGCGATGTTTTGTTCCGAACAAGCCGCAAAACCAAGGCAAGGTTCACAACTGACTGAATGCCGCTACGAATTCTTAAGCCTGCAAGTCCCTGAACCGGTCATTTGCCCGCCGATACCGGACAACCCAACACCAGTCACTGAATTGCCAACCATAGAGAACTTACCACTATTGAGGTTTAATCGCGCGCGATAATTCACTGTGCCAGTATGAAGCCCGCTGTCTGTTTTGGGTAGCATCGACCGTGGGACATTGCTCAGCGCCCAGCCAAACAGCAAATCACCGTCAACGACCCGATCAACCTTCGCCTTGATCGCCTGTTGGCCAGCCTTGACCATCACATTATCGCTGATGATGACATCACGGCCTTCGAGAACGATTTTCAGCCTATCCGGCGTTACCCCTTCAAACTTGTTTTTGCGGGTGATCTTGCAGGTATAGGTGTAAGTCTTTGCATTGGCCGTTTCGACCTGTTTGCGCACTTTCGGATTGTTGAGGAGCGCAGTGATCTTGGAGCGCTCCTTCTCCGGCAACACACGACATTTGCCACTTTCGGTGTAGTCAACTCCGAATCCCGTTGCCGCAACATTGACCCGGATGGTTTTGGAAGAGCGATTGAACGTCGCGCTATATTTGACCAGCGGCAAAACAAAGTTATCACCAGTTTTAACATTCTTGAGCATCCAATTCAGAGCCAATCTATTGCCGCGATCACCAAACTTGGCCTGGACCGGTGCTCCTAGAATATCCTGGGTCACATCATCCGACACCAGTGCGGTTTTAGCACCGGGCTCAAAGGCGAAGACGACAGTTTGCGCGATAAATTCGTTTGGGCGCTTGTTGACGCTGCATTGGTAAATTTCCAGCGCCGAGGCTGCGCCAGAGCTCGCGGCAAGGAAAAACAAAGACGTAAGCCAAAGAGATCGGCGCATGAAACAGGTCCCTCAAAATCTGGAATTAAACCAATAATTCCATATAGCTACAGACCGCTGGGAAATACCACCGCGAATTACGGGCATTGTCAGAAATGTCGCACCGGACCGTTTTTGGATGCTTGTACCAAAACATCAAACGCGTATTGCGCAACCGAACGGAAGCAGACCAGCTCCATGGTTTCGTTGTCGGTCATCCAGAAAGCGGCGGCAATCTGGGCGATCCGCGTGCGCCGAATTTGCCCCGGCTCAAACGCACCGGGCGACATATCAACGGGGGCCAGTTTCGCCACAACCTCCCGGCAGCCTGCACCGCTGATCCGCATCACAGCCCGCGCATCCGAGACGTTTGCAACCAGCGTGTGCTGGCCCGACAAAGCCCCCGCAAGATCAGCAGCCTTTTGGGCAGCTTCGGCGTAGGGCACCATGATCAACAGCTCATCGGGCGACATCCACGCAACCGCCGTATCGCCCTTTTGGGCCACCTGCCGCTGCGCTGGAACCGCCAGCCCAGTTGCCGTTTTCACTGCTTTCTTCAGCCCAGCATCCGACAGATCACCCCGCAACGTGATCATCCCGCGCAGCCCAGTCTCAGACACGGTCACAAACCCATCGTCGCTTGCACCTTGCAAGGCGCTGACAGCCAAATCAGACATTTTGCTTCTCCCCATCCGGGTCATAGAACACCGCGCTGACGATCTTTGTTTTGATCGGATCGCCGTCGATATTGGTAAATTGCAGCACCTCGCCCATCCGGTCCGGGCCACCGCGCACCAGCCCCATCGCGATACCACGCTTCAGCGTCGGGGAATAATAGGTCGAGGTCACGCGCCCGCAGGCCAGAGTCTGGCCGTTTGCATTCACCGGGCCCCGCTGACCTTCGGCAAATTCCACCGTCTCCCCGGCGGAGCGGCCCAGATCGGTGTCATACGCATAGGCCCCATCAGGCAGGACCGAGCCGTCAACCGTCTCAAGCCCTACCAACTGCCAACGATCCGGGTCCGTCATATGGGTGCGCTCTTGCCCGCGTTTGCCCAGATAATCGTCCTTCTTCTTCGACAAGGCCCAGTGCAGGCCAAGGTCTTGCGGGATCACCGTGCCGTCGGTTTCGTCCCCGATCATGATGAAGCCCTTCTCGGCGCGTAGAATATGAAGCGCTTCCGTGCCGTAGGCGGTCGCATTCCACTCCGCACCAGCGGCATGCAGCGCATCCCAGAACCCGCGGCCTTGCGAAGCCGGCACGGCAATCTCGTAGCTCAACTCACCCGAGAAGCTTATCCGGAAAACGCGGGTGTCAAACCCGCCGATCTGGCCGTCTTTCCACTCCATAAAGCCCAAGCTCTCCTTGGACACATCCATGCCGCCGCCATGCTGAGAATTGAGCTTTTCCAGCACCTTTCGCGCATTGGGACCAACCACGGCGATCTGTGCATATTGCTCGGTCAGATTGGCCGTGTAGACCTTCCAGTCCCACCATTCCGTTTGCAGCCATTCTTCCATATGCGCATGAATTCGGTCCGCGCCGCCGGTGGTCGTGTGGCACAGCCACGTGTCCTCATCGATCCGCGCGACAACCCCATCATCGCTCAAGAATCCGTTCTCCGAACACATCAGCCCATAGCGGCATTTGCCGGGTTTCAGGTTGCTCATCATGTTGGTGTACATCATGTCGAGAAACTTGCCCGCGTCCGGCCCTTTGACGATGATTTTGCCCAAAGTCGAGGCATCGAGCAGCCCCAGCGAGTTGCGCACGGCCAGAACCTCCCGGTTCACCGCATCCTTCACGCTTTCACCCTGCTTGGGGTACGCGTAAGCGCGCCGCCAATGGCCCACAGGCTCCCAATCGGCGTTGTTTTCGTCGCCCCAAGCGTGAATTGGCGTGCGGCGCAGCGGCTGGAATATCTCGCCCCGCGCTTCACCCGCAATCGAGGCCATGGAGATCGGTGTATATGGCGGACGGAACGTGGTCGTTCCTACCTGCGGAATCTCCGAATTCAAGCTGTCAGCAAGCACGGCGAGCCCGTTGATATTGCTTAGTTTTCCTTGATCGGTTGCCATCCCAAGCGTGGTGTAGCGTTTGGTATGCTCAACGCTTTCAAAGCCTTCCTGAGCCGCCAGCTGCACATCGGAGACTTTCACGTCGTTTTGAAAATCCAGGAACATCTTGGAGCGCAGCTTGTAGCCCGCCCCTTGCGGCATTTTCCAGACCGGCGCCATCGCGGCCTCGTCCGCATCACTGGCCGTGGGCGCTTTGGTGGATTTGGGCTTTGCACCGACGCGCTTGGCCGCTTCCTTGCCCGCCGCATCGGCATTTTTGAGCACGTCATCACTGCGCATCGCGCCATCGGCAATCCCTGCGGTGATCACGAACGCCTGGCCCTTGTCGCCCAGTGGCGGACGGGAATTGTCCGGTTTGAAATGCGCCTGCGCGTCATCCCAGACCAGCTTGCCGCCGCAATGGGACCAAAGATGCACAACCGGCGACCAACCACCCGACATCGCCACCGCATCACACGGGATCAGCGTCATGGTCTTGCCTTCGCCAGCTTGCGGACAAATCTCTACCCCGGTGACCCGTTTGGAGCCGTTGACCTTCGCAACCGCAGTGCCTTTTTCGATCCGGATGCCTAACGCTTCAGCCTCTGCTGCCAACGCTCCGCCACCCTCCGGGCGCGCATCGATGATGGCTGCAACCTCAAGGCCTGCCTGCTTGATCGCAATCGCGGTGCGATAGGCGTCGTCATTATTGGTGACCACAACCGTCCGGTCGCCCTGAGAGACGCCATAATTCACCACATAGTCGCGCACAGCGGCGGCCAGCATAACGCCAGGCACATCATTGCCAGCAAAAGACAACGGGCGTTCAATCGCACCCGTCGCGGTCACGATCTGACCCGCACGGATTTTCCAAAGCCGGTGGCGCGGCAGGTCCGCGTCGGGCTGGTGATCGGCCAAACGTTCATAGGCCAGCGCGTAGCCGTGATCATAAACCCCTGCCCCCATCATCCGGCTCCGGACAGAGACATTGTCCATCTTCTCAAGCTCTTGCAGTGTTTTGCTAACCCAGCCTTCGGCTGCCATCCCGTCGATTTCGACCCCATCGACAGGCGCACGACCACCCCAATGGCTGGTCTGTTCAACCAGTAGCACTTTCGCGCCCGCAGCCCCTGCCGCTTTGGCGGCTTGCAGTCCGGCGATCCCACCGCCGATGATCAGCACATCGACATAGGCATAGAAATGTTCGTAGCGGTCGGCATCGCCTTGTTTCGGGGCCGCGCCCAGACCGGCCGCCTGACGAATAAACGGCTCAAACACATGTTTCCACGCGGCACGCGGATGGATAAACGTCTTGTAGTAGAAGCCCGCTGGCATGAAGCGCGACGCGTAGTTGTTCAACGTGCCGATATCATAGTCGAGCCTCGGCCAGTGGTTTTGCGAACGTGCGTCAAGCCCTGCGAAAAGCTCTGTGGTGGTGGCGCGCGCATTGGGCTCGAACTTGCCATCGCTTCCCAGATTAACCAAAGCATTGGGCTCTTCCGCGCCAGAGGCCACGATGCCGCGCGGGCGGTGATACTTAAACGACCGGCCCACCAGCATCTGGTCATTTGCCAACAAAGCTGAGGCCAGCGTATCGCCCTCATAACCCGTCATCGTTCTGCCATTGAAGCGGAACGTCACTTGCGCGTTGCGGTTCAAAAGCCGCCCCTGATTTGCCAGACGTGTGCTCATACCGTGCCCCCTTCATATTTAAATCCGGGACGTTTCTTCGCAATCTCTGCCTGAAGCGCCTTTGGCGGCTCCAACGTTTGCGCAGAATAGGTGCCAAACACCTCCAGCGTCATGGTGCAGCGCGCGGCATGAAACCACTTGCCGCAGCCATAGGCATGCTGCCAACGCTCAAAATGCACGCCCTTGGGGTTCTTGCGCATGAACAGATAGGTCTCAAACGTCTCATCATCATCGCCTACCGATGCACGCGTGATATGGGCCTCTCCGCCTGCGTGAAACTCTGTCTCTTCACCGGAGACACCGCAATAAGGGCACTCAAGAATTAGCATCGGGCTATCCTGTCTTGGAAAAAAGAGGCGATCCCGGTAGCGTGACCGGCATGGACCTCATTTATGGCATTGTTGGTGTGATTTTCTGTATCGGCGTGTCCGTATGGCTCGTCGAATGGAAGCGCGGCAAACCGTTTGAGCCCAAAGGCAAGGGAGCCACCACCGATCCCTACATGACGGGAGAGATCGAGCGCGCCAAAGACATGTTCGACCCGGCGCGGTCGAACCGCAACGGCGACTGAAACCTGACGTTCCAAGCGCACAAAAAAACGACAGACGCCGTAAAGCGTCTGCCGCTGGCCAATGGCCCTGCGTGAGTGGGGGTCGTACTTATTCGGACGCGGTTGGGGCTGCTGTTTCTGCAACCGGGGCTGATGTGATCTCTCCGGTGCCGCCCATGAAGGCGAGCCCGAGGATGAAAAGCCCCATGAGGATGACAGCCACCAGCAAGCCTTTGCCGCTGACACCATCCGTGGTGTTTGTGTAGTCAGACATGGTTGGTCCTCCATTTGCGTAGAGGTTAAAAACCCCGTTTTGGAGGTCAGTTCAAACCTTGTCATCAAATGTTCATGATTCCGGCAATCTGCTGCTTGTCGCCGCAAGCCCGCTCGGCAGAACCTCGCCATGAGCGGAAATCCGAGCTTGTCTTTCCCGCAAATCACCCAATCGAACGCGACGGCGCGCCGCCAAGACCCGATCGGTTTGATCGGGCCTTGCAGCGTGCGTGAGGTCAGGCTTTTTGGGGTATTTCTGCGGCTAGTTTTTGGCCGCGTTTGTCTCAACGGCCTGTTGCGCTGCGGTCGAGGCCTCATTGAGGTCGGGATGCAGATCGATCCAGCCGCTTGTGAAAATGAGATAGTAGAGCAGGCAGATGCCTGCCACGATCTTGATAAGGGTCCGCAATTCGCGTGGATCGTCGCGGTAGCGGTCGTCGTGGTGTTGTCCGTGTAGATGTGTCGTAGCCATGAGCAGTCCTCCCACACGGAGGATACAAGACCAGGCGTGCCGCCATCAAATCCCCAATTCAGGGGATGGCCGGATCGGCCAAATCGTGCGCGACCGCCCGCTATATGTCGGCCAATCCTTGCCAAATCAGTGCGCCACACCGGCAGCGACGCTTTCATCGATGAAGCGGCCTTCGCGGAACCGGTTCAACCCGAACTCTTCGGTTAAAGGGGAATGCCCTTTGGCCATCAGCTCTGCCATCGCAAAGCCAGAGCCCGGAATGGCCTTGAAGCCGCCCGTGCCCCAACCACAATTGATAAAGCAGTTACCTAGCGGCGTTTTCGACAGAATCGGCGAGCGATCCCCGGTGACATCCACAATGCCGCCCCATTGGCGCAGCATCTTCAGCCGCGAAATCATCGGAAAGGTCTCGATCAGCGCGCGCACAGTTTCCTCGATATGATGGAAAGAGCCGCGCTGGGTGTAGTTGTTATAGCCATCCGTGCCGCCACCGATGACCATTTCGCCTTTGTCAGACTGGCTCATATATCCATGCACGGTATTGGCCATGACGACGATATCCATGCAAGGTTTGATCGGCTCAGACACCAGCGCTTGCAGGGCAACGGATTCGATGGGCAACCGGAAACCGGCCATTTCCGCCAGATGCCCGGAATGGCCTGCCACAACGATGCCCAGCTTGTCGCAATCGATCTCGCCCTTGGTGGTGGTCACGCCGATGACCTGACCATTTTCCTGACGAATGCCTGTGACCTCGCATTGCTGGATCACGTCCATCCCCATCTCGGAGCACGCCCGCGCATAGCCCCACGCCACCGCGTCATGGCGGGCCGTGCCGCCGCGCGCCTGCCAGAGCCCACCCAGAACCGGGTAACGCGGCCCTTCTATGTTCATGATCGGGCACAGTTCCTTGACGCGGCCGGGACCAATCCATTCGGTCGTGACACCTTGCATCGAATTCGCATGAGCCGTGCGCTGATAGCCGCGCACCTCGTGATGGGTCTGGGCCAGCATGATCACGCCGCGCGGGCTGAACATGACGTTATAGTTAAGGTCCTGGCTGAGCGTCTCATAAAGGCTGCGCGCCTTTTCGTAGATCGCCGCTGACGGGTCTTGCAGGTAGTTTGAGCGGATAATCGTGGTGTTCCGGCCTGTATTTCCCCCGCCGAGCCAGCCTTTCTCGATTATCGCGACATTCTTGATGCCTTGGGTCTTGCCCAGATGAAACGCCGTGGCCAGGCCGTGCCCGCCTGCTCCGATGATGATCGCATCATATTTCTTCTTGGGCGTGCGTGCGGCCCAGGCCCGCTCCCAACCCTGATGGTAGCGCGCCGCTTCTCGGGCAATGGCAAAGGCTGAATAGCGTTTCATCGAAGATATCCTGACACGTCCGGTTCTCTTTGGTTTTGCGCGAATCCGTGGATTTTATCCGACTTGTGCCGACCTTTCATAGCAGCGTTGCGACATGCCAGTGTCGCAAGCTGTTTTGCCGCACTGCCTGCTTAGAGATTTGGCAGTGGACGGATGCCTCTGGCGGAGGTATTTCGGCGAGAAGAAGGAGGCGGTTTGACCCAGATTTTTGACGATATGGCAGGGTTTGCAGACGCGATAGCGCCCATGCAGGCCTTGATCGGTCTGGATCTTGGGACTGAGACCATCGGGCTTGCGGTGTCAGATGTGTATTTGTCCGTGGCCACGCCCTTGGAAACAGTCAAACGCAAGAAGTTCGGTGTCGATGCGAAGGCCGTTTTGGCGGTAATGGAGGCGCGCAGCATTTGCGGTATCGTTTTGGGACTGCCGCGCAATATGGATGGCTCTGAGGGGCCGCGCGCGCAATCCACCCGCGCCTTTGCGCGCAATTTCTCCCAGCTTAGCCCGGTGCCGATTGTCTTCTGGGACGAGCGATTATCGACCGTTGCGGCTGAAAGAGCGCTTTTGGAGGCGGATACGACACGAAAACGTCGCGCCGAGGTCATAGATCATGTCGCTGCCGGGTATATCCTGCAAGGAGCGTTGGACCGGATCAGCCATATCAGGCGAAACAGCGCGTGAGGATGAACATGAAAGACAGCGACGACATTTGGGCCCGTGACGAAGTGCAATCGCCTTGCATCAAGATCTGCGTTGTCCACCCGACAGAACGGATCTGCACGGGCTGTTTGCGCAGCATCGAAGAGATCGGCGCTTGGGGTCAGATGTCCAATCAGGCCCGCCAAGAGCTGATCGATCAACTGCCCGCGCGTGCCGACCGGTTCAAGAAGCGCCGCGGTGGACGCGCGGCCCGTTTGCGCGGCTAGCTGGCGCTCAAAAAAACTATTTTATTTCCAATTCTTATCCGAATTTCTTCAAGCGCGCCTCACGCAAACGCGCGAAGTCTTCACCGGCGTGATAGCTCGACCGGGTTAGCGGGGTCGCAGACACCATCAAGAAGCCCTTTCCGAAAGCGGCTTTTTCGTAACTTGCAAACTCATCCGGCGTAACGAACCGATCCACGCGGTGGTGCTTTGGCGTCGGTTGCAGATATTGCCCGATGGTCAGGAAATCGATATCGGCTGCGCGCATGTCCTCCATCACCTGCATCACGGCTTGGCGGTCCTCGCCCAACCCCACCATGATGCCAGATTTTGTAAACATCGTCGGATCAAGTTCTTTGACCCGTTGCAGAAGTCGCAGCGAATGGAAATACCGCGCACCGGGGCGCACTTCGGGGTAAAGCCCGGGGACCGTCTCCAGGTTATGATTGAATACGTCAGGACGTGCTTCCACAACTTTTTCAAGGACTTCCGGTGCACACTTGATAAAATCCGGTGTTAGAATTTCGATCGTCGTGGCGGGCGACTTGTGGCGGATCGCGCGGATCGTTTGGGCAAAATGCTCCGCCCCGCCATCTTCGATATCATCGCGGTCCACGGATGTGATCACCACGTGGTTCAAGCCCAGTTTGGACACCGCATCCGCCACCCGTCCCGGCTCAAACACATCCAGATCTTCCGGCGGTTTGCCCGTAGCGATGTTGCAAAACGTGCAGGCCCTTGTGCAGACCTCGCCCATGATCATCATCGTGGCGTGGCCCTGCGACCAGCATTCCCCGACATTTGGACATCCGGCCTCTTCACAGACCGTGACCAGATTATTGTCGCGCATGATCTTCTGCGTGTCCTTGTAGCCTTGGCTCACCGGAGCTTTGACCCGTATCCAGTCAGGTTTTTTGGGTTGCGCGTTGTCCGGCCTGCGCATCTTTTCAGGATGCCGCTGGCTGGGGATTTTCAGATCGCGCGTTTTTGCAGAACCGTCTGCCATTGGGGCCGTCCTTTTCTTGCTTGAAGATACAGGTAATTGCTGGCGGGGGATTTGTCCAACCGAGAGGCTTCGACAGATCGCAATCCCGCCATTCTGTTTTTGCATCCCATCCAAGATCAACTTGCCAACTTCAGGTGATTTTCAGGCCGCGCGTAAAGATCACGGGTCAGCGCGCGACCATCTTCCGCATCTAGCACCGTCCAGAAATCCGAGCCGGGCGTTTCGGTCAAAACCGCACGGTCCTTTGCTTTCGGGCAATGCAGACGCAGATCACCGGCAGCGAAGATCACCTCTTCATCCTCAAAGCCGAAGCTGGTCAGTTGCACCGCAATCCCGCCCGAGGCCACTTCGACACCCATGGCCACGTCCAAAGCGGCGGCGGGCAGCAAAATATCGGGCGTGCCGTAGCGGGCTTCCGCCAAGGAACTGGTGATCATCACCAATTGATCGGGCAGCAAGACCAGATCGGACACACCGGGGAAGATGCCGCCTGCAATATGGATAAAGCCCTGGTCTTTGGGCAGAGTTGCAAAACTATGCTCGACCCGCGTCAAGGCTTTTGTCTCGCCTTCCGTTGTGACCAGTTTCTGGCCCACAACCAGCGTTTCAACAGCCTCCCAACCCGCATCTGTTTCAACCAGCGTTCCCATCGGCATGCCATAATTCAGCGCAGGTTTTGTGTCTTTTTGAGTGCTATTTTCAAGGCCTGGAAATGTAACGATGTCAGAGTCGATAAAAGCAGTTTCGTTGTGCATAAACATATTTGTATTCCTTTACTTAGGCTTGCAAACCCTCGGTTTCTGAGGACCCGCTCAGCGGTTTGATTTCGGTCTCGATCAGGTCGAGGACCTCTTCAAAGCGCGCCTTAAATCTGCCGAGATTTCGCCATTTTTGCGGCAAGGTCGCGGCATGGTTTCCACATCCCGCGCAATCTTGCCGAAGAGGTTCCAACCTTGCGCAAGGCAGAACCCAAATTTACTTTATTTTAATATTACCAATGGGTTAACCATAAATTTAAACATGATTCTGAAGCGAAGACGAATCGCTTTCAGACGCTGTGATCGCTTAGAAAGGATACGATATCTTAGCCGATCATGGCGCTGGCGGCCCCTTGAATTTCGCAGTAGTGCCGCCGCAAGCGTTGCAATGCAATCCGCAGCACGACTTTGCCGGACCGGGCCGACCACCCCATCCGCTTTTCCGCCGTCTCCAACCCTTCCAGAAAACAGCAACACCGCATGATGATATCTCCCAACCCGGGGCCCAGATCTTCCAACGCGGACAAGATACGGTCCCTTGCGGCGCGCGATCCGTTGGTGATCTCGCCTTGTGGTGCGAGGCAGTCCCGGTCGCCCGTCGTCATGAATTGTTCCCAGTTCTGGGCGATTTTCGGGCCCATCTGCGCCAGCTCAAAATCTTCGCGAAAGCGTTCGCCTGCCTGAACCAAGGGCGATTCCAGAAACGGTTTGCCATCTTTGCCTTTGCGCCGGGCCAGCATCGCAAGCGGGCTTTCCGCAACATTGTAGCGTACGGGTCGGATGATCTGGCTGTTGTCTTGCGCGTCCCAAGCCGAGGTTTGCACCGAGAACGGACCGGGCTGAGGATCCATGCTGACCTCCCGGCGGCGACGGTTTTCTTCCTCAGCAATGTAGTGTTTCAGCGCGGCCCGGCCGGCAGCGGTAATCGCATAAGTCGTGATCCTGCCCTTGCTGCCTTTCGTGGGCGTAATCCATTCTTTCAAGGCGAACGCCTGCGCGATTTCGCGCTCGACCACGGCCGTTCGGGTAGGTGCCTCCTCTCCATGACCACGCACGACCACTGCCTTGTCCATTTCGGACGCCAGAGCCAACACCGCGTTAGTTTCGCTAAGACGCCGCAATATTCGCCGGGCTTCCCGAGCCAAAGACTTGTCATCCAGCGGGACCGGCGGGCAGTTTTGTACGTTCATCGATAAATTTCCTTGATCATAAATGTTTGCGGGGCGGGCCGAAATACGCTGGCCAAGGGAGTGCAACGCCTCATCCACAAGCGGATCGTCGCGGCGCAATTCAAGCTTGCGTACCTGACGCAAGACTGTGGAAGGGTGGCACCCTTCTCCTCGGGCCAGATCACGCAATGATCGCCCGGTTTGAATATGGTGCAAATAGCGACACGCCGCGATTGGAACCCAAGCGGGAAAATCGAATCCAGCATCACAATGAGATACGGAATTCATCGTTGCAGCCCCCGTTTCGTAGTTAACACACGCCGCAACTTTTGGTTGTATTGCTTACCAGAGAGTTAACCAGACCGGTATTTTCTCCCAATTATTTCCAATTTGTAAACGCAGGCAGGTTTGCCGTTCGCACGATCAGCAAGCGCCGCAACAGGGCGGCAACTGGTTGTAAATTGATCCAAGCATTTCAGCCAAAGGACCTATTTCATGACCGACATCAATTCTGCACTAGCCCGCCTTCGCCGCCCGCGCCTTTTGGTACGTGCGGCCCGCCATGGCCTGTCGGAATATAATAGAAAACGCGATCTTACCCGTATTTCCGGGCAAAGCGGCCATAAGGAAAGCAACGCTTTGGTCGCCAACCTGATCGAACAGGAAGAACAGATCGAAAGCACAAGACGCGCCGGTGACGCCGCCTATTCAATCGCGCGCCACATCGAGGTGCTTGTGGCCTTGATGGCCGAATGCCAGCTTTTGCCGCGAAACCAGAGGGCCTAGCAGCCTAACAAAAAGTTAATCCCCGAAAATTTCAAAACCGCGCCAATTCCTAACAAATTGGCGCGGTTTTTCGTAAAATTTTCAACAAATGAGAATCACCTGCCCGTTGGAAGGCCCTTGTCCCACCTGTTGAACGAGGATCAGACGAAGGCGTCGGGCATTGATTCCTTCTTCTTGCGGACATAGGCTTTCAACGCCTCATCAATTGCCGGGTCCAGATGCGGCTGCTGGTAATCCGCCAGAAGTTTAGCAACCCGTTCGGTGGCCAGCGCCTGCGTATCGCGGGAGCCTTCATCAGCCCAGGTCTCAAACGGCTTGTAGTCCAACAGCTCAGAACGCCAGAACGCCTCCTTGAAGTTGTTTTGGGTGTGCTCGCAGCCAAGGTAATGACCGCCAGGCCCCACTTCCGCAATCGCGCCCATAGCTTGGGCGTTTTCATCGATGGCAACGCCCTTGGCCAAACCGTGCAGAACGCCCAGTTGATCGGCGTCCATCACGAACTTCTCAAAAGAGGACACAAGCCCGCCTTCCAGCCAGCCGCAGCCGTGCAACATGAAGTTGACCCCTGACATCAACCCGGTCTGCAGCGAGTTCGCGGTTTCATAGGCCGCTTGCGCATCGGGCAGTTTGGAGCCGCAGAACGACCCCGCGGACCGATACGGCAATCCCAGACGGCGGGCCAACTGCCCCGCCCCGTAGGTGATGTTGGCCGCTTCCGGCGTACCAAAGGTTGGCGCGCCCGAGTTCATGTCGATCGAGGTGACAAACGCCCCGAAGATTACCGGCGCGCCTTTGCGGATCAGCTGCGAATAGGCAACGCCCGCCAGAACCTCCGCCAGAACTTGCGTGAGTGTGCCCGCCACGGACACAGGTGCCATGGCCCCGCCCACAATGAACGGCGACACGATACAGGCTTGGTTCGCGGCGGCATAGACCTCCAGCGCACCCATCATCGTAGCGTCAAATGTCATCGGAGAGTTGATATTGACCAACGAGGTCATCACCGTGCGATCATTCAGTCCGCCAAACAGGATGTCGGCCATCTCAACGGAATCCTGCGCGCGCTCCGGCTCGGTCACGGACCCCATGAAGGGTTTGTCCGACAGCGACATATGCGCGTAAAGCATGTCCAGATGGCGCTTGTTAACCGGCACATCGGTCGGCTCACACACGGTCCCGCCGGAATGGTGCACGTATTTCGACATATAGGCGAGCTTCACGAATTTCTGGAAATCATCCATCGTGGCGTAGCGCCGACCGCCTTGCGCGTCGCGCACGAAGGGCGGCCCGTAGACCGGTGCGATCACAAGGTTCTTGCCGCCGATCTCAACCGACTTGTTCGGATCGCGGGCATGCTGCGTGATCATGGAGGGGGCCGTCGCACAAAGTTTGCGGGCAAGGCCGCGCGGGATGCGCACGCGCTCCCCCTCGATCTCCGCCCCGGCCTCGCGCCAGCGATCCAATGCAGCGGGGTTGTCAACAAAGTTGACGCCGATCTCCGCCAGCACCGTTTCGGCATTGGCCTCGATGATCTGCAGGGCCTCTTCGGTCAGAATCTCGAAATTCGGGATGTTGCGTTCTATGTATTTGGCGGTCTCGATGCGAACGGCTGTACGCTCGGCCCGGCGCGCGGCACCTCCGCCACCACGGGTCCGGTGGGTTTTGGTAGATGTGTCAGGCATGGCAGCCCCCTCAAAAATCGATGTTTCGCGTTAAACCCTAGCGCCTGATGCGCCCCTACCACGGACGAAATCCGCCACTCGCGGGGGGAAAGCGACATCTCACTCTGTGTAATCTCAATATGAAGGGAAAAAACACCATGACGAAGCTCAGCCGGGTCTTGCGCCTCTGCCCCGCAAACCATAATCACGAGGATATGACAGATCTTTCCGCACCGCCCCCTAGCGACGTCTCTCACGAGCGTCTTCTGATCATTGATTTCGGCAGCCAGGTGACCCAACTGATCGCGCGCCGCTTGCGCGAATTAAACGTCTATTGCGAGATCCACCCGTTTCAGAACGTCGACGACGCGTTTCTGGCCGAGTTTGCCCCGAAGGCGGTGATTTTCTCGGGCGGCCCGTGTTCTGTCATAGATGAAGGATCGCCGCGCCCGCCCACTGCGGTCTACGATCTGGGGGTTCCGATCCTTGGGATTTGCTACGGCCAACAGGTGATGATGCAGATGCTGGGTGGTCAAGTGGAACGCGGGCATGGCACTGCAGAATTTGGCCGCGCCTATGTTGACCCGAAAGGGACGCTGCCCCTGCTTGAGGGCTGGTTTCTGACGGATAAAGAGCAGGTCTGGATGAGCCATGGTGACCACGTCGCCAAAATCGCACCGGGCTTTGAGGTCTTCGGCACCTCCCCCAACGCGCCCTTTGCCATCACCGCAGACCCCGCGCGCAATTTCTATGCGGTGCAGTTTCACCCGGAAGTGCACCACACCCCAAACGGCGCGAAGCTTTACGAGAATTTCGTGCGCATGGCAGGGTTCACCGGCGACTGGACAATGGGCGCTTACCGGGAGCAGGCAATCGCCGCGATCCGCGAACAGGTCGGCGACGCCAAAGTGATCTGCGGGCTGTCCGGCGGCGTTGATAGCTCGGTCGCGGCCGTGTTGATCCATGAGGCGATCGGCGATCAGCTGACATGCGTTTTTGTTGATCATGGGTTGCTGCGCAAGGGAGAGGCCGAAGAGGTCGTCACCATGTTCCGCGACAATTACAACATGCCGCTTATCCATGCCGATGAGCAGGAATTATTTCTTGGTGAGTTGGACGGGCAATCTGATCCCGAAACCAAGCGCAAGATCATTGGCAAGCTGTTCATCGACGTGTTCCAGAAACACGCAAGTGAGGTCGGCGGGGCGAAGTTCTTAGCCCAAGGCACACTTTATCCGGATGTCATCGAGAGCGTCAGTTTCTCTGGCGGACCTTCAGTGACGATCAAGTCGCACCATAATGTCGGTGGGTTGCCGGAAAAGATGGGCCTGAAACTGGTGGAGCCGCTGCGCGAGCTGTTCAAAGACGAGGTCCGCGCTTTGGGTCGCGAGCTTGGCTTGCCCGCCTCCTTCATTGGTCGCCACCCGTTCCCCGGACCGGGTCTCGCCATCCGCTGTCCGGGCGAAATAACTCGCCCCAAACTGGACATTCTGCGCGAGGCCGATGCCGTCTATATCGACC
>CAYGQQ010000020.1:0-41069 GCA_964352105.1 uncultured Rhodobacterales bacterium | reverse complement strand
AGTTCTCCAGGATCGTCAGATGCGGGAACAGGTTGAAGTGCTGGAAGCACATGCCAACCTCGGACCGGATCTTGTCGATGTTTTTCAGATCCGATGTCAGTTCGGTCCCGTCCACGATGATCTGCCCCGCCTGGTGTTCTTCCAGCCGGTTGATGCAGCGGATCAGCGTCGACTTGCCAGACCCCGAAGGGCCCGCGATGACGATCCGTTCGCCCCGTTGCACCGTCAGATCAATGTCGCGCAGCACATGGAAGGTGCCATACCACTTGTTCATATTGGTGATCTGAATTGCGACCTCATCCGAGACTTGCATCTTGGAGCGGTCAATTGTGCGGTCAGTTGCTGTGTCAGCCATTGTTCAGACCCTTTCTTTTTCTACGTGCAGCTTGCCCGAAAACCGGTGCCCACTTTTCGGGCTGCACTTTAGTGTGATGTCTTAAGCTTGCGCTCAAGATACATTGAGTAACGGGACATGCCGAAGCAAACGATAAAGAAGAGCAGCGCGATGAACGCATAAAGCTCCCACAGGATACCGATCCAGTCGGTGTCCGCACGGATCGCAGTTGCCCAACCAATCGGATCAAGCAGACCGATGATCGACACCAGCGTGGTGTCTTTGAACAACCCGATGAAGGTGGACACAATGCCCGGGATCGAGATCTTCAAGGCTTGTGGCATGATGATCAGGCGCTGTGCCTGCCAGTAGTTCAGGCCAAGGCTGTCGCCGCCCTCATACTGGCCTTTCGGCAAGGCGGCCAGACCACCCCGGATCACCTCGGCCATATAGGCTGACGAGAACAAGGTCACCATGATGATCACCCGCAGGACGATGTCGAAGTTTGTCCCCGGTGGCAGGAAGATGTTCAGAAGTGTTGACGCAACGAACAACAGCGTAATCAGCGGCACACCGCGAATGAACTCGATAAAGCCCACGCACATTGTCTTAACGATCAGCAGGTCGGATTGACGGCCCAGCGCCAGAACGATGCCGATTGGCAGAGACAGCCCGATCGCCACAACACCGATCACAAAGGCCAGAAGCAGCCCGCCAATATCGCGCGACGAATCCAGAGGTTGCAGCGCCAACGGTGCGACTGACGCGAAGGCTTCTGACAACGGACCCGCCAGGAACAGCCACCAGACAATCGTCGCCAGCACAGCCGCAACCATCGCCCCGAGGGAGCCGATGATTGCCTCGCCAAAGCGCATGACAAGGTAGCCAACAACAAAGCCCATTGCGACCATGACCGGCAGCCAAACGGTGCCGCCCCAGATCAGCCAAGGCATGATGAAGGGATAGATGGCCGAGAAGTACAAAAGCTTGCGGGGCAAGTTGCTGAACAAGATCGGAGCCAAGGCCACGAGAAGCAGAACCAGATCCAGGACAGGACGCCAACGCAGTTCCGCCGGGTAATTGCCGAACAGGATCTGTTGCCAGCGGTCACGGATAACACCCCAGCAGGCAGCGCCGTGATCTGTGCCGGTCATTTCCCGGCATTCCCGCAGCGACGTCGCGCTCCATGTGTTGTGAAACGCCCATGGCAGAAGGATCGACAACACCAGATAGACGAACGCGAAAGCGATCAGCGTAATGATCGTGTTTGCCGTGCTGGAGAACAGATTTGTCCGGGCCCAGCCAATCGGTCCAACCACAGTCGCGGGTGGGGCCTTTTGCGGCAACATCGTTTCACGAACGAAAGCGACGGAGTTATTGGATGTATCATTCATCTTAGCGCTCCATCAATTGCATGCGAGAGTTATAGACGTTCATCGCCGTCGAGATGAGCAGCGAGATGGTGAGGTAGATCAGCATGCCCAAAAGCAGCGTCTCAAGCTCCCGACCTGTCTGGTTCAACGAAATCCCCATCAGCGTGCCGGTGATGTCCATGTAGCCCACGGCAATCGCCAGCGACGAGTTTTTCGTCAGGTTCAGATATTGCGAGATCAGCGGCGGGATGATCACCCGCAGCGCTTGCGGCAGGACCACAAGGCTCATGATGCGGTTAGGACGCAAGCCTAGTGCACCAGCGGCCTCGGACTGACCTTTGCTGATCGCCATGATCCCTGCGCGCACGTTTTCCGCGATGAAAGCCGCCGTATAAAGCGACAGTGCCAACCACAGGGCAATCAGAGAGTTCCTAAGGTGGATACCGCCTGTGAAGTTGAAGCCTTTCAATTCGGGCGATGTCCAGTTCAGACCCATGACCAGGCAAAGAATTGTAATAGGAACAATCAACAAACCAAGCTGGATATACCACGTTTTGGGCCGAATACCGGTCGCTTCTTGCTTTGCCGACGCTTGCGCGCGGACGTAGCGGATCGCAATGATGCTGGCCACAAGGACACCCACCACAAGCAGCCAGCTCAACGAACTGTTAGCAAAGCCGTTTGAGAAGGACGGACCAGGAATGAAGACGCCCCGGTTTGTCACCGCGACCGCATCCATGAACATCGATGCCGTTGCGTCGTCCCCCCTAAAGGCGCGCGGGGCGGGAAGCGTTTCGATCAGGATGGCCATTGCCAGCACGATCCACAGCAGTACCGGCACGTTGCGGAACATTTCCACGTAGACAGTCATGATACGGGCGACGATCCAGTTGTTGGACAGACGCAGAACCCCGATAATGATCCCCAATACTGTCGCCAGAATGCACCCGAGAACCGCGATCACAAGCGTGTTCAAAACACCGACCATTGCGGCGCGGAAGTGGGTCGACTGCGAGGTATATTCGATTAGCCGCTGGTTGATGTCGTAGCCGGCGGGTTCGCCCAGAAACTGGAAGCTCAGGTCTTTGCCCAAAGCGTTCATGTTTTGCAGCGTGTTTCCAACCAGCCACCAGATCGCGGCGGAGAAACCGATAAGCGCGATCACCTGAATGGTCATGGATCGGTAGCGCGTATCGTAAAGAAGCATAGAGAGCCTGAATGACTCCTTGGGGGGGTCAGTGAGTGTCGTCATCTTGGACGTTCCCTGTTTTGTCAGACCGATTGTACAGAATGCGTCGTTGCGCGGGGTGGTCTGCTTTTTTAATGGTCGTCTTAGTCGTAGATAAGAAAAGGGCGCGGAATGACCGCGCCCTAAACTTTATGTCTTACCGGAAAGGTGGGGAGTACATCAGACCACCGTCGGTCCACTGTGCGTTCAAGCCGCGCGCCAGACCAATTGGTGTGTTCTCACCGATGTTGCGCTCGAAGCTTTCGCCGAAGTTACCAACAGCGGAGATCGCACGCAGCGCCCACTGGGCGTCGAGGCCCAGCATTTCGCCCAAGCCACCTTCTGTACCCAGAAGACGGTTGATCTCTGGGTTGTCACCTGGTGCTGCTGCCAACTCGGCGATGTTTGCAGAGGTTACACCCAGCTCTTCAGCTGCAACCAGTGCGTTCAGAGACCAGCGAACAACGTCCCCCCACTCTGCGTCACCATGGCGAACCAGCGGGCCGAGCGGCTCTTTGGAAATGATCTCTGGCAGGATCACATATGCAGATGCGTCCGCGAAAGAAGACCGTACGGAAGCCAACGCAGAGGCGTCGGTTGTGTACGCGTCACATGCACCAGCAAGGAACTGCTGGGACGCTTCAGTCTGTGTTTCGATCGGCACAGGCTCGTAAGACATGTTGTTGACGCGGAAGTAGTCGGCCAGGTTCAGCTCTGTGGTTGTCCCAGTTTGGATACAAACAGTTGCGCCGTCCAGCTCAGTCGCGGAAGTAACTCCCAGTGCCTTTGGAACCATGAAGCCTTGGCCGTCGTAGTAGTTCACGCCGACAAATTCAAACTTCAGGTCAACGTCGCGGCTGAATGTCCATGTTGTCACGCGGGACAGCATGTCGATCTCACCGGAAGCCAGCGCTGTGAAACGTGTCTTACCTGTTGTTGGAACAAACTCAACGGCTTTGCTGTCGCCAAGAACAGCAGCGGCAACAGCGCGACATACGTCAACGTCGAAGCCTTCCCACTCACCGTCGGCATTTGGAGCTTCAAAACCGGGAACACCGGTTGAAACACCACAGTTAAGTACACCGCGGGCTTGCACGTCTTCGAGTGTACCGGCAGCCGCTGCGCCAGCGATAAGGCTGGATACAGTTAGCGCACCTAGAAATATGCTATTTTTCATTTTTACCTCTTCCTGATAGTCCGCCCTCAGGCGGTTCGTCCCCGCCAATTTTTTGGCTAAGGTGTCCTTTAAGGGTCATCGTTCCCCTCGATGAGGGGGAATAAGGCCCATTCTGTTCCAATTCGTCAAGCAGTCTTGCCGTCTTTACGGGGCGTTAACCTACAAAAAAGAAGGTTTTTTCTTTGTTTTCACAAATAACGTAAACAATTCGCGTTTTAATTGAAGGGTTTTCACGGTTTTAGGTACAAAAATGGAAGAAATCGTAGGCATGGAGGAAAGCCCTGCGCTTCTTTTCAGCAAGCTCTGTGGCTTCGTCGTCCTTACCCCATTGCTCTTCCTGCCAAATTTCATCGATTCGGCTAACATCCCACAGCTCTTGCGGGTCGGCGTGTTTTCGCGTCGCAGCCAGCCCTATGACAAGGCTGCCGGACAGGGAAACCAGGTCGTGAAAGCCGGTCAATTCAAACGGCGTGAAGCGGTCGACCTCTGCGCGAAACCGGTTTGATGTTTCAGGTGGTTGGGAGATGGGCATGATCCCCAATGTTACGGCCATATCCACACCAAAACTTGTCTTGGCCCAGTCCAGAAGCGGGTCCCAGGATGCGCACTGGCGTTCGATCAGGCTAACCGGCGTGGTGGCGCGGTAGCAAAGCAGATCCGTGTCGCCATAGGCCGCGATCAATTCCGCAACTTCGTCGAATTGCTGCGTGACTTTATCAAGTGCGGCGTTGGCAGAGCGTGTCATCGGCATCGAAAGCGGGTCGATCTGGCCTTCCTGCGCGTCCCACTCCGCAGCGATCGCCTTGGCCATCCGCTCGGTCGGGACGATGACGGCGGTCTTTGCGGGTGTGCGCAGCGGCCGGTTGTCCAACTGGATGGCAAAGCCACCCGCCTCAGACACGTAATTGGCCGCTTTCCAGAATCGCTTGGCTTTCCAGTCGCTCATGACGCTCTCCATAGAGTGTCCAGCGCGGTCTCCAGCGCAGCGAAGTCATCAAGGATCACGTCTGCGTGGGGGCGAAGTTCCTCGACCGGGTGGTTGCCCCAAGCGACCCCGATGGCGGGGACAAAGGCAGATTTCGCCATTTGCAGATCATAGGTGGTGTCGCCGATCATCACAGCTTTGCTTGGCTCGACCCCTGCGTCACGCAAAGTCGCCTCCAGCATCGCCGGGTGCGGCTTGGAAGGGTGGTCATCGGCAACATGGGTTGTCTGGAAATACTCTTCCAGACCATGCGCTTCCAGAAGGCGGCTCAGGCCGCGACGCGACTTGCCTGTTGCGACGCCAAGCAGGATATGGTCCTGCGCGCGCAACCGGTCCAGCGCAGCCCGCGCGCCGGGAAACAGCGGGGCAGTTTGCGCAAACGGCATGGTCGTGGAGCTGGTGTTGAACAGGTCTTTGTAGCTGTTCGCCAAGGCCATCAGCTTGCTGTCATCCAGCCCCGGATGCAGCTGATCCAGCAGCGAAATCAGCGAGATGCCGATCAAATTACGAACCGCGCCGGGGTGGGGGCGTGCCAGTCCATGCAGATCAAACGCCTGATCCATCACCGTCTCAATATGCGCAATTGAATCGATCAGCGTGCCGTCAACATCAAAGACGACCAGTTTCAGCTCTGCCATTCTTCATCCGCATCAAAGGGATCAATGGGCACGTCCTTTTCGGTCCAGCCCATGAAGTCCCAGCTTCGTTTCATATGATCGGGCATTGGGGCTGTCAGGTGCAGCATCTGGCCCGTATTCGGATGCTCAATCGTCAAAGACCGTGCATGCAGGTGCAGTTTCTTCGATATCTCATCGCCCAGTTGCGACCCCCACCCGTCGCCCTGATTTTCCTGACCAGAGCCGCCATATTTACCGTCGCCGACAATCGGGTGGCCCATCTCGGCCATATGGGCGCGCAATTGATGGGTGCGCCCTGTGACAGGCACAAGCGCCGCCCAGGAGGCGCGCTGCCCCAGAAAGCACAGCGTCGCGTAATCGGTTTGCGCGCGTTTTGCGCCCGGTGTCGCGTCGACCTCGCGGGGATGAACGCAATGCATTTTCTCACCCTCGCCGCCTTTGCCGTGGCCCGGCGCTTTGACCAGACCGTATTTGATCGTGCCGATCTTGGGATAGGGCACGCCTGCCACCAGCGCCCAGTAGATCTTGCGGGTGCCGTGGTGGCGAAACGCTTTCGTCAGGCTGGAGGCTGCCGCTTGCGTGCGCGCCATCACCAGAACGCCCGATGTGTCCTTGTCCAATCGGTGCACAAGACGCGGGGGTTCTGCGGCGTCATATTGCAGGGCCGCGGCCATACCATCGACATGGCGGGTCTGCTTGCTGCCGCCTTGCACCGGAAGTCCGGCCGGTTTGTTCAGCGCGAGAACCTGATCATCTTTGTAGATCACGCAATTGCGGATCATCTCTGCGTCCGCCTTGGAGATATGCTGGACATTCGCCTCTTCTTCGACCTGCTCCACGCTGGGCAGCGGAGGAATGCGGATGGCCTGTCCCGGTGCAACGCGTGAGTTCGATTTCACGCGCCCGCCATCGACACGGATCTCACCTTTGCGGCACATCTTCTCGATGCGGCCTTGGCTGACATGAGGGAAATGTCGGCGAAACCATCGATCTAGGCGCTGTTCGGCCTCATCGGGACCGACCTGCAGGGTTTGAACACGGCTCATGTATATAGTCCTCGGGCAAGTAAAATTCCCGCCGCCAAAGCGCCGATGGAAAAGATGACGGACGCGCCCACGTAAATAGCGGCTTGCGCAACCTCGCCCCGTTCAAAGAGCGTGTAGGCCTCCAATGAGAAGGCCGAGAACGTCGTGAACCCGCCAAGAATGCCGGTCATCACGAAGGGCGACAGATGGGTGGCGCTGCGATGTGCGGCATAGACCACAAACAGCCCCATCAGGAACGACCCCACGATATTGACCGTCAGGATCGCATAGGGAAACCCCGGCCCCGTCAGGCGCATTACGCCGACGCCGGTCAGAAACCGCAGCGCGGCCCCAATGGCCCCGCCAAGCGCAACTTGTAGCATGGTTGAAATCATGAGCCGTTCTGTCTGCGCTTGGCACTAGTTTGTCAAGATTTACGCTTCGCCCGCAGCCCTGCAAAATAATCGAGCCGCTTTTTCAGCTCCCGCTCGAAGCCGCGCTCTACTGGTGTGTAGTAGACCCCGCGCTTCATCGCCTCGGGGAAGTAGTTCTGCCCGGAAAACCCGTCTTCGGCGTCGTGGTCATAGGCGTAGCCCTCGCCGTAGCCCTGATCTTTCATCAAGGAGGTTGGCGCGTTCAGGATATGTTTTGGTGGCGGCTCCGATCCTGTCTTCTTTGCTGCCGCCATCGCATTTTTGTAGGCCGCATAGCCTGCATTGGATTTCGGCGCGAGCGCCAGATAGGCCACGCTTTGCGCTAGTGCCAATTCCCCTTCGGGGGAGCCCAAGCGATCATAGGTTTCCCAGGCGTCCAGACAGACCCGCTGCGCTTGCGGATCAGCCAGCCCGATATCTTCGACCGCCATGCGTGTCAGGCGGCGGGCCAGAAAGCGCGGGTCCTCGCCGCCTGTCAGCATCCGGGCAAACCAGTAAAGCGCGGCATCGGGATCAGAGCCGCGCACAGACTTATGCAGCGCGCTGATCAGGTTGTAATGCGCATCCCCCGATTTATCGTACTGCGCGGCGCGACGCATTAGGCGCTTGGACAGATCGGTTGTGTCAAGTTTATCTTTGGTCTTCCAGCCGCTGACCTGTTCGATCAGGTTCAACAGCGCGCGGCCATCGCCATCGGCCATTTCGATCAGCGCGATCCGCGCTTCAGGGGTCAGTGGAAGCGCGCGGCCCAGGTCTTTCTCGGCCCGCTGGGCGAGCCGCTCCAGATCGCCCGGGTCCAGACGGTCCAGCACGAGCACTTGCGCGCGGGACAGGACGGCCGCGTTCAGCTCAAAACTCGGGTTTTCCGTAGTTGCACCGACCAGAAGGATCGTGCCGTCCTCCATATGAGGCAAAAATCCGTCCTGCTGGGCCTTGTTGAAACGGTGGATCTCGTCCACGAACAGCAAGGTCCCCTGCCCGTTCTGGCGTCTGATCCGCGCGGTTTCAAACACTTTCTTGAGGTCCTGCACACCAGTGAAAATCGCGCTGATCTGAACAAAATGCAGATCGGTCTCATCGGCAAGCAGGCGCGCGATGGTAGTTTTGCCCACCCCGGGCGGCCCCCAGAAAATCAGCGAGGATAGCGTGCCCGCCGCAATCATCGCGCCAAGTGGGCTGTCTGGTCCCAACACCTGTTCCTGCCCAATAACATCGGCCAGCACTTTGGGCCGCAGCCGATCGGCGAGCGGTTGCGATTTCGCCGGGAGGGCGCTGTCAGATGTATCAAAAAGATCAGCCATAGGACCGGCAGGTTAGTGTATTGTGGAGCCCAGATGCAATGCGTGGCTCGCACATGTCATGACAAGCTTCGCCACTCACCGCGCCAGGTCGCTATAGGGGCAGACATCGTCTTCGAACGGAACGTGGCGGCGGCGAAAGCCGGAGCCTTCAACCGGTGCGGGCGCGCTGATACGGTCCATCCGGAAATGCCGGAAGTCGCCGCGGGACGGATCCCACGCCACCAAATACCACAAGGGTGGCAAGATCAGCATCGCCTGCGGTTCAACCTGACGCTGCGTGTCGCGTCCTTTTGCATCCTTGTAGCGGAAGTGGATGAGTTGCTTTTGCAAGAAACACACCTCAAAAACCGACAGCAGCTGCGGGTCCATCTTGCCAATGTTGGAGATATCCTGAAGCGGCGACAGCTGGCCAATATGCAGACAGTCGAGAAAAGCGCGCAAGTCTTTGACCTTGTCAGAGGGCAGCGCTTTTTCGATCTTGGCCAACCCGGTATCGGCAAGATCAGAGAACGGCAGATTTCCCGCCGCGCGCATGGCCGCAACGCTGATTAACAGCGCAAAGACCTCTGGCACGGACAGTCGCGCGGTGGTTTGCATGGAGTGCGGGTCAAGCTGCAAGCCACCCCCGCGTCCAACGTCGGAATGAATGACAAAGCCCGCTTCGCGCAGGGCGCAAATGTCGCGCAATACTGTGCGCCGCGAGGCGCGGACTTCCGTCGCGAGCGCGTCAATGGTCGAGGTGCCGTTGCGGCGAAGGCTGCGTACAATCGCATCATGTCTCAGGCGAATATTCATGTGAGTGACCTTATCGTTAAAGGTGACAAATTTTGGCACTATTTAGGTTTAGACCAGTTTCAGCGACTCAAATCAAGGAGACAAAACAATGCAACGAACTGCTGTGAACCCATGGGACTGGTCTTTGAAGCTGGGCTATAATCAGGCGGAAGTGATAGACGGCGCGACACGTCAGGTCACCTGTGCGGGGCAAACCGCTGTCGATGAGAACGGTGCCCCTCAACACCCCGGCGACATGCGCGCGCAGATCAAGCTGGCGCTGGACAATCTGGAAGCGGTGTTGGCGCAGGCAGGTATGACTTTGGCCGATGTCACGCGTCTGGGGGTTTACGCAACCGATGTCGATGCCGCGCTGGCAAATTTTGATCTGATGGGTATGCGCTTTGGTCGTCATAATGCCGCTCCGCCTATGACCCTGTTGGGTGTCACCCGTCTGGCCATTCCCGGTCTGCTGTTCGAGATCGAGGCAACAGCCGCGGCCTAGAATACAGATATCAGAGCGGTCATTGGTCGGGTTTGCCTGCACTGGCCGCTCTGGCATGCATTTTGTGATGATACCGGATCCTGTTCTGCCAAGGCGGCAAGACCTGAACGGCAAGGCCTTGCGTGGCAAAAAAACAACCGGAACCGACCTTTAACGCAACAATGGGCGAAAAACATGGGCATTGCGTCAATATTGGACACAACACGCTGAATTCATTGCAATTTTAATAAACCTAGCCTATTTTTGCTGAACACCTCACCGCGTTTTGGTTGGGTGTGGCGCGTCCTTGGTCAGGTTGACCTTTGCGCCTGTGTTTTAAATCCGCTGTGGTATTTGCGGGTTCTTGTAGTTGGTGATGTGTTATGGATCTAAATCTAGACATTCTAGAGTCTGATTTGCTGCAAAAAGTTGCAGCGCAATGTAGCTCCGTCAAAGTAGCTCCGAAGAGACCAGAAACGCCGTCTGCCCCGGTAGATTTGGCGGTTGATACGTCGGCGGATATGACATGGTCCCTGCCCGGCTTTGGACCCGGCGCGCGTGTGGCAACCTCCTTCGGGAACGTAACCATCGAGGCGCTACACCTGCGCGACCCGATCAAGACACAAGACGGGCGCCTGATGCGGGTTGAGTTTATTGATACCATTCGTCTGGATCGCCGCTTTCTTCTGACCCATCCCGAAGCGCAGCCTGTTGAAATTCGCAAGAACCGGTTGGGGCCAAATGTGCCGAACCAAACTTTGCTGATGTCTGGGGCGCAGAAACTCTCTGCGCAGGGGCGGTTTGATCAAGTGTCCGGAAAGGTCGCGGCGGATTACATCGCAACTGGCCGGGCAGAACGCCGGCTGCACGGGCTGTTCACCTATCACGTGTTCCATTGCGGTGAGCCGTGTACCGTCAATATCAACGGGATGTGGATTCATATCGATCCAGAGAGCCTGAAATCTCCGCAAGCATAACATTGCCTGTGGCGCAAAGCTGATTACCCACTGGACAGCCCTCCGGCCCCGCCCTACGCTTTTTTGATGACTTGATCTGGCAACGGGGTACCACGACATGACAAAAGTTTTCGCGATTGCGCTGGCAACATCCGCTTTGATGACGACGTCGGCACTGGCCGCAGGCCATTGTGCGGCGGGCAAAACACTGACCGAAGGCAAGCTGACGATTGCAACGGGCAATCCGGCTTATTTTCCGTGGGTGATGGATGATGCACCGGAAAGCGGCCAGGGATTTGAGGCGGCTGTCGCCTATGCGGTCGCGGGCGAAATGGGGTTTGCCAACGAGGACGTTGTCTGGGTTCGGTCCTCCTTTGACGAGGCAATCCAGCCCGGCGCGAAAAACTTCGATGTGAACATGCAGCAATATTCGATCACGGCAGAGCGTGACGAGGTCGTGGACTTCTCCGCACCCTATTACAGCGCGCCGATGGCGGTTCTGGCCAGCCCCAGCGCTGTTGAGACCGCGCCGATGATGGAGGCCCTGAAGGGCCTGAAATGGGGGGCCGTGGGCTCTACCACCGCCGTGTCAAAGCTTACGGATGTTGTCCAGCCAGACAGCGATCTATTGCTCTATGGTGACAATGCCGATGTGAACGCCGCCATCGCGGCCAATCAAATAGACGCCGCCTTGTTTGACCTTCCCACTGCGCTATTTCTCAGCGCCGTGATGATCGAAGGCTCCAAGGTGATCGGTCAGTTCGCAGCGGATGCGGGCGATGAGCTGGACCAGTTCGGCATGTTGATGGAAGAAGGCAACCCACTGAAGGCTTGCATTGATGAAGCGTTGAGCGCCTTGCAGGACAATGGCACACTCGCCGCGATCGAGGCAGAATGGCTGCAAACCACCACCGGCGTGCCGCTGATTAAGTAATATGTCCGGCAAGAAAGTGGCGGGGATGACCCGCCGTGAAGCTTTCGAGCACGCGCAGCGCCGCAGATCGACCATGATCGCGGCGGCCAGCACTGTGCTGGTGGTCGTGGCACTGGTTGTTCTGGTCCCAATGGCACCGGGCTGGGAGAAAGTTCAGAAAAGCTTCTTTAATGGCGAGGTTTTGGCCAAGTCCTTCCCGAAATTGCTCGACGCATTCAAGATCAATGTGATGATCTTTGCGTGGTCTGCGCCTGCGATCGCGGTTCTGGGTTTGCTGATCGCCTTGGCGCGCGATGTGAAATCCCCGGCGCTCTTTCCGCTGCGGATTTTTGGCGCGGCCTTCACGGATGTCTTTCGCGGCGTACCGGTGATCCTGACGGTGTATCTGATCGGGTTCGGCATTCCGGGGCTTGGGCTGCCCCGGCCCTGGAACTCCCCCTATATCTGGGGCTCGCTTGCGCTGATCCTGACCTATGCCGCCTATGTCGCGGAGATCTTTCGCGCCGGGATCGACAGCGTGCACCGCTCCCAACGCTCTGCCGCATTGTCGCTGGGCCTGTCAGAGCGTCAGGCGATGCGCGATGTGATCTTGCCGCAAGCCATTCGCAACGTGGTGCCCAGCCAGATGAACATGCTGATCGCGCTGCAAAAAGACGTCTCTCTGCTGAGCTTTATCGGCCCGGTGGAAATCTTCCGGCAAGCGGGTGTCTTCAAATCGCTTCTGGCCAATTTCACGCCCTATGTGGGGGCCGCGATCATCTTTCTGATCGTGACAATCCCAGCCACACGCTACGCCGATTACCTGATGGCGCGCCAATCGCGGGAGCGTCGGTGATGGCCAAACTTGCGCTGCGCGGTGTCATCAAACGGTTCGGCGATGTCACCGTGTGCGATGGGATCAATCTGGACGTTGAAAAAGGCCAATTGGTCTGTCTGGTGGGTGCGTCAGGGGCTGGGAAATCGACGCTGCTGCGCTGCATCAACCTGCTGGAGCCTGTTGATGAGGGGGAAGTGTTCCTTGACGGCCAAGACATTGCCGTGCCGGGTCTTGATCCGCAATCAGTGCGCGCGCGCATTGGGATCGTGTTTCAAAGCTTCAATCTGTTTCCGCATATGACGGCGCTGGAAAACGCCATGCTCGCCCCGCGCCGGGTGCGCGGTCTGTCTCGCGCGGAAATTCAGCCCGAGGTTGAAGCGCTGTTTGCACGGTTCGGCCTTGCCGACCGGATGAGCAACTATCCCGACCAGCTTTCAGGCGGGCAGCAACAGCGGGTTGCCATTGTGCGTGCGTTGGCGATGCGCCCTGAGGTTATGCTGTTTGACGAGATTACCTCCGCTCTGGATCCGCAATTGGTCAACGAGGTCTTGGATGTTTTGCTGCTTTTGAAACAGGAAGGCATGACGATGGTGATGGCCACCCATGAGATGAGCTTCGCGCGGCAAGCCGCTGACAAGATTTGCTATCTTAAAGATGGGCAGGTCATTGAAGAAAACGATCCAGCTACATTCTTCGATGCGCCGGAGCGCGAAGAGACCAGAGCGTTTCTGGCCGGCGTTCGGGCCTAGTCCGCCCGCGCAGATGCAGGTGCCGACCAATAGCCGGCACCTGCGAATTGCTTAGCGTTTCAGCGCGCCGACACCGGAGAAGCGGAACGCTTCCTGTTCCAGACCGTCGATCTCTTCTGCGCTCATCTGGTCATGGGCCACGGTGATCCGGCCCAGGAAGACCAGCGGCAATTCATCCCCGCGGCCTTCAAGATCGGCCTTGATTGCCTCAGCCGTGGCGGCCCCAACATCATCGCCCATCCGCATAGGGGTTGCGTCAAGCTCTCCGCGACGGATCGCGTCCAGTTCCAGCCCTGTGCCGCCCCAGCCGGTGGAGAAGATCTCTTTCTCTTTGCCCAAGGCCAGTTGCGCCTCGACCGAGCCCATCGCCATAGCCGTGTTGGCGTTATGGATGATTTTGGCCTCAGGGTAGGATTGCAGGATCAAGGATGTGCCTTCAAAACCACCCTCTGTCTGATACTCGCCGTAATGCTCATAGACCGTGGTCCAATTGCCTTTTTCCTCAACGCAGGCTTTGAAATCGCCAGAGCGTTGGTTGTCCGTGATGCCCGGAATACCGCGGTTCATCGCCATCGTGACATCATTGCCCAAACGGCCCAGCATGTAGTCACACATCGTTAAAGCGCCTGCGGCAGATGAGAAGTCAAACCAGGCATCTGGTTGTTTTTCCAGGAACTTCAGCGGCGTGTGGAACGCCCAGACATAGGTTGCAAAGCCGTCATTCTTTGCCAACTTTTCGATATTGTCGCCTTGAATGGCAAGCTCGGACGGCCCGAAGATCACATAATCATAGAGGTCGGCGTCTTGATCCACCTGGCTCGCATAGGTCGATTGCAGCGAATGCTCGATCTGACGGCTGGCAAATTCCGTGGTCTCATAGGCGATGCCCAACTGCTCCAGACGTTTGGTCATGGCCAGATAGTTGCGTGCCCAGAAATCAGACGTGTCAGCCGATGGATAGATCAGGGCGATCTGCACCGGGTTTTCCAGCGTCCCGGTATAAGGCACAGCCTCACTGCCCACTGCGGCTTGCAGCGCTTCCAGTTTACCTTCGGCGTTTACTTCTCCGGGTACCCAGTATTCGCGATCAGCGATCCCGGGTAATTCCTTGAGCGGTAGTGTTGCATGACCGTCCGCAAATGCGGCCCCGCTGAAGACAATGGTTGCCACCAGGCTCGTCGTTGTTAGAAGTCTCATCTTGGTTCCTCCCTTAGCATGAGAGCGGAGCCATCGGTGTGCGCTGGGGCTGCACCCCCGGCCACACCAACTCCGCCTTGTATCCGGTTAGCCGCTTGGTTTGGCGTCTCCGGCTGTCAGTCCGCCGAGTGCCAATAGGACAATCAGCAGGCCAATGAGTAATGCGCTGAAGCGCAACATTTTCTGTCCGTCGGGGCTGTTTAGCGCGGCCAGTACGCCCCCCGCCCCGTCGCGGTCCTTCTTCTGCATCCAAGTGTAAAGCGCGACCGAGCTGACGATGACGGCGCCAGAGGCCACGGATTGCCAGAAGAATTCGATCCGCAGCGTGACAAGTGCGTTGATCATCATCGACAGCAACAACACGCCTGCGAATGAGCCGATCATCGAGGCGCGTCCACCAAAGAGCGACGTGCCGCCCACGACCACAGCCGCGATAACATGCAGGTTGAAATACGGGGCCGACGTGGCTTGGATCGCGTTCAGCTTGCCCGTCAGCATGACACCTGCCAGCGCCGCCGCCGCGCCCATCAGGACATAGGCAAAGACCTTGTGACGGTTGACCGAGATGCCGGTAAGTTCTGCTGCCTCAGGGTTGGAGCCGATGGCAATGGTGTAGCGGCCGAAATAGCTGCGGGTCAGCAGGACGTAGCCGCCGATCATAGTGGCCACGCCGATCAGCACCGGGATGGGCACGAAACCGGGAATTTGCCCCCGGCCGATATCGGTCAAGAATTCCGGGAAACGCGCCAGCACGAGGCCCTTGGCCAGCACAAGCGCGAAGCCGCGATAGACCAGATCCATGGCCAGCGTACCGATCAGGTCGGGCACGTTGAAGCGCGTGATGATCAAGCCGTTGATCAGACCCATAACTGCCCCCAACATGATCGCAATCGGTACGGCCACATAGACCGAAAACCCGTATTGCTTGATCAAAAAGGCCATCATGATGCCCGACAGCGCCGCGATGGAGCCGATGGACAAATCAATCCCGCGCTGCGTAATCACAAAGGTCATCGCCATCGCCATCGGCATGTAAAGCGCGGCATCCAACAGAATCAGGTTGATATTGGTTGTGCGGAAGTAACGCACGGGCTCCACGATCCCCATGAACACGAGGATCGCGAGGATCATCACCATCGGGCCAATAATCGCGATATAGGGTTCCAGACGCTCGGTCAGAGGCTTTTGTTGGGCTTGCGTGCTCATGCTGAGACCTCCTCTGCGCCGACGATAAGGCCTAGGACCTCCTGCGTTGTGCTATCGGCGGTTTTGACCACGCCCACCCGTTTGCCCCGGCGCTGCACATGCACGCGGTCGGAGACCTCAAAAACGTCATCGAGGGAATGGCTGATCAAGATCACCGCCAAGCCTTGCGCCTTCAGCGCTTTGATCAGCTTCAAGGTCCGCGCGGTTTCTTGTGGGCCAAGGGCCGCAGTTGGCTCGTCCATCACCAGAACCCGCAGGCCTTCATGGTAAACGGCGCGCGCGATGGCAACGGCCTGACGCTGCCCGCCTGACAGACTTTCGGTCGGCGCATCAAGTGATTTCAGTTGCACGCCAAGACGTTCCATCAAGACCCGCTCGGTCTCTGATTTCATCTTCTTGTTGTCGAGTATCGGGAAGCCGAGAAAAGACTTGGTCAACTCGTTGCCCAGAAACATGTTGGCGGCCGGATCGAGGTGATCGGCCAGCGCCAACGTCTGGTAAACAGCATCAATTCCCAGATCGATCGCGTCGGCATGGCTGCTGAACGACATCTTTGTGCCATCAAGGAAAATTTCGCCCTCGGTGGGCTGGTAAACACCCGTCAGCACCTTGATCAGCGTTGATTTGCCCGCGCCATTGTCGCCGACAATCGCCAGAACTTCCCCGGCATGGGCCTCCAGATCGACATCCGACAAGGCCGTCACCCCGCCAAAACGCTTGGTGATACCGCGCATCTGCACAAGCGGGGCGTCAGTCATGATAATCTCCTTGGATTGCCGGAACTGGCCATGATATCGGCCAGTTTTCTAAGGTCTCCCGAGACGACGACATCAAAACTGCCGCCATCCCAGGGAGAAACTCGCCGCGCGGCGCGGCACTTGAAGTTGCTTGGATGGGATATTCCTGACGAGCCATTCATGCAGCCTTGCAAATGGGTAAAGCCAGCCACCAAAAAGGCCGATTTCAAAACATTGCGAGAATGCTGTGATCCGTGCTTGGCACAGTCTTGGCTTTGGTATTGCATTCACCCCCCATGACGTCTCTCTCGCTGAGATGACGCTCCCTCCCATCATTGTTGGAACGAAGTGGCGGGCTGTCAAGGAATAAGTTACCGGTAACGTTATTGCCTGAAATGACCATAAAACCTTTATTTTTATCAACAACTTACGACACCCCCTTAATCTCGACGATCCGTGTTTAATCTACACACGACGCTATTGATGGTCTGAGCAGTTGCAGACAATTCCATGAACGCGCGACAGCGGGACCAGTAGAACACGGCGGCAATTCGACCCAAGGCGAATCGAGCGTTCTTGCGTTTTTCAACCATCATCTGATTTTGAATATCGCGGCCGCCGATCTATGCTGCGGCCATTGCATTTGGTTAAGGGATTTTCAATGTCACGGAAATTGGTGGTCTGCCTCGATGGCACGGGGAACGAGATTGAAACGAACGAATCCAACATTTTGCGGCTCTATAAATGCCTCAACCGCTCGAAGGACCAACTGGTCTATTACAACCCCGGTGTCGGTACGCTGGATACCCGCCCCTTTTCGCGCATGTTCCTGACCAAGCCGAGGCTGGTCTTGGGTTTGATCGCCGGGCTAGGCTTGGAGGCAAATGTTCTGCGCGCCTACCAATTCCTGTGCGAGACTTACAAGACAGGAGACCGGCTTTACTTTTTTGGATATTCTCGCGGCGCTTATTCGGCGCGGGCCTTGGCGGGTTTCATCAACGACTTCGGTCTGGTCAACCCACGGGAGTTCCACCTTGTCGCGCCGGTTTTTCGCGCTTGGCGGAAGATGGAAGCCAGCGACCCACGCCTCAAACATGCAAAGCTGCGAATGCTGGAAAAAGCCTTCCAGATGGAGCATCCGCCGATCCGCTTTCTGGGCCTTGGGACACGGTCAGCTCGCTCATTCGGATCCGGCTGGGCAAAGGCACATTGATCGAGTTCGGCACCCATTCCAGCGTGGACGAGAACCCGTCTGTTGAGGCCGTCCGCCATGTGCTGGCCATTGATGAGACACGGCGATTTTTCCGTCATCAATTCTGGACGCCCGGTCAGACTTACTTCGGCAACCGCTTCAAGACGAAGCGCAATCCGCCTCCGCAAGACGTCAAGGAGGTCTGGTTTGCCGGCACTCATACAGATGTTGCAGGCAGTATCGATAAGGCCGAGGCCGGCCTTTCAAAAATCACCATGCAGTGGATGCGCGAGGAGCTTGACGGGCTTGGGGTTGATGCGCTCGATTTTCGCGACATCACCTATAACCGCTACGTTCTGGGCAAGGAGGATAAGGTAACAAAGAAGATGAACCTGCAGATCTCCAAGCCCGATGAGACCGCGCCTTTGCACAGCCAAATGCGCAATGGCTGGTTTCTTCTGGAGCCGTTTCCACGATTACGGCGACGCTCGCGCTGGCCGGGTCAGAAGCATCTGTTTGGCTATTACCTGCCGCTTGCCCAGCCGCGCTATATTCCGCCGGGCTCAAACATTCATCCAACGGCCTTGGCGCGCCGGGCGGATGCGAAAAACGCCTATAACCCTGTGAATTTGAAAGGGCTCTGAGCGGCACCCTTTGATCGCGAGGACCGTTTCAACCGGGTTTTAAGGTTTTTGGGCTACGCAGGTCCTGAAACAAAGGATCTGGCGCATGGTTCAGGACAGTCGGCTATTTCTTACAATTGGCGTGGTCGGTGCGTTCGTCATCTACGGCATTTACATCTTTCCGCCGCTCACCGATGGCGGATCCGCAAATACGTCGGGCATAAACCAGGTCGAATTTGACGCCGTCATAGCCCAGGAACTGACCCATTGCAGGGACCGTATTGAAGACGCAGATTGCAGCTGTTTTGCCAATATTTCCGGCAATATACTGACCCATCGCGCCCCGGATATCCCCGGTGCGGTGCGGGCAGACAGGCTGGAGCTTGCGCGCGGGCAAGCAACCCAAAGCTGTTAGGCGGCAGTGTCGGCCGCAAAAACCCGGTCGATCATGGTTTGCGTGCCTTTGGCAAATTCCAGCGTCGCGGGGTATGTTGCACCCGCCGTGACCGAGCGGCAAAACGCCTCCACTTGCAAGACGTAGTGATTGGTTCCGGGCCATCGCTGCGTGGTGATCGTGCCATCCTTGCGGTGCAGATGCAGCTCCGCCATGCCGTAGACATTGGGATTGAACGGCGCGGTCAGGCGCATCACACCTTCCGTGCCGTGAAACAGCATCTCCTGATAGGGCATCAGCCGCATCGACAGCATTGAATGAAAACTGAAGCCCTCAAATTGCGCGGCGATATCCGCTTTCACGTCAACACCGTTTTCCCAAGTGATGTGGGAGGTGATCTCAACCGGCTCTTCACCCGTCACAAAGCGGGTCGCGCCGAACGTGTAGACGCCGATATCGGGTATGCCGCCGCCGCCAAGTTTGGCGGTGTTGCGGATATTGCCGGGATCAGCGGAATTGTCGTAGCTGAAGATACCGTTGACATGGCGCAGATCACCGATCTCCCCCGCTTCATAATGCGCCTTGGCCGTTTGCCATTGCGGGTGATGCACAATCATATACGCCTCGGCCGCCAAAAGCCCGGTTTTGTCGCGTAGCGCGATCACAGGGTCGATCTCAGCTGCTTTCATCGCGATAGGCTTTTCGACCAACACATGCTTGCCCGCCTCCAGCGCCTTAACGGCCCATTCGACATGCAGCGTGTTTGGCAGCGGGATATAGACCGCATCGATCTCTGGCGCGTTCAGCAAATCTTCATATGAGTTGAAAACCTGTAAATCCGGGCAAAAGGCCTGAAATGGCGCGGCTTTTTCCGGCGCGCCTGTCGCCAACCCCGCCAATCGCGCGCCAGAGGCTGCGTGGATTGCGGGTCCCATATGTTCGCGCGCAAATTTCGCGGCTCCCAGAATGCCCCAATTGACCGGTTTGCTCATCATCACACCTCCCCCGTTTGACGTCACGCTAGCGCAGAAAAAAGCCCGCCGGAAGGGCGGGCTTTCAGTGACAGGGAGGAAAACTCGTTACGCAAAAACCTTAGGCGTCTTCGAGCAGACCTTTTTCCTTCGCAAGCTCCTGCATGCGGGTTTGCAGCTTTTCGAATGCGCGCACTTCGATCTGACGGATGCGTTCGCGGCTGACGTCATATTGGCTGGACAAATCCTCAAGCGTAACCGCTTTGTCTTGCAAGCGGCGCTGCACCAGAATGTCCTTCTCACGATCGTTCAAAACCTGCATGGCTTCGGCCAGAAGTTCACGACGGGTTTCCAACTCGTCCTTGGCTTCATAATCGCCTGCCTGGTCGGCATCTTCGTCCTCCAGCCAGTCTTGCCATTGGGTCGCGCCTTCACCATCAGCCGAGACCACCGCATTCAAAGACGCGTCCCCGCCCGACATGCGCCGGTTCATGGAGATCACCTCGTCATGGGTGACATTCAGGTCGTTGGCGATGCGTTCAACATGCTCAGGACGCAGGTCCCCGTCTTCCAAAGCGCCGATGCGGTTTTTGGCCTTGCGCAGGTTGAAAAACAGCTTCTTTTGCGCGCTGGTCGTACCCAGTTTCACCATGGACCAGGACCGCAGGACATATTCCTGGATCGAGGCACGGATCCACCACATCGCGTAGGTTGCCAGACGGAACCCTTTCTCCGGGTCAAACTTCTTGACCGCCTGCATCAGGCCAACATTGGCCTCAGAGATGACTTCAGCCTGGGGCAGTCCATAACCGCGATAACCCATCGCGATTTTCGCGGCGAGACGCAGGTGAGACGTCACCATCTTATGCGCGGCCTCCGTGTCCTGGTCTTCGACCCAGCGTTTGGCCAGCATGTATTCTTCTTCAGGCTCCAGCATTGGAAACTTGCGGATATCCTGCAGATATCTGTTGAGCCCCTGCTCTGGGGATGGGGCTGGTAAAGATGTATAATTTGCCATTGTTCAGCACTCCCTCGTTTATCTTGATCTCCAAATATGAACTATCCGGTTTAGTATCAAGGCCACCTGCGCACATAGACTGTGCGCCTTAAAGTATCGTTAAGGTAAGGGGCATTTGAGCTATTTAAAGAGATTGAAACACGCAATCACGGGTATGTGTTAATCACGTTAACATCGCAGTTTCGCCAGCAAATCCGCCATATCCGGCGGCAAAGGCGCTTCAAACCGCAGCATTTCGCCTGAAACAGGGTGCGAAAAGCCCAAACTGGCCGCGTGGAGCGCTTGTCTGGGGAATGACAGGACCGCCTCTTGCGCGGTGTCGCTAAGCGACGTTTTGGCCAGCTTGCGTTTGCCGCCATAGACCGGATCCCCCACCAAAGAATGCCCCGCATAGGCCATATGCACACGGATTTGGTGGGTCCGACCGGTTTCCAACCAGCATTCCAGAAGGGAGATCGTGGGCGGTGTGCCGAAGACCTCCAGACGGCGTGCGCGGGTGACGGCGTGGCGGCCTGCATTCTTAACCACAGCCTGTTTTTGGCGGTCGGTCTTGTGGCGCGCCAGATTGGCTGTCACGCGCAAGATATTGCCCGGCTCGAACCCCACACCCGGCAGACCACCCAGCCGCGGGTCTGCGGCATCGGGTGTGCCATAACAGACCGCTTGATAATGCCGCTCCACGGTGTGTTTTTCAAACTGTGCTGCCAGTCCGTGATGGGCCGCATCCGATTTGGCCACCACCAACAGCCCAGAGGTTTCCTTGTCGATCCGGTGTACGATACCGGGCCGCTTTGCCCCGCCGATCCCCGACAAGCTGTCCGCGCAATGGTGCAAGAGCGCGTTGACAAGCGTTCCAGAGGGGGAGCCGGGTGCCGGATGGACGACCATCCCCGCAGGCTTGTTCACCACGATCAGCGATGCGTCCTCAAAGATTACCTCCAGCGGGATGTCTTCGGCGGTTGTTTCCAGATCAACCGCTTGCGGAACCGTTATGTCCCAGACCTGCCCTTGCTGCGCTTTGGTTTTGACCTCAAGAACGGGTGTACCGTCCAAGGCGACCGCCCCCTGCTCGATCAGCTTGACAAGCCGCGAGCGACTGAGATTTGCCTCCACTGGTACGTCGCGGGCCAATGCCTTATCAAGACGCGGAGGTGGGGCGTCCGAGATTTCCACCTGAATGACAAAAGGCTGCGACATGAGCGATAATCCCGGCGAGCCCCCGTTTGAGGAACCCGCCAATTTGAAATTTCTGCGGCGGTTGGTGACGACACTGACCGCGACGATGATTATCGGGCTTGTAGTCCTGATCGGATTGATTGTCATCCGTTTGCAGACACCTGATCTTGTGGTTGCCTTTCCGGACACGATTTCCTTGCCCGATGGGGTCACAGCTCAGGCCTATACCCAAGGGCCGGGTTGGTACGCTGTTGTGACCTCTGACAACGAGATCGTGATCTATGACGCCGAAAGCGGTGAGGTTCGCAAACGGATCAGTGTCAACGACTAGGTCTGCGCCAAAATGGGTGCGAAATCATCTTAAAATGGGGGGGGGTGGTACCACCTCCTGGTCTCGAACCAGGGACCTCTTGATCCACAATCAAGCGCTCTAACCTACTGAGCTAAGGCGGCACAGGATCGATTTACCCATCCCGGCGGGTGATTGCAAGACCTCTAAAGCCGTGTTTTGAGGTCACGTGCCCAAGCCTGTTCCATCAGATCCTGCCCGAAAGAATGCACGGGTTTGGCACTGACCAGTCGAAATCCTGACTTGGCATATAAGGCGCAGGCCGCCTTGTGGCTTTCATGAGTCCAAAGCTGCATTTCACTGTATCCCGCATCCTGCGCAAAGTTCACGCAAGTGCACAGTAGCTGGCTGCCGATCCCTTGCCCGCGCGCCTCCGGCTCAAGATAAAACAGCCGGAGTTTCGCGACATTGTCACCCTGATCAACACAGAAAATCGTCCCCAAGGTCTGCGTGCCTTTTTGCGCGACCCAGCCGCGCTCGCGCTCTGGATCGTGATCTTTGACAAACGCCGCGAGGATCGAGGCGACAAGCGGCTCAAACGTATCGTCAAACCCGTCCGAGGCGCGATAAAGCACCCCGTGCCGCCTAGCGATCCATGGGGCATCTTCCGGCGCAAACCGGCGCAATTTTACGTCACCATCGCTCATTGCGGAAGCTTACAAATCGATTGCCCGCTTGTCACGCAACGACCAACCCGGTAGCAACAGCCCTGCACCAAATCGGAGAGCGCTATGAGTATCGACAAACAAAGCGACATCGCTGCAAACCTGCAAATCGGCCCGACAACTTTGGGCATGGTGCGTCTATACATTGAGGCTGACGGGGTCGAGCTGCCGTTGGATTTCGATCCAGAAGAAGCGGAAGAGATCGCCGATGAGCTAAGAGCCGCAGCCGCGCGGGCGCGGGTGATCAAAAAATAACGGGTGCGCGACAGCACACGCAATCAGGTTACGCCCATTTAAATTTTCCAGACCTCAGAACGCCAAGCGCGCGTCTGGGTCCCGCATGCCTTGCAAGCGCAACGCCGCGTGGCGGGCGAATTTCGCGGTCAGCACTTTGCGCCGCGCCGGGGCCAGTTTGTCCTCCGGGGCCATTCGGATCACCTCAGCGTCATAGGCGTCCGCGATGATCAGGCCCGTTTCTTCTGGTAAAAGCTCTGTCGGGAAAGCTTCATCGACGGCCCAGAAATACCGGTCGCACCAGTCGAGGTAGTTCTGCCATTTCTGATCGGTCTGAAAATCAACGCGGGACGATTTGCATTCGACCACCCAGATCTCCCCTTTCGGGCCCAGCCCCATCACATCAACCCGCAACCCCCGGTCGGGCACAAGCTCCTCCACGCAGGAAAAACCCAGCTGAACAAGGTGCCTGCACACCCCGCGCGCCAAAAGCTGGCCCGGTTGCATTTGAGACGGTGTAGCGTGATCTTCCGGCATTTCAGAAATGTGAACAAAACGTAAACAAAAATCAAGCCCTGACTTCGCGCTTGACATAGTACCTTTTGGTACCCTATTAATAATGATACCTTATGGTTTCATTAATGGAGGACCCATGCCCCCCGCTGACCAATCTGTGTTTCGCGCCTTGGCCGACCCGACACGACGGACGATCCTGAGGGATCTGGCGCAGACCGACATGACCATTGCGCAAGTCGCCAGCAATTTCGACATGACCCGCGCGGCGGTCAAAAAGCACCTGACGATCCTCAGCGACGGCGGTCTGATCACTGTTCAGGCCCGCGGTCGCGAGAAGATCAACACACTCAACCCGCAAGGCTTCGCACCTGTTCTGGATTGGCTGACATTCTTTGATCAGTTCTGGGACGCGCGTTTGGCCGATTTGAAAACTGCAATTGAAGAGAAGGAAAGTACCCATGACTGACCGCGTTTTGAACAAATCCATCTATCTTAAGGCCTCAAAGGCTGATGTCTGGGACTATCTGACCCAGCCCGACAAACTGGCCAAATGGTTCCACCCGCCGAAAACGCCACTGCAAGAAGGCGAAAAGCTGGAGATGTTCGGCGCAGAATCGGGCGATCTGCTGATCTGGGGCAAGGTCATCAAGGCCGACCCGCCCGACTATCTGGAATACACATTCACCGTGGGCCCGATGGGCGAGGCCACCAGCACCGTGAAATGGCATCTCAGCGAGGTTGCCGGCGGCACCCGTCTGACGCTTGAGCATTCCGGACTGCCTGCGGCGGCTGAAGCGTTCGACCTGACACTGGCGCTGGACAAAGGTTGGGAAGACCACATGGCGCGGATGCGTGAACATCTCCACGACGGTTGACACACCCGCAAGCAACGGCGGCCACCTGGATCAGGTGGCCGTCACCTCATAATTCTCGGTCATGTAGGTAATGCCATTGCGCACGATCTCTTCGAGAACGCCCATATCAACATCCGCCAGCTTGTTGATATAAAGACAACTTTTCCCGATCTTGTGTTTTCCGAGCCGCGACAAAGGCGCGCTCAGGTCGCGGTAGCCGGGCATGATATAGACCGACATCGACGCTTTGCGCGGGCTGAAGCCCGTGACCAGATACGTCCCCTCCCGGCCGCTTTCATATTTGTATCTGTATCGCCCGAACCCCACAATCGAAGGCCCCCACATCACCGCAGGCCAGCCGGTTATCTTGGAAAACAGCGTCAGCAATACCTGCGCGTCCTCGGCTCGGGTTTTGTGGTCGACGCCTGCCAAAAACGACCTGACATCGGTACGCGTTGGTTGAGTTTTGTTTTCGGCCATCGGTCGCATCCCCGTTCTGACGCATCTCGATCCAACATAGCACAAAACATGCGCCCTTGCGCGCCCGCCTCTCGGGCCCTATCTGCAAAGGTGACGGTTCTGCCCTTCTCGTATCCGGGGACTACATTCCGGTGGCCTTAAGCAACTCCGCGGGAGCTGGCTCTGTTTGGATCCTGGTCCACTTACCTGGTGCCCACCTGTATATACAGGTCTGCGGGAATAAGCTTCCCCCACGGTTGTTGGTGGTTCCGTCACTTATTCCCCGCGCTGAGCCGGGTTAGCTGTCCGCCGGATTTAGCTTTCCGTAGGGCCGCCCGAGTCTTTCCACGCCGGGAAACCGCCGATATTGGTGACATTGCTAAAGCCCATATCCTGTAGGGTCTTACCGGACAAAGCGGCCTGCCCGCCTGCACCACAAACAAGATAAATCTCCGCGTCTTTTTCGAAGATCGGATTATAAAGCGCTTCAAACGCGGGGTCGGCCATGAACTCGATCATGCCACGCGGGATACGGTGTGCGCCAGCGATTGTCCCGGTTCCTGCGATGGAGCCGCTGTCGCGCACATCGATGAAAACGCCCGTACCGGAGGCATGTTTCGCAATCGCATCTTCAGCGGAGATTTTCGGGACCGAGGCATTGGCGGCGTCAAGATAGTCTTTTGCGGTTTTCATAGGGCAGCTCCGTTTTCGATGGTTTCGATGGTTTCGATGGTTTCGATGAATGTGAGTTAATCATGGCGCGCCAACTCAATACGCGCAATGGCGGCAGCGATAGCATCGTCGATGCTCATGTCGGACGTATCGATCAGAACCGCGTCCTCAGCGGCCTTCATCGGGGCAGCCGAACGCGCGGCATCGCGGGCATCACGTTCATTGACATCGTCCAGAACACCCGCCTGCGTGACGTCATGGCCTTTGTCTTTCAACTCCAGATAGCGCCGTTTTGCGCGCACTTCGGGGCTGGCCGTCACAAAAAGCTTCACATCCGCATCGGGGCAAATCACGGTGCCGATATCGCGCCCGTCCAGCACGGCGCCACCTTCGCGGCGGGCAAAATCGCGCTGAAAACTCACCAACGCCTCACGCACTTCAGCAATTGCCGCGATCCGGGAGGCTGCATCGGCCACGTCCGGTGTTCTGAGGTCATCGCGGTCCAGATCTGCCGCCCGCAGAAACTCCGCGGCTTTCAAAGGGTCCTTGCCCTCAAGAACCTGCGCGCCGGTTGCCCGGTAGATCAGCCCGGTATCGAGATGCGCAAACCCGAAATGGGCCGCCACCGCGTGCGAGATCGTCCCCTTGCCAGCCGCCGCCGGGCCGTCGATTGCCACCGTGAATTTCACCCGACCACCATCGTGGTCAGTGCAGGATCGTCCTGCGGCGCAGAGGGGATATCCGCCGGAATGTCATAGTAATCGCCCTTATCCGCGCAATAGATATGACCCGCTGTATGTAGCAGGGTTTCCCCGTCCAAAGTGCCTGCCATAACGGACAGGTTTTCACCGGGGCCGTCCCAGAACAGGCTGGAGCCGCAAGTCCCGCAAAAGCCGCGATTAGCAGTCTCGGACGAGGCGTACCAGCTGACCGTGCCGCTGATTTGCACGGTTTTGCGCGGGGCGGAGGTTGCGGCCACGAAATGCCCACTGGTTTTGCGGCATTGCACGCAATGGCAGGCGATGACCGGGCGCAGAGGCCCATTTATGACAAATGTCACCGCGCCACAGAGGCAGCTGCCTTTTGCGCGCGGCGTGCTCATGAATTGGTCCGAACGATCTGCGCGCCAAGCTCGCTCATCAGCCGCTCAAATATCGGGAAGGAGGTCGCAATTGGGCCGCCATCATCGATGCTGACAGGCTTTTGCGTGGCCATGCCCAGACACATGAAGGACATCGCGATACGGTGATCAAGATGGGTGGCACAGGTCCCACCGCCGGGCACACCGTCAGCGCCCATTCCGTGCACGATCAGCGTGTCCTCATCCTCTTCGATCGTGACGCCGCAGGCCTCCAGCCCCCGCGCCATCGCGTCGATCCGGTCACTTTCCTTGACCCGCAATTCCTTGACGCCCTGCATCACGGTTTTGCCGGTGGCGAAGCTGGCCACAACGGACAGGATCGGAAACTCGTCGATCATGCTGGCGGCGCGCTCTGGCGGTACGTCAATGCCTTTGAGGTCGGAGAATCTGGCGCGCAGATCGGCCACAGGCTCCCCGCCTTCAATGCGCTCGTTCTCATAGGTCAGATCGGCCCCCATCTCGCGCAAGGTGGTAAACAGCCCGGCGCGGGTCGGGTTCAGACCAATGCCCGGCACCAAAACGTCAGAGCCTTCGACGATCAGCCCAGCACAAACCGGAAACGCCGCAGAGCTTGGGTCGCGCGGCACAGTAATATTTTGTGGCGCAAGTTCGGGTTGGCCTTGCAACGTGATGATGCGGCCTTCGCCCGTGTCTTCCACAGAAACCTGAGCGCCGAAACCAGCGAGCATCCGTTCCGAATGATCGCGGGTGGCCTCCTTTTCGATGACGACCGTTTCGCCGGGCGCGTTCAAACCCGCCAAAAGGACCGCTGATTTCACCTGAGCCGAGGGCATCGGCACGGTGTAGCGCACAGGCACAGGGGCCGCAGCCCCCACCACGGTCAGTGGCAAGCGGCCACCTTTGCGTCCGAACGATTGTGCGCCGAACAGCGCCAGCGGGTCGGTGATCCGCCCCATGGGCCGTCCGTTGAGCGATGCGTCCCCGGTGAATGTTGCAGAAATGGGCGAGGTCGCCATCGCGCCCATGATCAAACGCACGCCGGTGCCGGAATTGCCGCAGTCGATGACTTGATCTGGCTCGGCAAAACCGCCGACGCCCACGCCCTGCACCGACCAATTGCCGCCGCCGTGATCGGTAACTTCGGCCCCGAAAGCCTGCATCGCGCGGCCCGTGTCCAGAACGTCCTGGCCTTCCAAAAGACCCGCGACCTGCGTCTCCCCCACGGCAATTGCGCCAAGAATCAGCGATCTGTGGGAGATCGACTTGTCGCCGGGCACATCCGCGACACCTTTCAATGGCGGCGCTTTGCGGGATGTCATGGGGATGGGTGCACCGTGAGATGACATGGCTGGCTATCGTCCTTCAAGAATTCTTCGCCGCTTTGTTAACGCAAGCCTCAAGGGGCGTCCACGCATGATCGACAAAAGCTGAGTGCGGTAAGGGGCGGATAACGGATCGAGGGCGGTCCGAAGGGCCGCGCTATTGGATTGCCGCCTTCAAATCACAGCTTGCGGAAGGTCATGTAATGCGGTGTGCGGCCTTCGCGGAAGGCTTTTTGCTCGTAGCGTGTGGATATCCAGTCGCTCCAAGGCGCGCGCCAATCCTCTGGCCGTTCCGCAAGCCACTCAAATCCGGCCTTGGTTACTTCTTCCATGGTCTGGCGGACGTAATCTTTGATATCGGTGGCCACGCGAAACTCCGCACCGGGTTTCAGCACCCGCGCCAATGGGTCGAGATGCTCGGGCGTGACGAACCGTCTGCGGTGGTGGCGTTTCTTGGGCCATGGGTCCGGGTAGAGAAGAAACGCTTTATCCAGACAGGCATCGGGGAGCACATCAAACAGATCGCGCACGTCGCCGGGATGAACCGCTATGTTGTCTGCCTCCGCCTTACGGATTTTGCCCAGAAGCATGGCCACGCCGTTGATATAGGGCTCGCAGCCGATGATCTGGATGTCTGGGTTTGCGCTGGCCAGATGGACCAGATGCTCGCCCCCGCCAAACCCCACTTCCAGCCAAAGTGGCCCGGTTCCGAAGCGGCTGTGCAGATCAAGCGGGGTTCGCTCGGGGTTTACGTCCCAGCCAATAGCCCCGGGGCTCAGCGCATCCAGATCGCTTTCCAGATGCGCTTCTTGGGTGCCCCTGAGTGTATGGCCTTTGAACCGCCCGTAGAAGTTGCGCCAAGGCGCGCCTGACGGATGACGGTCCAGCGGTGACTTGCCGGGCTTCTTTTCGGGCATGCCTGCTCAGAGCGCCTTTTTCAACGCGTCAACCAAATCGCGGCGTTCCCAGGAGAAGCCACCATCGTCGTCTGGTGCGCGTCCAAAGTGGCCATAAGCTGCGGTGCGCGCATAGATCGGGCGGTTCATGCCCAGCGCTTCGCGAATGCCGCGCGGGGTCAGATCGATCAGACCCGCAACCGCTTTTTCAATCGCCGCGTCCTCGACCTCACCGGTTTGGTGCGTGTCGCAATAGATCGACAAAGGCTTGGCGACGCCGATCGCATAAGACAACTGGATCGTGCAGCGTTTCGCTACGCCGGAGGCCACGACGTTTTTCGCCAGATAGCGCGCAGCGTAGGCGGCAGAGCGGTCAACCTTGGTTGGGTCTTTGCCGGAGAATGCACCACCACCATGCGGAGCGGCCCCGCCATAGGTATCAACGATGATCTTGCGCCCTGTCAGGCCCGCATCGCCATCGGGTCCACCGATCACGAACTTGCCCGTTGGGTTCACCCACCATTCGGTTTTCGGCGACAGCCAGCCCTGTGGCAACACTTCGGTAATATAGGGCTCCACCACGGCGCGCACATCGGCGCTGGTCATGTTGGCATCAAGATGCTGGGTAGACAGCACGACGGAGGACACGCCCACAGGCTTGCCATCAACATATTCAACGGTCAGCTGGGATTTCGCGTCCGGGCCAAGCGTTGGCTCCGCGCCGTTTTTGCGCACTTCGGCAAGGCGGCGCAGGATCGCATGTGCATAGTGAATTGGCGCGGGCATCAGCTCTGGCGTCTCGTCACAGGCAAAGCCGAACATGATCCCCTGATCGCCGGCCCCCTCGTCCTTGTCGTTGGAGGCATCGACACCTTGCGCGATATGCGCGGATTGTTCGTGCAGCAGGTTGGTCACTTCGACCGTCTTCCAATGGAATTTGTCCTGCTCGTAGCCGATATCTTTGATGCAATCGCGGGCGATCTGGTCGATCCGGCCCATATAGTCTTTCAACTTGTCCTGATCGCTCAGGCCTACCTCTCCACCGATGACAACCCGGTTGGTGGTTGCAAATGTCTCTGCGGCGACACGCGCCTCAGGCTCTTCAAGGAGAAATGCGTCCAAAACGGCATCTGAAATGCGGTCGCAAACTTTATCTGGGTGACCTTCCGATACTGATTCAGAAGTGAACTGGTAATTTTGGCGTGCCATGTGAGACGTGCTCCGATTAATGTGACTACACCCCGTCAGGAAGCCGTTGGGATGGTGGATTGTTCGGCACGGCCTATCTGGCGCAGATGCCTACGTCAACTCTCAACAGGTCTGCGAACGCTGCGTGTCCAAATTAGCAACAGCGCGATGATGATCAACGCAGGCCAGTCGCCGGTCTTGGCGTAGAGCGTTGCGTCTGCCGGTGCGGGGATCGGCGCATCCTTAAAACCCGCCTGCCCCAATGGTATATGTGCCAGAACCCCGCCTTGTGGTCCGATCACCGCCGAAACGCCTGTATTGGCAACCCTTATCAAAGGAAGGCCCTGCTCAATTGCCCGCATCCGCGCTTGTGCCAGATGCTGGTAGGGACCGGATATCTTGCCGAACCACGCATCATTGGTGATCTGCACGATCATATCCGCACGCGGGATGCCGCGGAAATTACGCGGAAAGATCAGCTCATAACAGATCAGCGGCAGGACAGTGCCAATCCCGGGAACGTCGATGACCTTCGGCCCCGGACCTGCGGAAAAGCCCGCCCCGTCGCGCGCCGCAAGCCCGCGAATACCGAACTGCGACAGGAAATTGCCGAAGGGGACGTATTCGCCGAAAGGCACGAGGTGATGTTTGAAATAACGCGCGGCAATCTCCCCCTCGCCGTCCAACACAATGGCGGAGTTGAAAAACTGCACGCCCACGGCGGAGTTTGCGCCGACAATCGCGGGTGCACCGCCTGAGGCCTTCGCCACGCGCTTGAAGGTTTCGGCCGAGCGGGTCACCCGGGACGCAATCGAGGTCTCGGGCCAGATCACCAGATCGGGACGCACCTCACTTTGCGCCGCCGTCAGGGCCAATTGACGCTCCAGAAAGACCGGCACCATTGCGGGGTCCCATTTCTGCTCTTGGGCGGCATTTGGCTGCACCAGTCTGACAGTCTTGTCGGTGCTCTGCACCTCGCGGATCTGAAGGACGCCTGCGGCCCAGCACAGTCCGACCAATCCGATCGCCGCGAGGGTTCCGTTTCGAAATGACAGGGCCGACGGCAAGGCTGCTGCGGTTAGCATCAGCACCGTCAGACCATGCGGTCCGATAAAGGCCGCAAGCTGTGCCACCGGGCTATCGAGCCAGCCATAGCCGATTAAGCCCCACGGAAATCCGGTGAACAGAACCGCGCGCAAGGCCTCTGCCCCTGCCCAAAGGGCTGCAAATCCCAGCACGCCTGTTCTAAGTCGGAAGGCCAGCCAGGAAGCCCCGGCCCAAAGGATTGCCAAGCCGCCGGTTAAGGCAACAAGCGCAAAGGGGGCCAGCCAACCATAACGTTTGGCGTCGACCAAAAACGGCTCCACGATCCAGAAAAGGGTCGCTGCGAAATACCCAAAACCTGCGCACCAGCCCAGCCAGGCCGCAGCGCGCGAGGTCTGAGTGCGAGAAAACAGGTAGAAAATTCCGACCAGCCCAAGCAGCGACAGCCACCACAGCCCGACCGGTGCCTGACCGGCAGCGGCCACGATCCCGGCCAGAACGGCCCATAGACGTGGCCTGCTCATCGGCTAGTCGGAGGGTGATGCAGGCACAAAGACACGCATCCGCTTGATGCGGCGGGGGTCAGCGTCGATCACCTCGAACTCAGCACCCGAAGGGCTTTCGACGACCTCGCCGCGCGCGGGGATACGGCCCGAGAGCATGAAGACCAGACCGCCAAGAGTGTCGATCTCTTCGTCCATTTCATCATCTGAAAGGCGCTGGCCTATTTCCGCCTCGAACTCATCCAGCGGGGTTTTTGCTTGTACGAGATAGCAGCCGGGCTTTTCCTTCTTCCACAGGTCGGCCTCTTCGATGTCGTGCTCGTCCTCGATCTCGCCCAGAACCTCTTCAATCAGGTCTTCCAGCGTGACCAACCCGTCAACACCACCATATTCGTCGATCACCAGCGCCATATGCCGCCGCTCCGATTGCATTTTCTGCAACAAGACCCCGATAGGCATCGAGGGTGGCACGAACAGTACCGGGCGCACCATCGGGCGCAGATCGAACTTGCGCGCCTTGCCATTGAAGCCGTGCTTGAGCGCAAGGTCCTTCAAATGCAGCATCCCTGTAGGCGTATCGAGCGTGTCATCAAAAACCGGCAACCGGGTCAACCCGCTGTCGCGAAACACCGTCAGCAGCGCATCAAGATCGGACGCGCTAGAGATCGCAACAATGTCGGCGCGCGGAATGGCCACGTCCTCAACCCGCTTGATCAGCAGATTGCCAAGCCCCACAGCTGTCAGCTGCGGCGAAGTGCCGGAAGAGCCACTTTCGCCCTCCTCGTTTTCATTTGGGTTCATCGCAGAGACAAGCCGCCTGAAAAATCCCGGTTTGTCGTCTTCTCCGCTGGGCACAGGCCCGTTCGAAGTGTTTACAATGTCATGCGCGCTTTGCGCTGCGCTAGACGAGCCGTCTGAATTGTCGCCCATCGATCCTTTTCCAATATCACCAGAGCCTCGCGGTCCTGAGACCCCTTATCAACTATATGGGTTAGCAAGGCCTATATTTGCAAGTATCGCAATTTCCGTGCTTTCCATCAATCCGGCATCTGCGTCATTTATGTGATCATATCCCAGCAAATGTAGCGTGCCATGTATCATGAGATGACGAACATGGTCTTGCAGCGGTTTGCCTGCTGCGCCCGCTTCCGCCGCGCAGGTTTCATAGGCTATTGCGATATCACCCAGTTCCAACTGCGCCGGGTCGCTTGGGTCGGGCAAGTCTGGCGCTTGGCCCGGCTGCATGGGGGCGCGATCCTCCGACGGCCAGGACAGGACATTGGTGGGGGTCGGTTTGTCCCGAAATTCCGCATTTAGCCCTGATATCCGCGCGTCGTCACAGCCGAGAACCGAGATTTCAAAGCCACCGTTTAAGTTCAGATGCGCGAGCGTCGCCTCGCAAGCTACTTGCGCAAGCTCTTCCAGCCCAGCTTTCGCCCAGCGGTCGTCTTCTAGCAGGAGGTCAATGTGCACCATAGCCCGGACCTGCCAGCAAATCAGGCGCGCTGCAAGTGTAACCCGCGTGCGACTATGCGCTGGGATCACCGCCGAAATGACGCTGGATCACGCGATGTGAGCCCATTCTCACGCGCCCGTGATCGGTTGCGCATTTGGGGAATTTAATATGTGCATATTTGCACCAAAAATGGCATATTTTCGTATTTTTGCGCATTGAGAAACGCTGAGACATGCTCCATATTCATTTCATCAAACGGGCAAACAGCCCAAAACACACAACGCCCTAAACGGGCAACACATTGAAAAATTGGAGTAATAAAATGAAAAACATCATCGCAACTACAGCCGTCGCCCTGTCTCTGACTGCCCCTGCCTTCGCAGACGTCTCCGACGCCAAAGCCTTCTTCGCACTGGGCAACGACTCTGCCGCTGAGCGTATCGTTGGCGAAACTTCCATCGGCGAAACAGCCGCCGCGAAGGCCGCGATTGCTGCCTACAACGACAGCCCTGCTGAGCAAGTTGTTGTCGAAGACCTGAACGACGTAACACGCAGCGCGGTTGTGTCGGCACAAGCCTTCTTCGCACTGGGCAACGACTCCGCGGCTGAGCGTCACGTAAACTAAGCAATACCCCCCAAGGTCTCCTCCCAAGACCCCTGAAAAGGCCCTGCTCTCTCCCGGCAGGGTCTTTTTTTGTCTACAGGGTCTGGATGCTGCGCGTGCTTTTGTGCTTTTGCGTTGGAAGGTCAGCGGATAGGGTTTTGAAATGAACGGGGGAATCTTGAAAATTGGCCTGATCGGCCATGGCGCGATGGCGTCCTATGTGGCGGCAAATCTTGCCGCGCAGGGCGGTGTTCTGGCGATGGTCATGGCGCGCGCAGGCCGTGAAAACGCCGCAAAGGCCGCTATTCCGGGGGTTCCTGTGGTTCTGTCTGCGTTGGAGGTGCCCGTCGATCTGATCATTGATTGTGCGGGTCACCAGGCGCTCAGCCAGCACGGCCCCGCCGTTCTGGCCGCAGGCATCCCGCTTCTGACTGCGTCCATTGGCGCTTTGGCCGATGACGACATCGCAGATCAATTGCATGCCGCCGCCCAAGCGGGCAAAACCAGACTGCATTTGGCGACAGGCGCAATCGGGGCCTTGGATATGCTTGCCTCCGCCAAGATGGGCAAGTTGGACCGGGTCACCTATTCAGGTCGTAAACCGCCGCAGGCCTGGCTGGGGTCGCGGGCGGAAGATATGGTGGATCTGGAAAACCTCGACGAGCCGTTTACGCATTTCGAAGGTTCCGCACGAGAAGCCGCGCTGCTTTACCCCAAGAACGCCAATGTCGCGGCCGCCGTGGCGCTGGCCGGGATCGGCTTTGACGCCACCGAAGTGCGGCTCGTCGCTGACCCGCGTTCTGTGGCCAACACCCACAAGATCGGCGCGCGTGGCGCATTCGGCACGATGCGGTTTTCCGTCACCGGGGTTGGATTGCCAAACGCACCGCGCACATCAGCGCTGGCCGCAATGAGCATCCTGCGAAAAGTCTCTGAAATGACACAGGAAATCAGCTTTTAGGATTTGCCTCTGCGGCCTCATAGGCCTCAATGATCCGGGCCACCAGCGGATGGCGAACCACGTCTTTCGAGGTGAAATAGCTGAAGCTCACGCCCTTGACCCCCTTGATCAGATCTTCGGCATCGCGCAGCCCCGACTTGACCCCGCGCGGCAGATCGACCTGCGACCGGTCGCCCGTTATCACCATGCGCGAGCCCTCCCCCAGACGGGTCAGGAACATCTTCATCTGCATGGTTGTGGCATTTTGCGCCTCGTCGAGAACCACAAACGCATTGGACAATGTCCGGCCGCGCATGAACGCCAAGGGCGCAATTTCAATACGCTTTTCCTCGATCAGTTTGGCGGCTTGTTTGCCGGGCAGAAAATCATTCAGCGCATCGTAAAGCGGCTGCATATACGGGTCGACCTTGTCCTTCATATCGCCCGGCAGAAAGCCCAACCGTTCGCCGGCTTCCACAGCAGGGCGCGACAGGATGATGCGGTCGACTTTGCCCGTCAGAAACATCGACACACCAACGGCAACCGCAAGATAGGTCTTGCCGGTGCCCGCAGGACCGATGCCAAAGCCCAGCTCGTTTTTAAAGAGCGCGGTGACATAGTCCTTTTGCGCCTGCGTACGCGGCTCAACGGTTTTCTTGCGGGTCTTGATCTCGACATTGCCGCCTTTGAACATCTCGATCTGATCGCCATCGCGCGATCCGGTATCCTTGTCCGAGCCACGCATGCGAATCTCTGCGTCGATGTCCGCGGGCGTTACGTCCCGCCCCGATTCCAAGCGGGCATAGAGCGCATTGAGAACGCGCGCGCCCTCAGTCCTGGCCTCGCCGATGATGGCAAGTTGATTGCCCCGGCGCAGGATCTGGATGCCAAGAATTTGCTCTAACTGCGCGAGATGCTTGTCAAATTCGCCGCAGAGGTCAATCAGAAGCCTGTTGTCGGGGAACTCGAGCAGCAGCTCATGATCCGGGTCACCCGCGTCTGGCGGGTTCAAGGCACTGAATGTCAATTGCGGCTCCTTTATCTGTTGCTACATATGGTGGCGCGGGTTTTGCCGGGACGCAAGAGGTTGCGCGGCTGAACGGGGCAAAACTTCATAAAACGTTCACATTAAAGCAAAACGGCCCCCGGAAATCCGGAGGCCGCGTGGATCAGGTCAGGACCAGTTAAGCGTCAACCGTGGCCGCTTTCTTGGTCAGTTTCTTCGTCGCATTCGCACCCTTTGAGATTTCGATCTGACGGGGCTTCAGCGCTTCGGGAACCTCGCGCACGAGGTCAATGTGGAGCATGCCATCGATATGCTCCGCGCCGGAGACACGAACGTGATCGGCAAGGTGGAAGCGTTTCTCGAACGCGCGGGTGGCGATGCCGCGATGCAGGTAGGTTTTGTCAGCCCCATTGTCCGCTTTCGACGCCGCAATGATCAGTGCGTTCTCGCGCTGTTCGACATTCAGATCGGCATCCGAAAACCCCGCAACGGCGACAGAAATCCGGTAGCTGTCTTCGCCCGTTTTCTCAATATTATAAGGAGGATAGGTGGAGGTGTTCACCTCAGACGTCAAAACCCGATCCATCAAATCCGCAACCCGGTCAAAGCCGACAGTTGCACGGTAGAGGGGGGCAAAATCATAAGCACGCATGTGTTTCATCCTTCGTTTAAGCAATGTACGTGTGGTGCAGCTTTCCCTATGGGACAAACCGCGTTTTCAAGTCTTCGGACCCAGAATTGGCATCCGAATACAAATTATGTGGGAAGGGTTTTTGGGGTTTCAAGACCTCGAAAACAGCGCTTTCAAGGCTTGAGAAACAGCGCGCCCGTTTGCGAGCGGGATTGGCCAAGGGTCAGTTTTCTGGGCTTTGCCTGTTTGCGAAGGAACACACCGTCTTCCGCGTCAAGAAGGCCCAGTAGCGTAGACAGCTGGTCGTCGAGACCCGCGGCGATGGCAACTTTGCGGTGCTCCCACTCTGCTTTGGCGGAGACAACCGACATCACGCGGGGCTGGCCGTTTTCATAGACAAAAACCGGTGCACCTGAGGCACCGAAATCAACGTCACATGACGTCACGAAGATGGAGGTTTCCTTGGCAATCACATGGCAGGTTTTCTGGATCGACGGCGCTTCTTCGCGGTCTTTGGCGTAAGACACGACCTGCACTTCCTGGCCAAAATACCCCTCAATCGTGGTCTTGAACGGCTTGATGGACGCGTTGCGGATCGGGCGATCCAGCTCGATCAATGCCAGATCAGACGAGAAACGTTCGTAGGATTTCTCAGCGTCATGGGTGTAGTCCGGGTGGATCACAATGCGCCGTGCGTTGCGATAGGCAGCGGCGCGCCCAGATCTGAGCCCCGCCAGAAATTCGATCTTGTTTGGGTCTATTGGTTTGCCATTGACGCGGTTGAAAAAACAATGCGCGGCGGTCAAAACCAGATCAGGAGAGATCAACGTCCCCGTGCAAAACCCTGAATTTCCGAGATTAATGCGTCCAACACCGCGCCAGCTGCGGGTTTCGTCCAACGTGTCCAGCGATTGCAGCTTTGTGGTCGTGTTCTCAAACAGAATTTCAGCTTTCGTGCCAAATCCCGCCAGACACACCATGCCCGCTGCCAAAACAGTTCTGAAAACCCGCGCCATTTCACCCCTGAGACATGTGAAGTCCCAGTTGTAGCGGAAACATACGGCGAAAATAGGGCTTGGCGGTCAGAGTGCGCGCGCCGTGTCGCTATCGCAACATCGGAATAGCCAGCTCGCGCGGTGCATCATCCAACGCAGGCGGCTTTGGCCCGCCCGTCGCCCAGTCCAGAAGCTCCACCGTGTGAACGATGGGCACGTCGGTCCCAGAGCCTATCTGCATCATGCAGCCAATATTGCCCGCCGCGATGATATCTGGATTCTTCGCCTCCAGGGTTTGCACCTTACGGGTCTTTAATTGCTGCGAAATCTCCGGCTGCATCAGGTTATACGTCCCCGCCGAGCCACAACACAAATGTGCATCCGCTGGCTCCAACACGGTAAAACCTGCGCGTTTGAGAAGCGTCTTCGGATGGGTCTTGATCTGTTGGCCATGTTGCAGCGAACATGCCGCGTGATAGGCCACGTTCAGTCCCTTCTGCGCCCCCTCCGGCAGGTCCAGCTCCATCAAAACTTCGGTGACATCTTTTGCGAGGGATGCAATTTTTTTCGCTTTCTCTTCAAGTGGTTGGCCTTTGAACATATGGCCATAATCCTTGACGGTCGTACCACAGCCGGAGGTATTAATAACGATAGCATCCAGACCGTTCTCGATCTCCTTCGACCAGGCCTCAATGTTTTTTGCGGCCGTCGCATGGCTGTCCTTGGTCTTGCCCATATGGTGGGTCAGCGCCCCGCAGCAACCCGCGCCCTCTGCCACCACTACCTCGGCCCCGAGTCGGGTCAAAAGCCGGATCGTGGCATCATTGATATCGGTGTTGAGCGCCTTTTGCGCACAGCCCGTCATTAAAGCCACCCGCATCTTTTTCGGCGCTTCGGCCTCGAAACTTTGCGGGTCATCATTGCGCGACACAGGCGGGATATTCTTCGGTGCCATTTGCAGCATCGCTTTTAGCCGCGCATCGGGCATCAGAAACGCAAATGGCCTGCCAAACTTTGCCCCAAGAAGCGCCAGTCGAAACCGCGTGGGATAGGGCAATATCTGCGCAAGGGCCCAGCGCAGCGCCCGATCCGACCAGGGGCGGTCATAATGCTGTTCAATATAGTCTCGGGCGTGATCGACCAGATGCATGTAATGCACACCCGACGGACAGGTACTCATGCAGGCCAGGCAGGACAGGCAGCGGTCAATATGTTTCACCGTCTTCTCGTCAGGCTTGCGCGCGTTTTCCAGCATATCCTTGATCAGGTAGATACGTCCGCGCGGGCTGTCCAGTTCATCGCCAAGCACTTGATATGTCGGGCAGGTTGCCGTGCAGAAGCCGCAATGCACGCAGGTGCGCAAGATCTCGTTGGAGCGCTGCGTGGCCGGGTCTTTAAGCTGTTCAGGCGTGAATGTCGTTTGCATGCGCCGCTCCCATCAAGCCAGTGTTCAAGATACCGCGCGGGTCGAATTTCACCCGGATTCCCGCGGACAGCGCCGCAACCCCGGGTGGTTCAGGATGAAATACCGGACCAGAGCCCGCCCCGCGGATACGTGTCGCGTGACCGGGGATGTCTGCAATCCGGGCGCGAATATCGCTGCCTTCAGGTGCACACACCCAAATCAGCCCCCCACCCCAATCCATTTGAAGCCTGAAACTCTCCAACGCCTCGGCAACACGCGGCCCGTCCGAAGGTTTGACCGAAATACGCCAGATATCGCCGGGTTTATCCGAAAAATCAGCCAGATCCCGGATCGCGGCCCAATGCGCTACCGCCGCCTCGGTATCAATAGACGCCGTTCCAAATTTGGAAAGCTCCTGCACCAAGGCCTCTGCACGATACGCGACAGAGGCCTCGAACCCCTCCAGCCGCAAGGATGTCTTCTGCGTCTGCGGATCATGCGCAGCACCAGACACTTCATAGGGCGAACCCAGTGCCGCCGACATCGCCGCCACCGCTTGCGCAACGCTCAAGCCCTCAAATGACAATGTTGCTACCTGCGCCACACCGGGCAGCACTTTGAACGACACCTCGCTCAGGACCCCCAATGTGCCGAAAGATCCTGCCATCAGCTTGACCAGATCATAGCCCGTGACATTTTTCATCACCCGGCCACCGTTCTTGATCACCGTGCCCGTGCCATCGACAAAGCGCACACCAATCAGACTGTCACGGCACGCGCCTGCCTGAATGCGGCGTGGGCCAGAATTATTGCCCGCAACGACACCACCAATCGTGGGGGTGCCTTTGGTTCCCAAAACAGGGCGAAAATCCATCGGTTCAAAAGGCAAACGCTGGTTCTCCTGCGCCAGTGCTGCCGCAATCTCGGCAACCGGCGTGCCTGCGCGGGCAACCAGCGTCAATGCGCCCGGCTCATACAAAGTAATCCCCGACAACTCCCCGGTGCTCAAAACATCTCCTGTCAACGCCATGCCCCGCGTGCCGCCTCCCCGCACCGCAAGAGGCTCTTTCGCGTCGGAAATCATCTCTGCCAACTCAGTTTCTGTCTCAGGTGTCAGTATCACTGTCTCACTTTCAAGCTACCGGCTTCTTCTTGCCAAAAATACTCAGGTCCCAGCCTCAAATTCAGCCGCGACGTCCCTCAGAGGCCGAAAGCGGAAATACTTTTGCGGGGTTCAGCAACCATTTGGGATCAAACACATCCTTGATCTTCATTTGCAGCTCCAGATCCTGAGGTTCAAACTGGTCATACATCAGATCGCGCTTTTCGATGCCCACGCCATGCTCGCCCGTCAGACAGCCGCCTGCCTCGACGCAAAGGCGCAAGATGTCGGCCCCCATCGCCTCGCACAGCTCAAGATCGCCTTCCTTGTTGGCATCAAACAGGATCAGCGGGTGCATATTGCCGTCGCCCGCGTGAAACACATTGCCGACGCGCAGCCCGTATTCTTCCGACAACTCACCGATCCGGCGCAAAACCATCGCCAGGGAGGACACAGGGATCGTGCCGTCCAGGCACATATAGTCGCTGATCTGGCCTATTGCGCCAAAGGCCGATTTTCGGCCCAGCCAGATCTTGGCGCTTTCCTCCGCCGATGTGCTTTCGCGCAGCTCGACGGGATCATGTTTGCGCGCGATCTGCATGATGACGCCCAGTTGTTCGTCAATTTCCGCGTCGGAGCCCTCTACTTCGACGATCAGCAAGGCCTCGCAATCGGGATAGCCCGCATTGGCAAAATTCTCCGATGTTTCAATACAGAGCCGGTCCATGAACTCGATCGCCACCGGCAGAACGCCCGCTTTGATGATGTCGGCCACACAGGCACCAGCGACCTCATTGTCGTTAAACGCCATCAACACGGGCCGTGCACCTTCGGGCTTGCGCAAAATCCGCAACGTGGCCTCGGTCACGACGCCCATCTGCCCTTCAGAGCCGCAGATCAGGCCCAGCAGATCATAGCCCGGCGCGTCCAGATGCCCGCCGCCGATCTCCACGATGGTGCCGTCCATCAAAACCATCTTGACGCCCAGAAGGTTGTTCGTGGTCACGCCGTATTTCAAACAATGCGCGCCGCCGGAATTCATCGCGATATTGCCCGCGATTGCACAAGCCAGCTGCGAGGATGGGTCCGGTGCGTAGAAGAAATCATCGGCTTCCACAGCACCCGTGACGCTGAGATTGGTACGGCCGGTCTGCACGCGGATATAGCGGTCGTCGTAGTTTGTCTCCAGCACATCTGCCAGACGCGCCACGCCCAAAATCACGCAATCGGCTGTGGGCAAGGCCCCGCCCGCCAATGAGGTGCCGGAGCCGCGCGGGACCACGGGCACGCCTTCCTCGTGGCAAATCTTCAAGACCGCCGCGACTTCCTCTGTGCTGCTGGGCAAGACCGCACAAAGCGGCGGGCACTTGTAGGCGGTCAAGGCATCACACTCATAAGCGCGT
>CAYGQQ010000019.1:0-41177 GCA_964352105.1 uncultured Rhodobacterales bacterium | reverse complement strand
GGGCCTGTGGCATATCACGCTCTTTCACTGGAACGAACCCGACGCGCCCTGCGTCGTTCGACGAGGTGGTGCAGAACCTGTCGCGGTTTCGCCGGACTACCGTTGATACCATTATTTGGCTGTCGACACACGATCCCCAGAATTCAGGTCGTTTTCCGGCTCCTTGAACCTCTCCAATTAGTTGCGGCCCATTGCGGACCTTGGCCGGTCGTTAGGCATGCTGCGGTGCGGCCCGTCATTGCTGGCGTTCGTGCATCGTGCGGCATTTCAGAAATGGGAATGGCTGGGTCGCGGACTTTGTTGCCGTTTGCTGAGGCTTCGCCAAGGTCAGCTTGTCAATTTCAACATGAGGCTAAAATCGACGGTATCGCGAACTAGAGCGCCGCACTCATTTGCGAAGCATGGTGCTGGTAATGTGCTTTGACTATCTCGGGTAAGCCGAGCGCTTTGATTGCGCTGCCGCGTCCCGCTGCGCCAAAGCTTTCATAACGTTGCTCACAAATCGACCTCATGGCCGCGATAGAGGGGGCAAGATACTTACGAGGATCAAACTCAGCGGGGTTGCCTGTTAGCACCTTTCGGATCGCACCCGTCATCGCCATACGCAAATCGGTATCCACGTTAACCTTGCGGACACCAAATTTGATGCCTTGTTGTATCTCTTCTACGGGTACACCCCACGTCGGCTTAATGTCCCCACCATGCGCATTGATAATCTGCTGTAGTTCCTCTGGAACAGAGGACGCGCCGTGCATCACGAGTGGCACATCAGGTATGAGATCATGGATTTTCTTTAGCCGGTCAATGGCAAGAATATCCCCGTCAGGCTTTCGCGTAAACTTGTAGGCACCGTGCGACGTTCCAATCGCGACAGCCAATGCATCCACCTTTGTGAGTTTGACAAATTGCGCGGCCTCCTCGGGGTCAGTCAGCAACATATCTTTGGAAAGAACACCGTCAAATCCGTGACCGTCCTCGGCCTCCCCACGCCCTGTTTCAAGGCTGCCAAGATGCCCGATTTCACCTTCAACGGAAACACCAACAAGATGCGCCATTTCAACGACTTTTGCAGTTACAGCCACATTTTCATCAAAGGTTGTCGGCGTCTTGCCATCCTCAGACAATGATCCATCCATCATCACAGAACTGAATCCGTTGGCGATAGCAGACATACATGTTGCCGGCGAATTTCCATGGTCTTGATGCATGCAAACAGGGACATGAGGATAAAGCGCGATCGCTGCTTTGATGAGATGGGACAGAACAATGTCATTGGCAAAGGCGCGCGCGCCTCGACTGGCTTGCATGATCACAGGGCTGTCGGTGGCATCTGCTGCCCCCATAATCGCCAGCATCTGCTCCATATTGTTCACGTTGAAGGCGGGAATGGCATAGCCATGCAGACAGGCATCATCCATCAATTGTTTTAGCGAAACGAGAGCCATGTTTTGGAGTCCTAGATTTGATCAGGAATAGGCGGCGAGGATAAGGTCAATTTCTTCGCGCGCGCCAAGAATGACAGAGGTTCGTTGATGGGGCGTCGTCGCCGAAACATCCAGTATTGGGATGCGGCCGTCCGTTGCACCGCCACCTGCGGCCTCGACAATCATTGCCATAGGCATGGCTTCGTACAACAGGCGCAGCTTACCACCAGCGGCTTGGTTATCCGCGTCGACCGGGTACAAAAAAACGCCACCACGTACGAGGATGCGGTGCACGTCAGCCACCATAGATGCGGTCCAACGCATATTGAACGCTTTTTGGCGGGGGCCGCCTGGCCCTCTCAAGCAATCACCAACGTAAGATTGGATTGTCTCATCCCAATGGCGCTGACGCGAGACATTGATCGCAAATTCGCAGGCCTGCTGCGGGACCGTCATGTTCGGATGGGTCAAAACGAAGCTATCGGTGCTTTCGTCAAGGGTGAAACCATCTACCTGATCACCGAATGTAAGAACCAGCATCGTGGATGGACCATAGATGGCATAACCTGAACATAATAAACCGCGTCCGTTTGGCAGCACGTCGATTGGGCTGTCATTGCGCAACTTCGACACAGCGAAGATCGACCCAACGGACAGATCTACATCCAAATTTGAGGACCCATCCAACGGATCGTAAGCCAAGACAAACGCCCCAGCTCGCGCAGGGTTAAGCCAGACTATCTCTTCCACTTCTTCGGAAATCAAAGCCGACAGGTTTGTATTGGCGTGGCAAGACCGAAGGAACACCTCATTGGCCAAGATATCGAGTGGCTTTTGCACCTCTCCTTGCGGATTGATCTCGTCGGTAGATCCTTGATTATCTTCTAGCGCACTTGCGCTGACCAGCTTGGATACGGTCCAGCACGCGCTCGCGATGCGTTCGATCAAATCGGCGAGTGCTACCTCGCCCGCATTGCGGGCAAGGTAGTCACTTAAGGATGCCTGAGGCATGTCAGCTGGCCAAATGTTCAAACAACCGCGCGACGGCTTCTGCGCCCGGATCGATGTGTCCGTCAAGCTGTTCGGCGTTGATATAACTTGCACGACCTGCCTTTGCGGACGTTAGCGTTGCCGTGTATTCCGCCCCCTTGCGCGCTGCCGTCGCAGCCGCTGGCAAACCATCCTTCAGAGCCTCCAAAGCGGGGAGCAACGCGTCAACCATTGTCCGATCACCCGGATTGGCCCCACCGATTTGACGCATCCGGTTAAGGCCAGCAATCAATGCCTCCTGCATGGTTTTGCCTGACGATGATGCATCCCCTGCTGCCGCAAAGAAAATAGCAAGCAACACCCCTGAGGATCCGCCCATCGTCTGGCTCAGCTCCAACCCGATGGCACGGTAAAGCTGAGTATGATCCGCCAAAGGCAGCGTATCCATCGCGTCGATCAACGCCCGTGAGGCGCCCGCCAATGTAGACCCCGTGTCACCGTCCCCAGATTTTGCATCGAGCAGGTTCAAATCGCCCTCGGCCGCGATCAGCACGTCACAGCAGTTCGTCAAAAAAGCCCTCGTTGGCTCATGTGCAGATGCAGGCGCACGGATTGGCGTCAAACCGTCCGGCAGCGGTAGAACGACAGGCTTCGCGACAGCGCGGCACCCGGGCCACGCAAGCACATTGGCCGGTTCCTTCAAAACCGCTTCGTCGCCGTCCGCAAGCTCGCAAACCGAAATCGAGAACCCGTGCATATCAAGCGCGGTCATCATCGCACTTGGCCCCACAACCAAACGAATGTGCTGGCCAAAATCAGACGACAAAAGACTGTCCGTGAGAATGGCCATTTCCAAACAGGACGCACCGCCAAGATTGTTGATCAACACCACATGGGGCGTCTTTGGCATCTGGGCGCTCAGCTTTTCTGTGACCTTGGCGATGGCATCGACTGCCCCCGCTGATGCGACTTGTTCCACGCCCGCTTCGCCGTGAATACCAAGTCCAAGTTCGGCCATGCCCGGTGGAATGCGGTCTTCTTTCAACGAACCAGGCACCGAACATGTGTCGAGCGACAGCCCGATGCTGCGTGTCGAGGCAATCACCCGATTGGCCGCAATTGTACATGCCTCAAGGTTGGCCCCGCTCTCAGCCATTGCACCCGCGATCTTGTGAACGAACAGCGTGCCCGCAAGCCCGCGTGCTTGAGGCAGATCCGGTAGGGCAACATCATCGTCCACGATCACAACGCTGACCTTGTGTCCAAACGCGCGGGCGCGTTCCGCCGCAAGGCCAAAATTCAGACGGTCACCTGTGTAATTCTTCACAATCAGCAAACATCCCGCAGGGCCTGTTACGGCTAAAATCGCGGCCAAGACAGCGTCCACGGACGGTGACGCAAACACGTCCCCACAGACTGCCGCCGTCAACATGCCGCTCCCGACAAAACCTGCATGGGCCGGTTCATGACCAGATCCACCGCCCGACACCAAAGCGACCTTTGACTTGTCCCAATCAGCTCGCACCACGACGCGGATATGCGGATATCCGTCCAGACGCGTCAATGATCCACCCGATGCGGCAATCGTGCCGTCAATCGCTTCGGTCACCATGTCCTGTTTGGCATTGATAAACTGTTTCATGGTGTTTCTCCTAGGATACTCGGGCGCCAGAGGCGTCAAAATAGAATGCATTGTCCGGGCGGATCTGGATGATGTCGCCTTCTTTCAGGGTCGTATGCGCGTCCGTCACTGTGATCAGGTCATGCGATTTGAACGACAGATGCAAACGGGTCTGGTCGCCCAAATGTTCGACGCGCTGCACGAAACTGTCTTCGCCCTCGCCTTGTAAGATTTGCTCTGGCCGCAACCCAATGTGTGTCGCGTTTTTGGGCGCGCCACCAAAGACATCTGATGGCAGTATATTGATGCGGGGTTGGCCCAGACGGCTGGCCGCATAAATGCTCACCGGATTTTCGTAGATGTCGCGCGGGCTGCCGAACTGCACCAGTTTGCCGCCGTCAAGGACGCCAACATGGGTCGCCATGGTCATGGCTTCGGTCTGATCGTGGGTGACATAAAGCATGGTCGCGCCAGAATCCGCCTGAATACTCTTGAGTTCGATGCGCAGATCGGACCGCAGTTTGGCATCCAGCGAACTCAGCGGTTCGTCCATAAGGTAGACGGACGGCTCACGCACCAAGGCGCGCCCGATGGACACGCGCTGCATTTCGCCACCCGACAATGCGGTCGCCTTATTGTCGAGCTTATGACTGATTTGCAGAACTTCGGCCACAGCGCCGACCTTGCGGTCAATCTCCGCTTGCGGGGTTTGTAAGATTGGTGATTTCAGCGGGAACTCAAGGTTCTGGCGTACTGTCAAATGCGGATAGAGAGAGTATTGCTGGAACACCATCGCAACGTCCCGTTGGGCAGGTGTGAGGGACGCAACATCGCGCCCGCCAATGGTCACCGTCCCTGTATCAGGCTTGTCCAGCCCTGAAACCATGCGCAGGGTTGTCGTCTTGCCCGCACCCGTCGGCCCAAGCAGGACAACAAACCCGCCGTCCGGAATGGTCAAGCTTACATCATCAAGCGCAACCGCTGCGCCGTAGGATTTGGAAATCCCTGTCAGTGTCACCTCAGCCATGGATCAGCACTCCTTCGTTGGCTTGCGAACGAAGTGCCGCGCCGGTTTCAGCGTCAAACAACGTGATTGTACGTGGATCAAAGATCAGTCCCGTTTGATCCCCGACAGTGATCTTGTCAGAACTTGCCACGCGGGCCTTGACGTCACCGTTGGCGGTTTCGAGTGTCACGATCTGTGTCGTTCCGAGATATTCTGTGGCCTTGACGCGCCCACGATAGGAGGCGGCATCATCAAGTCGCACATGTTCGGGACGCACCCCGAACGACAATGCGCCGTTTGCGCCATCGATGCTCTTGGGAATGCTCATGGTGGTTTCATGCAAGCGGACTTCACTGCCGCCTTTGCCAATCATCCCGTTGAAATCGAGGAAATTCATTGGCGGTGAGCCAATAAACTGCGCCACAAATTTGGTCGCAGGCCAGTCGTAGATATCCTGCGGCACACCAAACTGTTCCACGACGCCATGGTTCATGACCACGATCTTGTCGCCCATCTGCATTGCTTCAAGCTGATCGTGGGTCACGTAGACTGTCGTTGCATTCATGCGGTCATGTAGCGCGCGCAATTCTTCGGACATATGTTCGCGAAACTCCGCGTCCAACGCGCCAAGCGGTTCGTCCATAAAGAACGCCTTAGGGTCACGCACAATCGCACGGCCCAATGCCACGCGCTGACGGTCACCGCCTGACAACCCGCCAACTGGTGTGTTCAAGATATCCGTGATACCTAGAATTTCGGCGATCTCGCCTACTTTCTTCTTTACAGCTGCCTTGGGCATACCCTGACAGAGCAGCGGGTAGCTAATGTTCTTGCCCACGTTCATATGTGGGTAAAGCGCAAACATTTGAAACACGAAGGCGATATCGCGCTGCGACGCGGGCTTTTGACCCACCTCTTCTCCGTCGATAAAAATCTCGCCTGATGTGGGCAATTCAAGCCCTGCCATCATTCGCAGTGTTGTGGTTTTACCGCAGCCCGAGGGCCCGAGCAGCATGAAGAATTCACCGTCTTCAATTGTGAACGTCGAAGATTTCACCGCGTTGAACGACCCGAAATCTTTGCGCACATTTTCGATACGTATCTGTGCCATGACTACTCCGGAAAATGGCTGACGATGATGAACATCACCGTGCCAACAAGGGTGACAATGAAGGAATAGCTGTAGAGCCCTATGGCGAAGGGTTGCATCAACATGATGACCCCCAACGCGATAAGGATCGTTGCCAGCATTTCCCAAGGACCGCGGCGCAGCCGCAGCAAACCGTTGATGATGTTCATCATTTGCGAACCGCTCCGAATGTGATCCCGCGCAGAAGGTGTTTGCGAAGCAGGATGGTGAAGACCATGACCGGCACGAGGAAGATCGTCGCTCCCGCCGCAACCGCGGGCCAGTCTTTGCCGCTGGTGCCGATGATGGTCGGGATGAAGGGGGGTGCAGTTTGCGCCGTGCCAGACGTTAGCAAGACAGCGAATGCATATTCGTTCCACGCAAAGATCAGACAGAAGATGGCCGTTGACGCGATCCCCGTGGCTGCCTGTGGCAAGACCACTTTGTAGAACGCCTGAAACCGGGTGTAGCCATCGATCAAAGCCGCTTCTTCATATTCAATCGGAATCTCGTCGATGAACCCTTTAAGCAACCAGACCGATAATGACAGGTTCACTGCCGTATAAAGCAGGATCATACCGAGGTGCGTGTCGTTGAGCCCCAAATTGCGGAACATCAGGAAGATCGGGATCGCAACCGCGATAGGTGGCATCATCCGTGTCGACAGGATGAAGAACAGCAGATCGTCCTTCAGCGGGACTTTGAACCGGCTGAACGCATAGGCGGCCATTGTGCCCAAGACCATGCAGAGAAAGGTGGACCCAAACCCGATGATGACGGAATTAAGGAAGCGTTCACCGTAGCGCGATGGGCCAGAAATCACCGTTCCGCGTTCGCGTGTGATCTGGTCATACCATGTCTCGGCAGGGCCTGCGGCCTCAAGCATGTCAGGCGTCGCACGGGTGCGTTCGGTGAACAGATTCACGTAGCCCTCTAAGCTGGGTTCGAACACCACAACGGGTGGGTAGGCAATTGAATCAGCGGGTGATTTAAAACCTGTGGCAACGATCCAAAGCAGCGGAACCAGCGTAATGATCGCGTAGAGGACGACGAAAACGCCTGCAAACCACTTGGTGCCCTTTGTGGGCTCTGTGACTGAAAAACTCATCTTTCTTTTACCTTGTTCAGGGCTTTGACGTAGATCGACGCAAGGCCAAAGACGGTCACGAAAAGGATCACGGCGTAGGCGGACGAATAACCAGTGCGCCATTTCTCGAATGCTTCTCGTTTGAGGTCGATAGACGTCAGGGTCGTGGTGTTACCCGGTCCGCCCCCAGTCAATTGCACAACCAGATCGAACATTTTGAAATTCTCGATCCCACGAAAGAGCACGGCCAGCATCAGGAACGGCAGCGCCATGGGGATCGTGATGGTCCAGAACTGGCGCCACTTGGATGCGCGGTCACATTCAGCGGCCTCATATATGCTGTCGGGGATGGAGCGCAGACCCGCCAAACAGATCAGCATCACAAAGGGCGTCCACATCCATGTGTCGGCAATCACAATGGCCCAGGGTGCGAGATGCACATCCCCGATCATCGAAAAGCTCGCCGGATCAGCGCCTGTAAAGAACGCGACCACGTGGTTGAACAGACCGATCTGCGGTTGATACAGAAACGTCCAAAAGTTGCCGACAACGGCGGGAGACAACATCATCGGGAAGACGATGATCGTCGTCCACATGTCGTTACCTTTGAATTTCTTGTTGATGAGGTAGGCCAGCGTGAAACCGATCAGCACCTGCAACGTGATCGTCCAAATCAGGAAATGCGCGGTAGCCTGCATGGTGTTCCACACGTCAGGGTCCGTCAGAATGCGTTCATAATTGCGCAGGCCCACCCATTCCACGTCATTGTTCGGACGGTTCACCCGAAAATTGGTAAAGCTCAGGCGGATCGTCCAGATCAAAGGAAAGATGTTGACGGCAAGCAACAGGAAGATCGTGGGTGCAACGAATATCCAAGCGATTGTCCGGTCAGACAGCCCGCGAATGCGTTTGGCCATGCCGTCAGGCGTATTCGCCGCCGCTGTCTCCATGGGGGAAAGTGTCATGGTGTGTGTCCTTGTTGCGGCACGTATTCCGCGCAAACAAAAATTGAAATGCGCCCCAGCCGATCCGCGGACCGGCTGGGGCGGTTGTCCGACGTTCCCTCAGGAAGACCGTCCGACAGGGAGGACCGTTAAAGCTTGCCTTCGTCCTCAAACACTTCGGTCCAATCACGAACCAAACCGTCAAGGGCTTCTTGGGCAGTTCCTTCGCCAGCGATGACGAAATTGTGCATGCGTTCCTGCATCGGGATCAGAAGGTCCGCATAGGCAGGTTCTGCCCAAAAGTCTTTCACGATCGCCATGCTATCAAGGAACGTTTGCGCATAGGGCTGGCTGGTTGCGAAGTCAGGTGCTTCGACGACTGCGCGCAGTGCAGATGCACCGCCCAGATCCCACCAGCGCTGCTGGATTTCAGGCTGCGCAAACCACTGGATGTATTCCAAGGCCGCGTCTTGCTTCTCCGTATACGCGACAACCGAAATACCCTGACCGCCTAGTTGGGCGAACTGGCCCGCTGGACCTGCTGGGTTCGGGAAGTAGCCGGAATTGCCACCGCCGACGGTTTCGTCTGCTTCAACACCGGGCCAGACGAAGGCAAAGTTCATTTGCATCGCAACCTGACCGGAACGGTAGGCGTCGATATTTTCGCCCATGTACCAGTTGGAAGAACCGGGAGGCGTGCCAGCGTCGTAAAGGTCCTTGTAGAACTCAAGACCGGCAACGGCCCCTTTGGAGTTCACAAAACCGTCCAGCTCATATGGCTTCTCAGGGTTTTCGTACTCAAAGCCATAGTTATACAGCGCGTTGGTGACACCCATCGTGATGCCCTCAGAGCCACGCTCGGTGTAGATCGCGGCACCGTAAACGGTCGTGCCATCAATATCGCGGCCCTGGAAGAACGCGGCGATGTCCTTGAGCTGTTCAAGTGTCTCGGGCGCGGCCAGCGCATAGCCGTACGTGTCCTTGAATTCTTTTTGAAGCTCAGGGCGTTCAAACCAATCCTTGCGGTAGGTCCAGCCGACAACGTCTGCATAAGCTGGCAACGCGTAGTAGTTCGGCGTGTTCTTTGGCCATTCGGCATAGCCCGTCACAGTCGCGGGCAGGAAATCACCCATGCTAATTTTATTGGCATCAAAGAAATCATTCAGCTTCACGTAGTGGCCGTTTTCAGCACCACCACCGATCCACTGGCTGTCACCGATCATCAGGTCGCACAACTGCCCACCCGAATTTAGCTCGTTTAGCATCCGGTCCGCAAAGCTGGTCCATGGCACGAACTCGAAGTTCATCGTATGACCGGATTGTTCTTCGAAATCCTTGCTCAGCTCGATCAAAGAGTTTGCAGGATCCCATGCGGCCCAGCAAAGGGTCAGGTCTGTTGCATGGCCATCCGCCATTGCGGAAGTCGCCAGACCAGATGCGACAATCGCACCCACTGCTGCCGTAGTGAATAGGTTCTTTTTCATAAGGGTTTCTCCTCCCAGTTATGGCGGGCCATGGCTCCTCGCCACGACTCACGCTCTCTACATTGCTAATTGAGGCACGTGCGTCAATGCAAGATATTTATGATGCACGTGCCTCAAAAATGCCTATAGTCGCCCTAACGCTCGGCGAGCGGAATTCAAAATGATGCATTTGAGACATCGCAAAGGTCTGATAAGAAGATGAAATTCGCAGCAATGAACGCCAGAGAAATAATGTTGAGGCCCACGACAAAAGATCTTGCAAAAGCTGCCGGCGTTAGCCGCGCAACAGTGGATCGGGTCCTAAATGGACGTGAAGGCGTTAAGAAACGCACTGTCGATCGCGTAAACGAAGCCATCCAAGAACTTGGCTTCGTGCGCAATATTCAAGCGGCCAACCTTGCACGGTCCCAGCGTTATCGGTTTGTCTTTGCCCTCCCCAGATCCGGAGATCTTTTTCTGGAAGAAATTATTCGCAACATAGATGAAGCCCGCGAAACCTTCGCATCAGACCTCGTGTGGTGCGACGTCGAACACATCGATGAAAACGATCCCCACAGCATTGCGGCTTTTCTGGCGACACTGGACCCGACGGAGACCACCGGTGTCGCAATCATGGCTCCTGAGTCGCCGCAAGTGCGTGACGCAATCTTCCGCCTGCAAGAACGCGGCGTGGCTGCACTGCCATTCATCGCGAACCAATCCACTATGAAAGAACATTGGGTTGGGACAGACCACCATGCTGCAGGCGCAACCGCAGCGACGCTAATTGGCAGGTTTTGCTCAGTGTCTATAGGATCGGTACTGGTCGTCTCCGAAAGCATGAGGTCGCGCGATAGCCTCGAACGGCGGATCGGGTTTGACGCCGAGATGAACCAAAACTTCCCGAAGTTGCGCACACTGCCGTCACTCGAAACCTATGGCGATAAAGAGCGCGCCGAGCAAATTATACAGAGCGCGATTATAAACAATCCGGACCTCATCGGCGTCTATGTGTTGTCATCGGAAGCGCGCGTGCCAATGACGATCCTAAACGAAACAATGAACACCAACCATCTGATCAAGATAGCCCATGAACGCACCCCTTTCACCGAAGCGGCCCTAAAAGACGGACATTTGGACGGCGTTATTGCACAAGACCCCGGCCATCTTGTTCGCAGCGCTGTACGAAAACTTAAGGCGATCACGGACAAACGTGTGGCAAAGGGGTCTCAAGAACGCATCAGGGTAGAGATTTTACTTCGAACGAATATCTGAAGACAGCAAATCGATACGGACATTGGCAGCGTTCTGGTTCAACTGACTTATGCAAAGCCAGCTCCGATCATAGCTTTAATCGGGACGGATGAAGACCGGGGCCTCTGGGGTCGAACGGGTTTCGTCAAAGCTATATCCGCCCAAGGTGAAGTCTTTCAAACCATCCACGTCCCGGACGCGGTTTTGCATCACGAACCGTGCCATGGCACCGCGGGCTTGTTTGGCAAAGAAGCTGACTGTTTTCGGCCCTCCCGCTTTGTCTTCGAGGAAGACGGGCGTGATCACTTGAAGCTTCAACACTTTGCGATCAACGGCACCGAAATACTCCTGACTGGCGCAATTAACCAAGATTTCGGTGTTCGCCGCTGCGCCCTGCGCGTTCAACGCTTTGGAAATCTCCCTACCCCAATACTCATAAAGCGACTTCCCGCGGCGTGTTTTCAAACGACTGCCCATCTCCAGACGGTAGGGTTGAATGGCGTCGAGCGGGCGCAGAAGGCCGTATAGCCCCGACAGAATGCGCAGATGGTCTTGGGCGTAGGCCATTTCATCAACCTCAAGACTGCCTGCCTCCAGACCGGTATAAGTATCGCCTGCAAAGATCAGCGCAGCGGCTTTGGTCTGATCCACCTCCGGCTTCGCCACAAAGGCCTTGAACCGGTCGGCATTCAGCCGCGCCAGATCGTCGGAGATGTCCATCAACCCGCGCAACTCCGTCAAACTCAGGTTGCGGCAGGTCCGCGCCAGCGAGTACGCCTCTTTGGTGAACTCCGGCTCGGTTTCCGCAAACCGGGTCTGCGGGGTCATGTCGAGTTTTTTGGCAGGTGAGATCACGGTCAGCATCAGCGGGTCCTTTTATACGTACCAAAGATGTAGCAACGGACGCGGGAATTTCCAGCACTATCCGTCCTGCAAAACTTCCAGGAAGGCGGGGCCGAACCGTTCTGCCCGCTTGTCGCCCAGAAGCCGGGTCAGCATATCAGGAGAGCCCGGCCGCAACGCCGCCACTTTGGCAAGCATGGACGCCGAACAGCTGAGCGGTTTCAGCCCGCCACAGGTGCCCCGCGACAGCTGCGCCTGAACCTCCAGCAACCGGTCATAAAGCGTGCCAGTTTCCCGCCCTGCCAGCTTACGACGGGCCGGGTGCTGGTCTTGTGGTGCGTCACCGTTGATAACCTCCAGAAACGCGGTCCCAAAGTTTTCCAGCTTCTTGGCCCCAACGCCTGAGATACGCGCAAACGCATCCAGATCAGCGGGGCGCTGTTCGGCCATTTCAATCAAAGTCCGGTCGTTGAAAATAATGTAGGCGGGGACACGGGCAGCCTCTGCCAGGGCGCGCCGCTTGGCCTTCAGCGCCGACAAAAGCGGCGCATCCTCGTCACTGACAAGGGTTTTCACCGCGACCCGGCGTTCGCCCGATTTGATCGTATCCTTGCGCAGCGTGATTCTTTCCTCGTCGCGCAAGATCGGCCTTGCAGCCTGGGTCATGCGAAACGCGCCGTGCCGCGCAGGGTCAGGCCGGATCAAGTCATGGGCCATCATCTGTCGGAAAATCGCCTGCCATGTCCGCTTGTCGATATCTTTGCCAAGCCCGTAGGTGGGCAGGTTATCATGGCCGTGCTGGCGCACCTTGTCGGTCAAAGTGCCCGTCAGAATATCAATGATATGGCCAGCCCCGAAATACTCCTCCGTTCGCAAGATCGCTGACAGCGCCTTGCGCACGGCCTCGGTGCCATCAAAGGTCTCAGGCGGGGTGTCACACAGATCGCAATTGCCGCAGGTCACGTCGGTCTCGCCGAAATAGCCCAGCAAGTTCTTGCGTCGACATTCCAAAGCCTCGGCCAGCCCCAGAAGCGCATTCAGCCGCGCGTGATCGGCCATCTTGCGATCATCGGGGGCCACACCTTCGTCAATTTGCTGGCGGCGGAATTTTACGTCGTCTGATCCGAACAGGCTGAACGCCTCAGCAGGGGCCCCGTCACGACCCGCTCGGCCTATTTCCTGATAATAGGCCTCAATGGATTTAGGCAAATCGGCATGGGCGACCCAGCGAATATCAGGCTTGTCGATGCCCATCCCGAAGGCCACAGTCGCCACGACAATCAACCCATCTTCGCGCTGAAAGCGGCTTTCGACAATGCGGCGGTCCTCCGCCTCCATCCCGCCGTGATAGAAACACGCGGTGTGGCGATCATCATTCAACGCGCGCGACAGGGTTTCCGTCTTCGCACGGGTGCCGCAATACACGATGCCCGATTGGCCGCGGCGCTTGTCCGCAAAATCAAGTATCTGCTTGCGCGGAGAGTTCTTGGCCTGCAGCGACAAATGAATATTTGGCCGATCAAAGCCATGCAGAAATGTCGTCGGAGCGACGCCGTCAAAAAGCCGTGTGATGATCTCTTCACGGGTCTCGGCATCGGCGGTCGCCGTGAAGGCCGCAAGGGGGACATTTAACGCGCGGCGCAACTCACCGATGCGCAAATAATCCGGGCGAAAATCATGGCCCCATTGGGAGACACAATGCGCCTCATCCACGGCAATGAGCGAGGTATTCGCACGCCTGAGCATATCGCGCGCCGAGGAAGAGGCCAGCCGCTCCGGCGCGATATAAAGGATCTTCAGCGCTCCCGCATGCAGGGCCTCAAAAACCTCGTCGGTTTCTTCCTCTGTATTGCCAGACGTCAAAGCGCCCGCAGACACGCCAGCGGCTTTTAGCGCCCTGACCTGGTCCCGCATCAATGCAATCAGGGGCGAGATCACGACCGTCAGACCGTCGCGCGCCAGGGCAGGCAATTGAAAACAAAGCGACTTGCCTGCACCGGTTGGCAAAATCGCCAACGTGTTATCACCACGCGTCACGGCTTCCACGATTTCCGCCTGTCCGGGGCGGAAGGAATCAAAGCCAAAAACCGTTGATAACAATCGGTCGGGATCAAACATGAATTAAGGCCTGTTGGGCGTATTGGTGCTCGTTTTTTGTAGTTGTCCCATATTACGGATGGGTGAACAACTCCCCTCGACCACAATATATGGTTAATTCAGCGACTCTCGCCCGGCAGATCATCTTCACCCTTTGCGCGTCGCCACTCAATCAGATGCTCAGGAATCCCGGCGCGGTGGCTGTTGATATCCCCTATCAACGCCCACGTCGTCTTGGCAGAAGGCTCAGGCCGAATATCCTCGCGCGGGGCAAAAAACGACAAGTCAAAAAAGCGGCGGGTCAGGATCATGAACGCTACTCTAGCCTAGCTTTGCAAATCCGCCAAACCCGATGCCTTCAGAAAAGTCGCATGGGTGTCGCCATAGCGTCGCGTATCCACCAGATCGAGGCCCGGAAGGGCGGTTTGCGGAGCATTTTCTTCCCAGACAATCGTTGCGTTTTCGGCGACCAGATCAGCCTGTAGCAATAGCTGCAATGCCTTCTCGCCCATCTGCCTGCCATAGGGCGGGTCAAGGAAAATCAGATCAAATGGTGTGTCGCTGGAAATAGGCTGCCTTGTGGCGTCAGCTTTGATCATACGAGTCTGATCGCCGACACCCAACAGCTTGATATTGGCCGAAATCAACTGCGCCGCCTTGCGCCCCTGATCGACAAAGGTGACATGCGCTGCACCGCGCGACAGAGCCTCCAGACCCAGCGCGCCGGTGCCTGCAAAAAGATCGAGGCATATGGCCCCTGTGACCGGGTCGCCAAGCCTGCCACCAGCCAGAATATTGAAAATGTTTTCCCGAACCCGGTCAGTTGTCGGCCGCAAATGCGCGCCTGCATCACCCTTCCCCACAGCGCTCAAGGCTTTGCCGCGAAATTGTCCACCGACGATCCTCAACCGGCCAACCTCACGATTTTAACAAGGCTTTCAAATCCGACTCTGGGTTCTCAATTAGACTGGCATCGGGGCTTTTCCCGGCCTCGATAAGCCGCTTGCCGATCATGTAACTGCGCGGTTCATTTACGGCATCGACCGCAACAAGCCGGCTTCCGGAATAGTACCAAAATGACAGCGCGCCTTCGCGCTGCCCGATACGGGTTATGACCCGGTCATACCCGGTGTTGAGCCCCGCAATTTGCAGTTTCGTGTCATATTGATCGGACCAGAACCAAGGATGAGGATCATAGTCCAGCGACCCGCCCATCATGTTCTGAGCAACCAATTCGGCCTGATCAATGGCGTTGGGCACGCTTTCCAAACGAATACGCGCACCGCGCCATGGAAAGGACGCGCAATCGCCTGCGGCCCAGATATGTGGATCGGAGGTGCGGCCAAGGGTGTCTGTCTTGATCCCGTTTTCGATGTCCAGACCAGCCGCTTCGGCAAGGCCGGTGCTTGGCCGGATACCGACACCAACGATTGCAAAATCAATGTCCAATTGGAGTCCATCTGACAGCTCTGCGCTGGTAACACGTTCCTCCCCGATGAGGCGAACCAACCCGGTCTCTTCGCAGATATTCACGCCGTGACCAGAATGCAGGGAACGGAAATAATCCGACGTCTCCGCCGAGGCGACCCGCTTCAGGATGCGGTCCGCCATTTCCACCAACGTGACCTCCAGACCCTGTTTGGCGGCAACGGCGGCAGCTTCCAGCCCGATATACCCGCCACCGATAACAAGTGCTTTCTTGCCCGGCTCGAAATGCGATGCCATTTGATCAACATCGGCAAGCGTGCGCACCGTGAACACATTGCCCAGCGACCCACCGATGCTTTCGGGAAGCGTGATTGCCTCAGACCCGGTGGTCAACGCAAGCTGATCATAGGCGAGAACCTCGTCCCCGATATGAAGTGTGCGCGCCTCCGGATCGATCCGATCAACCTTGGTGTCACATCTTAGCGTGATATTCTGCTCTGCATAATAGTGCTCTGGATGCAGGAACAGCCGCTCTCGCGCCATCTCGCCGGTCAGATAAGCCTTTGACAACGGCGGGCGCTGATAGGGCGGAGACGCTTCCTCACCGATCAATGTAATCTTGCCGTCAAATCCAAGTTTACGCAGGTTTGACACAAGCGAAGCCCCCGCCTGACCTGCACCGATCACAACAAAATGCGGCATGAAATTCCTCCTTCGGCTGGTCACCTATCGGTGCGCGCCCTATATCCTGCTTCGAACCGCACTCAACAGGAAAGCGATACGAAATGAAACTGAAAATTGGCGATAAGCTCCCCGGCGCGAACATGTCTGTTATGGGTGCGAATGGCCCTGAAATGGTGGATTTCGGAGCAGCGCTGGCTGGACGTAAAACCGTCGTCTTCGGTCTTCCGGGTGCGTTTACCGGGGACTGTACAATGACCCATATCCCAAGCTTCATGCGTGTCATCGATCAGCTGAAAGCAAAGGGCATCGAAGATGTTTACTGCGTTGCGGTCAACGATCCGTTTGTTATGAGCGCATGGGGTGAGCAAACCGGTGCCACCGCGGCGGGCATCAAGCTTATGGGCGACGCGGACGCCAGCTTCACGAAGGCGATCGGGGCCGCTTTCACGGTTCCAGCGATCGGGTTTTACGACCGCTGTGGTCGCTTTGCAGCACTTGTTGACGATGGTGTCATCACAGTGCTTAACATCGACGCACCCGGAGTATGCGACATCTCCACCGGGGAGCGGTTTCTAGAAGCGCTTTAGCGTCCATAGAAACCACGACCGAGAGCAAGGACCCGAACATGACATTGCAAATTGGCGAAAAGCTACCCGCCGTGGACTTGATGCAGAAGACCGGGGATGGCCCGGTTTTCGTTCCGCTTGCGGAGCGTCTGAAAGGTCGCAAGGTGGTCCTGTTCGGCCTTCCGGGTGCCTTCACACCCACCTGCGACGCCGCCCATTTGCCCAGCTTCATTCGAACCAAAGATCAGTTCGACGAAAAAGGCGTGGATGAGATCATCTGCGTGTCGGTAAATGACGTGCACGTCATGGCGCTATGGGGCGACGTATCTGGTGCGACAGCGGCTGGAATTACGCTATTAGCTGATCCAGATGCGCGCTTCACCAAAGCCATCGGGATGAACTTCACGAACGCTGAGAAGGGCATGTATGACCGCTCAAACCGCTACGCGCTGGTCGCAGAAGACGGCGTCGTAACAGTGCTGCAAATTGACGATGTGCCGGGCACCTGCGTGCTGTCAGCAGGCGAGGCGATGTTGGATGCGCTTGGCGATGGCAGCTAGCGTGGGCAGCTAGCCCGCCAAGCGGTCCATGATCTGGGCAAGCTTCACATCAAGCTCTGACAGCCCATCCACATCATGGGTCGTCAAGGTAACCTCGACCCGGGAATAGACGTTGAACCATTCGGGGTGGTGGTTCAGCTTCTCGGCATGGATTGCTGCACGGGTCATGAAGCCCATCGCCTCCACAAAGTTCTTGAACTTGAATTGCTTGTGAATGGCGTCACGGTCCCCTTGCAACGCCCAACCCGCTTCCGAAAGCGCGGGCAGAACCTCGTCCCGGCGCGCTGTGGTCAGTTCCTCGGTCATTCTAAACTCTCCTGTTTCTTGAACGGGCCGTAGTCGGTCAAAACACTGATCTCTTCGCCAATCGCATCCCGCTCGGCATCCAGGTATTTCGCAACCGCCGCACGAAAGCCGGTATCTCCGATCCAGTGCAAGGAATGCGTCTCAGCCGGCAAATATCCCCGCGCCAACTTGTGACTGCCCTGCGCACCCGCCTCCACCTTCGACAAGCCATGCGCGATTGCGAAATCTATCGCTTGATAATAGCACAACTCGAAATGCAGGCAGGGTATATCCGCGACACAGCCCCAATAGCGCCCATAGAGCGTATCGCGCCCGATGAAATTCAGAGCCCCCGCGACATTGTGCCCATCAACCTGCGCAAGGATGAAAAGCATGTCGTCACGCATATGTTCTTGTGCGATGTCGAAGAAACTGCGCGTCAGATAGGGCGTGCCCCATTTGCGCGCGCCCGTGTCTTGATAGAATACCCAAAACGCGTCCCAATGCTCTGGCTGAATCTCATCACCGGTGAGGGCCAAGATTTGCCCGCCAAAGCCATGCGCAATCTTACGCTCCTTGCGGATATTCTTGCGTTTGCGTGCCGACAGCGCCGCCAAAAATCGGTCGAAATCAGCATACTCCTGATTGTACCAGTGAAATTGCTGGCTGGAGCGGCGCAGCAACCCAAGCTGCTCGCCAAAACTGGCCTCTTCCTCGGTGCAATAGGTCACATGGATCGACGACAGCTGGTTATTTGCGGCCATCTCGATCGCGCCCTGGATCAAGGCCGACCGCCCGGTATACTCCCAACCCGGTTTGGTCAGAAAACGGCGTCCGGTCGCTGGCGTGAAAGGAGCTGCAATCTGCAATTTGGGGTAATATCTACCACCCGCATTTTCATAGGCATGTGCCCAGTTGAAATCGAAAATATACTCGCCCTGGGAATGATTTTTGGCAAACATCGGCGCGACGGCAATGACCATGCCCTCCGTTCGGGCAACCAGATATTGCGGATGCCAGCCGGTCCCCGCCCCGACCGAGCCAGATTGCTCCAAAGCGCTTAGAAACCGATAGGTAGTGAACGGATCGTCAGGGCGCAATACCGAGCCACCCGGACAAGCACAGGCGTCCCAATCGGCCTGACCAATCTGGTGGATATGCTCAACAACGGAAATTTCGATCTCGGTCTCGCTCATGCCACCACTCTAGCCGTTCGCACCAATAGTGCCAGATTGACAGATGGCGCTGATCCGGTCGGGATCAAGTCGGCAAGTAGGACTCGAAGGTGATGTTGTCGGCAACCTTCAGCGCTTTAACTTCTTCCTCCGCACTGCGCACAGTCCAGCAAAGAATTTTCGCACCCTGTGATTTCAACTCTGCCACACGTGAGCTGCCCAGATCTTCATGTTCATGCGACACAAAACACGCGCCGACCGCATCAAAATCCGGGATGCCACGTAAATGATTGCGCTTTTTGTCGCTCAGCGGCCATTCGCCCTTTCGGTAAGAACTGGTCACGATCCCGCGCGGTCTGTCGGGGCAAAGCTGCGCCATAACCCCTACCGTGTGGGGGTTGAAAGACATCACCGCAGCAAGACCTTTGTAGTTCTGCAAGGCGTCCGAAACCACGTTTTCCAACGTGCCCACTTTCGGTCCCATACCGCCATCCTGATCCTTGATCTCGATCAGGATCGGCACCGCCCCACCAATGAATTTCAAAATGTCGGAAAAACTGTCGATGCGGTCCTGACTGTCTGACAGCCGGATCGCACGGAGCTCTTCGCCCAAGCGCAATCGCACTGCACCGCTTTGACCCGTTAAGCGCCGCAAATCATAGTCGTGAAAGACCAGCGCTTCCCCATCGGCTGACATCTGAATGTCCAGCTCAATACCGTAGCCAGCATCGATCGCCGCCTGGAAAGCCGCACGAGAATTCTCGGCGATACCGTTTTCACGGTCATGCAATCCCCGATGCGCAATCGGGCGGCTCAGAAACTCCGGCGGTAGGTTCATGACTTGATCTGGAAAATGCCTTCGATCTCAACGGCCACGCCGAACGGGAGAGACGCGGCACTGACAGCAGAGCGGGAATGCCGCCCCGCATCGCCCAGCGCTTCAACCAAAAAGTCCGAAGCGCCGTTGATAACTTTGGGTTGGTCGCCAAAATCCGCAGTTGAATTCACGAACCCGGTCAGTTTGACCACACGAACCAGTCGATCTAGATCGCCACCACACGCCATTTTGACCTGTGTGAGCAAAGAAATAGCGCAAAGCCGGGCTGCCGCAGCACCCTCTTCAACACTCGTATCCGCGCCGAGTTTGCCTGTTACCATGCCGTTCTCATCTGCCGAAATCTGGCCTGAGACGAACAGCGTATCACCTTGCTGGACAAATGGGACATAATTCGCCGCAGGTGCCGCCGGGCTGCCTAGGACGACCCCCAATTCCTTGAGACGCGATTCAAACGATGCTGCCAAAACTCTGCTCCTGCTAATTGCTCAAATTCCGCTTTGCACTGTCCTAAACCGACTGGCAGGGACGGGCAAACCGAATTTCGGATTTCCCTGAAACTCGCCGAAAATCGACCGGCAATCGGGCAATGGCGACAAGAGTGTTCACGATTGAGGCGGGAAAAGGCCTATTGCCTCCCAACAGCCCTTTAGAATTCGCAAATATGCCACTATTATCTAAAAGTAATACGGAAAAAGCTGGTCCCTCCGCGTGACACTCCCGCACGGATGTGGTTTGAGACCGGCCATTGGAAACGAGCATATGTGAGTTAACTCTTTGAGTATGAGTATTTCAGAAAGCATTTTTCGCGGAAGCATCGTCGCAGGTCTGATTGCCGGACTGACCGCCTGTACGCCGGCGCCAATCCCAAACGAGATCAATGATCCGTTCGAGGAAGGTAACCGCGCGACCCATGAGACCAATGTCGATGTCGATCGCGCAATTGTACGGCCAACGGCGAATGCCTACGGTACGGTCATCCCCGAACCTGTGCGAAACGCTGTCGGCAACGTTGCCTCAAACCTCAACCTGCCGGGAATGGTGCTCAACAACTTGCTGCAAGCGCGCATTGATGACGCAGGCGCGAACCTCTTTCGGTTCCTGCTGAACAGCACAATTGGTTTGGCAGGCACCATCGACGTCGCGACCGAGGCAGGTCTGCCCGCCCGCACAACTGATTTTGGCGAAACCCTGCATGTCTGGGGTGTGCACGAGGGCAATTACCTTGAACTGCCTTTGGTTGGCCCCTCTACGGAGCGCCATGCCGCCGGGCGCATCGTCGACACTATCACCAACCCGCTTAACCTGGTTTTTGGTGGGGTCGATAGAACAGTCCTGACGGCTACGGGTATCGCCGCACGATTTGGTGATCGCTACCGCTATTCGGATCTGGTCGATTCCATCCTATATGAAAGTGAAGATGGCTACGCACAGGCGCGGCTGCTTTATCTTCAGAACCGTCGCTTCCAGCTGAGCGACGGAGCCGAGCAGGAATTCTTTGACCCCTATGAGGATGTCTATGGTGGAAACTGATAAAATGAACCGTCGTAGCGTTGTTGCAGGCCTCAGCGCGTTCGCCGGACTAACCGTGACCGCGCCTGCATGGGCCGTAACCGGCGCACAGGCTGAAAAGCTGGTCCAGAGCGCTGTCGCCGACATCAACAAGATCATCGCGTCGGGCAAGTCCGAATCCGGCATGCTGCGCGATTTTGAGCGTGTCTTTAGTCGATATGCCGACGTGAATATCATCGCGCTGACAACATTGGGCCCTGCCCGCCGCTCCGCGTCCTTGTCTGAGGTCGCGGCCTATACCAACGCGTTCAAAAGCTATTTCACGCGCAAATACGGACGTAGGTTCCGGGAATTTGTCGGTGGTGAGATCGAAGTGCAAGGCTCCCGCGAGTCACGCGGCGCTGTTGAGGTCAAATCAACGGCGAAGCTGAAAGGGTCTGCACCTTTCAACGTGACATGGCTTGTCTCAGACAAAAGCGGCAGCCCGAAGATCTTCAATATCATCATTGAAGGTGTGAACACGCTAACGTCTGAACGTGCTGAGATCGGCGCGATGCTCGACAAACGCGGTGGTGATCTGAACCGGCTAACCCAAGACCTTGCGAAAGCAGGCTAGTCCCTAACGACCCAGCAAACGACCCAGAATGTCGAGGATCACCTCCTCGACATTATTATTTTGACGCGGACGCCGTTGCCCCTGACTTTGTCCTTGTCCGGGCTGGGGTCGCTGCGCAAACCCGTCCACACTGGGCGGTCGCGCCGGGCGGATCATCGGCAAAGGCTCAGCTGGCAGGCCTTCACTGACACGTACCATCGTCTCTTTCCAGATTTCGGCAGGCAACCCACCGCCGGTTACACCTGTCAGCGGCGTGTTATCGTCGTAGCCCATCCAGACGCCGACGACGTATTGCGCCGTGAAGCCAATGAACCAAGCATCGCGCGAGGCCTGCGTGGTCCCGGTCTTGGCTGCCGCTTCACGTCCGCTCATCAGCGCACGCCGCCCGGTACCATCAGTGACAACGCGGTGCATCATATAGGTTAGTTGCTGCGCCGCCTGGGGTGAGATCACCCGGTCCCCCATACCACCCTCTTGAACAAGGATCGGGTTCGCATCGTTCTTGAGCCGCAATTCGCTCAGTCCGTAGGGAACGACAGCACGTCCACCGTTCAATATGCCAGCATAGGCACCGGTCATCTCTAGAAGCGTGCTTTCAGACGCGCCCAGTGCCAATGCCGGGCCATCCGCCAGCTTGTTGTCGATCCCGAACGCCTCAGCCACCGCTTTGACATTGTCGCGCCCGACCTCTTCGGAGACCTTTACCGCCACCGTGTTGATTGAGGCCCTCAAAGCATCCGTCAGCGTCATCGGACCACGGAAATCGCGGTCATAATTTTGGGGGCTCCATGCGCCTGAGCCTGGGATATTAATTGTCACCGGCGCGTCATCAACGATGGAATCGTACTGGAACCCCAGATCCATTGCTGCAGCATAGACAAATGGCTTGAAGGCCGACCCGGTCTGCCTTTTGGCTTGCGTGGCACGGTTGAACGCCCCAGAGACTTTCGTCTCACGCCCCCCGACAACAGCACGAACAGCCCCATCCGCAGACATCACAACAATAGCCGCCTGCGCCTCTGATCCTTCGCGAACCTTGTTGGTGAAGATGTAATCCATCGCATCTTCGGCGGCTCTTTGAAGGCGCGCATCAAATGTTGATTTGATCACCACATCCTCTGTCGTGTCACCCGCAAGAAAGGCGGGGACAGTATCCATCACCCAATCCGTGAAATATCCACCTGCCTGTGCTTTCGCCGCCGCCGAAAGTGTCGCAGGCGCGGCCTTGGCGGACGCCGCTTCCGTGGCAGATATATATCCTTGATCTTCCATCAGGTTGATAACGACGTTGGCGCGATCCTGCGCGCGCTGCAAACTGCTTGTGGGCGCGTATGTCGATGGGGCTTTCAGCAGCCCTGCCATCATCGCAGCTTGCGGCACATTGACCTCCCGCGCGGAACGGGAAAAATACCGCTGGCTTGCAGCCTCAAATCCGCGGGCACCGGCACCCAGATAGGCCCGGTTCAAATACACCGTCAAAATCTCGTCCTTGGTATATTTGGCCTCCATAGCAAGCGCATAAATCGCTTCCTTGGCTTTGCGGCTTTTGGTTGTACGGCGGCAATCGGCCTCATAGGCCGCTTCCGTTTCCCAGGTTTTTGGATCAAACGGCACGCCTAGACACAGCAGCTTCGCCGTTTGTTGCGTGATCGTGGAGCCGCCATTGCCCTGTAAGGCACCGCGCCCTTCGCGCAGATTGATCCGAACTGCACTGGCAATACCGCGCGGCGAAATACCAAGGTGGCGGTAGAAGCGTTTGTCTTCTGTCGCCACAACAGCGTTTTTCAGATGCGGCGACACCTGCGTCGCCCGAATTGGTCCACCAAACTGATCCCCGCGCCAGGAAAACACCACCCCTTCGCGGTCCAGCAACGTGACAGAGCCGCGCGTGCGCCCGTCAACAAGATCCTCGACCGGCGGCAATTGCGCATAGAAATAGCCAACCGCAATGAGCAGCGCCAAAGCAGACAGCGCCGTCAGTCGGAAAATCAGCTTCATGATAAAGCGAAACAGGAACACGAAAGGGGCCATCAACCGGCCAAGAAACGTCTTCTTCTGCCTGCGCGCAGGTTTCTTGCGCTTTTTGGGAGCCGGCTTTGGCTTCGCAGCCGCTTTTTGCGGGTATCGTCGCTCGGCGACGAGTGGTTTCTTGCTGCCGTTATTGGCCATTTTTTGACCTGCGTCCTGCTCTGACTTTATTAACCTTCTGTATAGGTCTTTGTGAGTCGAATGTAGAGAGAAGCGCGCACAATTCCCCTACGTATTCTGCACAATTTTTAGGCAACGGCTATTTTTTGTGCAAATATCTTGTGAAACAACTGCGAAATCCGCCTTTCAAGGCCTCACTTTTATTGATGCTCCCCCCGATCACCGCATCTCTTGCGTGCGAGACGCCTCATTTGAGGCACAGTCAGAAGGGGACATTCGTGAAACTCATAATTGCTGCAATCAAACCGTTCAAATTAGAGGAAGTGCGTGAAGCACTAACTTCCATCGGCGTGCGCGGAATGATGGTGACCGAAATCAAAGGTTTCGGATCACAATCAGGCCACACAGAAATCTACCGTGGCGCGGAATACGCCGTGAACTTCGTACCAAAGGTCAAACTTGAGATCGTCGTTGCATCTGCAATGGCAGACCAAGTGGTCGAAACAATCACCACAACAGCCAAGACCGACAAGATCGGCGACGGCAAAATCTTCGTTCTGGACGTGGCGCAAGCCGTACGCGTGCGGACCGGCGAGACGAATGATGAAGCGCTGTGAGCGGCGAAATCCACGAAATTCCAAGGGGACTAAGTAACATGAAAACCAAATTTTTCCTTCCTGCTCTGACCATGGCGGCTGTGATGCCTGGCCTGGCGCTTGCACAGGATGCAGCACCGGGCTTCGACGAAATCGGCCCCTATATCATGACGACCTTGCTGTTCTGTATGGCAGGCTTTCTCGTTTTCTTCATGGCAGCTGGGTTCGCCATGCTTGAAGGCGGTCTTGTGCGGTCAAAGAACGTGACCATGCAGATGACCAAGAACATCGCACTGTTTTCCATCGCGGCCATCATGTATTGGCTGGTTGGCTTCAACACGATGTATCCGGGCGACTTCAACGGCTACTTTGCCATCGGCGGCCAAACTGTGCTCGACGCGGTTGGCGTATCCGCTGCTGATGCGGCGCTTGATTATGCCTCTGTCGGTTCTGACTTCTTCTTCCAGCTCGTGTTCGTGGCGGCAACCGCCTCCATCGTGTCGGGTGCTGTGGCTGAGAGGATCAAACTGTGGCCCTTCCTGATCTTCGTCGTTGTTTTGACAGGCCTGATGTACCCAATCTCCGGTTCCTGGAAATGGGGCGGCGGCTGGTTGGATGCGGCAGGCTTCCAGGATTTCGCGGGCTCCACAGTTGTGCACTCCGTCGGTGGCTGGGCAGCACTTGCAGGTGTTTTGATCCTTGGTCCACGGATCGGCAAATACAAAGATGGCCGCGTCAACCCGATGCCGGGCTCCAACCTTGCACTTGCCACTTTGGGGACGTTCATCCTGTGGCTCGGCTGGTTCGGCTTCAACGGCGGCTCCCAGCTTGCAATGGGCACAGTCGGTGATGTCTCTGATGTCTCGCGCATCTTCGCCAACACCAACATGGCAGCCGCGGCCGGTGCAGTGACAGCCCTGATCCTGAGCCAGGTGATGTACAAAAAACCTGACCTTACAATGGTCTTGAACGGTGCATTGGCTGGCCTTGTGTCCATCACCGCAGAACCACTTGCGCCAACGCTGTTCGGTGCACTTTGGATCGGTGCAGTTGGTGGTGTGATCGTCGTCCTGACCATCCCGATGCTTGACAAACTGAAGCTCGATGATGTTGTCGGTGCGATCCCGGTTCACTTGTTCGCAGGTATCTGGGGTACAATCGCCGTGATCTTCTACAACTCCGATGCAACACTCGGCGCGCAGATCACAGGCATCATCGCCTACGGCGTGTTCACATTCGTTGCCTCTTCGATCGTCTGGTTCATCCTGAAAGCGACCATAGGTATCCGGGTCAGCGAAGAGGACGAGATCAACGGTCTCGACACATCTGAGCTGGGCATGGAAGCCTACCCAGAGTTCTCCAAAGGCTGAGGTCTCTTCCTCATCAGCCGATAAACTTGCCCGGACCAAACCTCCCTTGGTCCGGGCTTTTTCGTGAGATCGGTTTAGCCAAAAAGAAAAGAGCGCTCGTGATGAGCGCTCTTTGCATTTGAATAAATCAAAAAGGGGTTAGACGGTTTCGTCGATCCAGCTTTGCAGGGCCGCTTTCGGGGCTGCGCCAACCTTGTTGGACACCACCTCCCCATCCTTGAACATGAACAGCGCCGGAATGCCACGCACGCCCATTTGCGCGGGCGAATTTGGGTTTTCGTCTACGTTAACTTTGACGATCTTAACCTTGCCCTCATACTCGGCGGACAGCTCTTCAAGCGCCGGGCCGATCTGTTTGCAAGGGCCACACCATTCGGCCCAGAAATCTACGATGACCGGGACATCCGAATTGCGGACCTCGGCGTCAAATGTGTCGTCAGTGACGGCTACTGTTGCCATGATTTGCCCTCCAGGCGGGTTGTGGCTGAATTGGACTCGGAACTTATGTAGTCACCGGGGCAGCGTCAAGATGTATGGGCTCGCAACAGGGCATTCCTCACGATGTCGTGTGGGATGGGCATGAGCGTTGCGGTTTTTGTCCATAAAATTGCCGTTTCGACGACATGGCCCGGGTAGATGTCTTCCAGCGCGGCCTGATACGCCCCCATCTGGCGCAAAATACCCTCAGGTATCGCCTTGACGCTTTCAGGAACGATCTGGTTCGATTTGAAATCCACCGCCAGCACCTTGCTGTCCGAGACCACCAACCGGTCAATCGATCCGGTCAGACCCTCGCCATCCAGCGCCGCAAAATTTGCGGTAAAACCAACCTCCGCCAGAGTGCCGGGCCCGAAGACATGAGACAGTGCCGGATTGGTCAAAACCGCGATTGCTTCATCCAGAACCGATTGCAAATGCTCGTCCGGGGCAATCGACTTCGCCAACGCATCCCAATCGGCGGGCGGATGGGCAGGCAACACTTCCAAAAGCAAATGCAACGCCGTGCCCCGCGCCTTCGCATCTTCGGAGCGGTCTTCTTCCGGGATTTCGCCCGGTACTACCTTGTCACCGCCAAGTTTCGACGGGTTGCGCGGCTCTAGCGGCCCGGAGAATTCCGGGGCCTTCTCACCCGCCCAATCTGGCAACGTAATCGTATCGACGGATTTACTGGACGCGGTCTTCGCAAGCGCGTCCGGCCAGACATGCCCCAGCCTGATCGCCCCGGTTTCAGGGTCGGGCACAGCACCAGCCGCCTGCATCCCGTTTTCCACGGCCTTGTACCAGTATTCGGCGGGTTTATCACCGATCTTGCCAGAGCCGCAGACAACCAGCCAGTTTTCCGCACGCGTCATCGCAACATACAGCAGACGGCGGCGTTCTTCGATCTGGCGGTCCTGTATCTGCGCTTTGATCTCAAGCTGCGCCTGCGGCATGTCATCAGCGCGCATTTTCCAATGTGGTGTCCCGTCTTGGTCGAAAATATTATCGCGCACTGTGTTTTGGGGCGGCCCGGTCTCCGGCAGGATCACTATCGGTGCTTCAAGACCTTTGGCCCCATGCACCGTCATCACGCGCACAAGGTCCGAATTGTTGTCAATCTGGCGCTTGATATCGACCTCGTCTGTTTCGAGCCACGTCAGGAACCCGGTTAACGACGGCACGTCTTGCTGCTCATAACTCAGCGCTTGATTGAGCAGTGCCTCGATCCCCTCTTCCGCCTCACTTCCCAAACGTCCGATCATTCGTTCGCGGCCCTGATGGCGGGTCAACGCACGTTCCAGCAATTCATACGGGCGCAGAAACCCGACCTGGTTGCGCAGATCATGCAGCATCGCGTGGACATCAGGGTAGGCGTCGGCCTGCATCGTCAGGCGCGCCCATAGCGTCTGCGTTCCGCGCCCTTGCGCCAAATCATAAAGCTGCCGCTCCGATATCCCGCCCAACGGGGACCGCAACACTGTCGCCAAAGACAAATCATCTTCCTGAGTGGCCAGAAACGATAACAGAGCCACCAGATCCTTGACCCCCAACTCTCCCCCCATCTTCAGGCGGTCGGCACCGGCCAGCGGAATGCCGCGTCGTTTACATTCCTGAATGATCGGATGAAAAACGCCAGACCGCTTCTGAACCAGCACTAGAAAATCCCCAGCGGTGATGCGTCGGGTTATTTTTTGGCTGACCCCGTCTTCGCGCTCCTCCACTGTGATCTGACCATGGGCGATCTGATGCTCTATAAAATCGGCTATTTTCTGGGCAAGCTGGACGGTGTGGTGGTTTTCGGAGACCGTATCAACGGGATCGTGCCATACGGGCATTTTCTCGGACTCACCGACATCCACCCATGGCCAAAGATCCACCCGACCCGGCAAATCCAGTTTGAACGCCTGATGCGCGACAGGACCGCCCATCCCCTGCTCAAGGTTCGGCGAAAACGTGGCATCCACCAGCTGTAGAATTTCCGGCGCGGAACGGAAGGAATGCTGCAATTCCCGACGGGCAAATGGCTTACCTGCTGCCTTGTGCCTGGCCTCAAACTGGTCGCGCATCGTCTCAAACCCGGCCGGGTCCGCCCCTTGGAATGAATAAATCGACTGCTTCTGATCACCGACCACAAACAAGGTCCGCGCAACGTCCGGGCGCGCGCTCTCCCCGGATGTAAACTCATCGGCAAGACAGCGAACAACGTCCCATTGTGTGGGCGATGTGTCTTGTGCCTCATCCACGAGGATATGGTCGATCCCGCCGTCCAGCCGGAACAACACCCAAGCGGCCATTTTTCCATCTTGCAACAAGTCACGCGCCTTGAAGATCAGGTCGTCAAAATCGAGCCAGCCTCGGGTCAGTTTGATCTTCTCGACCGCGGGTAGGTAGTGATCCGCAAACTGCCGTAGCGCGCGGGTCTGATGAAACGCGGCATAGGCGAGACGAACGGGGCGGGCATCCGCAACGCGGTGTCGTAGGGCGTTAAGAGGTTCAAACGCGTCCGTATGATCGTTCATCAAGCCCTTGGTCGGCCAATGGGTCGTAGGCTCAAACGTTGTTTTGTTCAGGAACAGCGCTTCGAACAGCGTCAGTGTTTTCAATGACGGCGGCAAACCGATCAATTGGCGCAACTTCGCCGCAAAATCGGTGTTCCGCGTAGTACTGGCGTCGAGCATCGGCAACACGTTTTCGAAAATCTGTCCTTCATCGCCATGGAACACCGGCTCAAAGATCGATTCAACCGTTCTGCAATTACTTGGCAAACCCACCTGCGCTGCAATATCTGCGTCACTCCAACCCGGTTTGAACAGCTGCTTTCGCTGTACCAATTCGCGCAACAACTCATCGCTATCTGCCCCGGTGAAATAGCGCGCAAATCCGGCCATCGCCTCGGGGTGAGACTGTGCGATTTGCTCCAGCACCTCCATGCGCATCTGTTTGGCCGTGCGGTCATCCATCTCCGTGAAGTTTGGCGACACGCCTGCCTCCAGGGGAAAGCGCCGCAAAAGAGACGCACAGAACGAGTGGATGGTTTGTATTTTCAGCCCGCCAGGTGTCTCGATCGCCAACGCAAATAATGTGCGGGCCTTGCGCAACCTGTCTGGTTCCAGCGCGGAAGCGTCCACGCCAAGCTCCCGCAGACTGACTTTCAGCTTTGCGGTGTCCATCATCGCCCAAGCGCCCAAACGCTTGAACAACCTGTTCTGCATCTCGCTGGCCGCGGCCTTGGTATAGGTCAGACACAGGATGTTTTGCGGCCGCACGCCCGCTAATAAAAGGCGCGCTACGCGATCGGTCAGAACCCGCGTCTTTCCCGACCCGGCATTGGCCGAAAGCCAAGTTGACCGGTCCGGATCGGCGGCGTCAACTTGCGCTCTGGTGGCGTCATCCATTTTCATGGCCCCACCTTTATGCGTACGGGCTTGTCGGTGTCGTCCCACTCCCCAAACCGGGCGAGGGTGTCGAACTCCATCCCGTAGCCAACCTTGTCAAGCGCACGGCGCGACGGATAGCCTTTCTCCGGGTCTTGGTAAGAGGTGATCAGGGCTTCAAACTCAGACCAGATTTTTGCGACATCGCCGGGCTCATAGAATAACTCAGACTCGGTTGGGTTTGATCCAAGACCAATATAGGTCGTCTTCACAACGCGTTGCCGCCCCAACACTGGAAACGCACCGCGTTCAACCATCCCAGCGGTCAACGGCAACTGTTTGTCATAGAATTCCTGCTGCGGACCAGACGGTGGCGTTCCGGTTTTATAGTCATAAATAAGCGCCTGACCGGTCTCGCCGATATCGATCCGATCCACACGGCCCGTCAACTCAAACGCAACCGTGTCGAGCCTGCTGCGACCATCTTGTTCAGGTTTGACGGGGTTTGACGAGGCACGCCGCGCAACTTCGTTTTCCACAAACCAGTCCACCACGCGATCCAGCTTGGCGGTCCACAAGGCCCGCGTTGCAGGCCACGGCACGTCTTGGCTGAAAACCTCCTCAGCGATCTGCATGAGCAGCGCCCGAGGATCATCGGGCAAACCATCCAGCGTCTGCTCCAGAAACTGCTCCATGATTTTGTGGACCAGTTTGCCACGTAGCGGCGCATCGGGCGATAATGTGAACGGATCAAGCGGGGTCAGCCCCAGAACATGTTTTGCGTAGATCCAATAGGGGTCGCGGATCAATTTTTCGATCCGCGTGATCGACAGGCTTTTGGGCCGAACCTCAACAGGCGGCACAGGTGCTGGACGTTCTGCGCTGGGAATGTCTTCTTTCGGGCGCTCTATCTCTTGCGCCATGTCCAGCCAGGATTGCCCCCGTTTTCGCATCGCCTTGAGGGCGTCTTTCCCCTCCGGCAGCCCGTCCAACAGATTGGTTAACCGGTTGAGCCACCGCGACGGCACAGTTTCCGCATCAGCATTGCGCACCGACCGGGTCAGCAGCACCTCTTTGGAGGCGATGGCTTGTTGGAAATCATGCGCGGAAAGCCCTATATTTCGTTCCGGCAGAAGTAGCCCTGACTTTTGGCGCATTTCCCGGTTTAGCCAAGGGTCGGGGGGCGGCAGTTCCGGCCAAGTCCCATCATTCAGACCCGCCAGAATCACAAGATCGGCCCCTTGAACGCGCGCCTCCAGCGTGCCCCAGATCATAACATGCGGGTGGGCTTTCACGGGGCTTCGGACCTCTTCGCCGCTGAAAACGGCATCGAAAATCCGGGTGTATTCCGCAGGTGTAAGTATGCCGCCTTGTTCTGCGGCCTGTCTGATAGTGGCCGAAACCTTGCGCGCCTTTTCACCGGCATCCTTGTCCCAAAGCGCGCCACTTCCATCCCCATCAGGACCAGCGGCCAGTCTCTCGGACGCCGCGATATGGTGCTCAAGCATATCCGACATTGGCAGCCCGGAAAGCGCGCTGATTGGCTCAAGGCAATCCCAAAGCCAGTTGACCCATTCGACCGCGCCGGGTTTGTCCCGCTTCTCAGCCCAGCGCAAACATCCCACCCTGTCTGGGAACGGGGTGTTTCGCCTGAGATAGTCAAGTTCCAGATCATTGGCCAAAAGCCTGTGGGTCGGGGCAACAAGCGGATGCTTCAAGAGCGCAAGCAGCGTTGCCGGGCTAGCGGGCTGTCCAATCATCCGCGCGGTTTGCCGCAACAGCCGACCCGGCGCGCTTAGCGACAATGGCACCCCAGCACTGTCATCGGCGACGATGCCCCACCGCTGGAGCGCCGCACTCACCTGCCGCGTCAAAACCCGGTCCGGAGAGATCATTGCCGCCGGAATTCCGTCCTGCACGGACTGACGCAATCGCAGGGCAATCGCCAAGGCCTCCGCCCGCGGGCTGGGCGCTTCCAGATAGCTCAGCGGAGCGGTCGCAGATGCGATATTTGCAAGCTTGGGACCTTCCGTTAACCATGCATCGGTGACCGGCGCAGGACGCATTGCCAAAGACACAAGCCGGTTTCGCGAAGTGTCAATCGGTGGCGTTTTGGTCCAAGGCTGCACAGTGTCTTGCGCCAGCCCAAGCTGCGATTTCAACGCATAGAACCGATACTGCGGATGGTCTTCGGTGGCAGCCGCTGCCCCCAAAGCGTCCCAGCCATCCGCGTCCAGATCAAAGTCGTATCCCGGCAAAATAACAGCCCCCTGAGGAAGCTTTGCGACCGCTTGCATCAAAGCACGCGTGGTCCCGCGTGACCCGGTCGAGCCCGCCACAATCACTGGGTTTTGTGCGGGGCTCATCTCCCAGAGTGTGGCCAGCAATTCCACTGTTCGGCGGCTATGGGTTTGGGCATCCACATAGTCAGGATCGTCAAAATACTGCTGCACAAGACCAAGGAATTTCTTGCTGCGCGCCCAATATTCGGAATGGTCGCCGCTCAGCTCCATCTGCGTGACGGCGGTCGGATCAACGCCCTCTCCGCGCATTTCCTCCATCAAGGCCGACAGACTGCCCGCCAGGTCAAATGCCGCATCTTGGGGGGCCAGATCCGGCTCTGCCTCAAGCAGTTTCTTGACAAGCTGTGTCAGGTTCAATCGCCGGCCCAACGGATTTGCGACCGGACCAATTGACGGAAAGCGCCGCAATGTCGAAAGGTCTGACAGCTGGTGAAACCGAGGCAACAATTGCGCGCCACCCTCAAGAAACAGCGATGTCAGCCGACGCTTCATCCTGCCTGTTGAGACAACCAGATCGACCTGCGCCATCGCTTGCGGGTCCGTTCCCGCCAAACGATCCTGAAGCCCCGCAATAAGCTGCTTTGGAAAATCTGCGCCAAGCGGCAGCCCAAAAACACGCGGCGCGTCGGACGGCTCAAACATTGCGCGCCTCCGTCAGTAGATTTTCCGCCAGACCAATCCCCGCAGGCGTGCCAACATCGACCCAATCGCCCGGATAGGTGACACCATGCAGTTTGTGATCTGCGGCCATCTGTTCCCAAATCTCATTGAGCGAAAAGATATCCTTCTTCGCCGCCCGGACGAGATCTGTCTTGAGGATTTGCGCACCGGAATAGATCATCCCGGTCTTGTCACGCGCCAGTCTGCCATCCGGATCCAGAGCGAAATCACCACCAGAACCATGCCCATACGCGCGGTCTTGCGGGATCATTAAAAGCAATGCATCCATCCGCACCGGGTCCCAGGCTTGCGCCAATACAGCCAACGGGTTCGCGCCTTTCCAGATCGCATCCGGGTTTAAAGTGAACACCGGCTCGGACCCCAGATGCGGCAAGGCGTTTTTCAACCCACCGCCCGTTTCCAGCGGGGTGCCGGGTTCCTCGATAAACGTCACCGTGTCAGGCAAATGCCCCGCGATTTGATCCGCAAGGTAGTGCCCGTTAACGGTGACAGACTTGCCCAAATCATGCGCGTGGGTGATCGCATGATCAAGCAATGCAACCCCTGCAACCTTGATCAAAGGTTTGGGCAGATGATCCGTCAGCGGGCGCATCCGCGTTCCAAAACCGGCCGCGAAGATCATGACATGCTGCGGCGCGCTACCCATGAGCCGCGACAATCTGCTCAGCTTCCACAACGGGCGGCGGGAAATTTTCTCGGACAAATTCCGCTATTTCAGCAAGGTCCGGATGATCAAGATCAAGCATCAGATTGCCCCAGACCCGGGGCGCAAGGGCCGCGTAATGCGGTTTGCCATCCCGCGCGGCAAGACGGGCGAATATCCCCAAAATGCGAAGGTTCCTCTGGGCGCTTGTGATCGCCAGATCGCGGGAAAATTCCGCTGGATCAACAGCGGTTTCGGACACGAAAAACGCCTCAATATCGCGGCGCAGTTCCAAAGAGACGTCGCGCCGTGCATCCGACAACAAAGACGCCAGATCATAGGCCGGGTGTCCCGCCATTGCATCTTGGAAGTCCAGAAGACCGATGCGCTTTGCCCCGTCCCGATCAGGCAGCCAGAGCAGATTTTCCGCGTGGAAATCCCGATGGATCAACACCGGCGCACGCTTTGACAAAAGCCCGAGCATTTGTGCCAAACGCTGGGAATATGCCGCGCGCGCAGATATAGACAACGGCATGTGCCGACCAAGATACCAATCCGCAGGCAGCATCGCCGCGTCCTGCATCGCAGCGTTATCAAACAGAGGCAGGTCCGCGGGCACAGGCAAGGTTTGAAACGCGATCAGCGTCTGCGCGATTGCCCTGTAGAGCGGCAGCTCTTGCGTCGGGTCACGTGCCACAAGCCGGGCAATCAGGCTGTCGCCCAAATCTTCCATCAACACGAATCCAGCCGAGGTGTCAGAGGCGAAGATTCTGGGCGCGCTAAGCCCGTATTCAGTCAAATGCGCCGCTATTTCCAGAAATGGCACGACATCTTCGCCAAGCTCTGACGGGGCGTCCATCAAGATCGCAGTCTCGCCGGATACGTGCGTCAGCCGATCATAGCGCCGGTTGGATGCGTCGCCGGCAACAGCGCTAAATTCGGCGCTTTTCCAGCCCGACTGCGCAAGGAATGCTGTTCGCTGCTCTTCTCGCAAACCCTGGCCTTTGCGGTCCGCGAAATCGCTTAAAGCGCTGGCCAATGGCCCTGCCGGAGCAGTGATCCGGCAGTGCCGAACCTCTGGCTGATCGGTTATCGCAAGCGACAGCCGCACAGCGTTTTCGGGGGCCATATCCCCCATCCTGTCGGGCCATTCGATCAGGCTGAAGGACTGCTCAAATGCGTCGTCGAGCCCCAGCTCGACAAGCTCATCAGGGCTGCCCAACCGGTAAAGATCGGCATGCCAAGTCTCGAAAGCACCCGTTTCATAGACCTGTACCAACGTGAAGGTCGGCGACGGGACGTCTTCATGTATCCCCTCTTTCGACAGCAGCGTTTGGATAATGCAGCGCGCCAGATAGGTTTTGCCCGCGCCGATATCCCCCTCAAGCAATATACACAAACCAGGCCCCGCCTGATCCGCGATCAATCGGCCAAGGGACTGTGTGTCAGAATGGTCTTCAAGGATGAAGTTGAGGGGATGCGAGGGCATGGGTAAAACATGGCGGTTTCCCAAGCCCCCCGCAAGTCATGATCCAGAGATAAGCACTTCTTTTACAGCGGGGCGTGATGGGCGCAAAACCGCTATCGCCTCGGGAGAAAAACCAGCCAGCGTGGCACCGCCTGCCAATGGCATGAAACGGCACGCCAGCTCCTGCCCGGAGATCAGGCGGACCTGCCCGTGCCATTCGCTGCGCTCACCTTTCTGGACAATGAAGTCCCGCGCATCCCCCCAAAGTGGCGTCGGATCTGACTTGCCTTGCCACAGTCGGGTGGCGTCCAGAATACTGATCTGCCCAAGCGCGTCGTTGGGATCAACGCCCCACAAATCCGCATAGGCGAGATTGGACATGTTGATAATCCCATCTGCGCCAAACACTGCGATGGCTTCGGGGAAACTGTCGAACAATGACTGGCTCAACTCCAACTCCTGCCGGAATTTCCGCGTCAACGAAATTTCGGCTGTAATATCCTCAAAAACAAAGGCAATGGCACCTTCGGGATGCGGCCTGCCGGTGATTCGGTAAGTCTGGGAGCTCGGCAAGGACCAGGTTTCGCTATAGGTGCCATCGACAGCCAGCCGTTCCAGCTGGTTAATCTTTTGACGCCAATCGCTGAAATTTTTCTGCTCTGGCAGCATGCGTTTTTCACGCAGACGGTCCAGAAAATCGAACAGTGTCGGCTTGGCAGACAACCATTCCGGTTCCAGCGAGGTCAAATCCATCAAGGACGGGTTAAACAGAACCAGCTGCCGGTCGCGGTCAAAAATCGCGAGTCCAATTGGCAGGTACGCAAACGTTTGGGTCAGCGTCTGAAGGAAACTCCGAAGGGAGCTTTCCGCCCGCACGATCCCATTTGCATCCGCAGCGAAATGTAGGCTGTGCTCCCCGAGGCCATAGCTGGAAATATCAAACCACCTTGTTTCATCATCCGGCAAGGCAACAGAGGACCGCTTCAATTTCGGTGCCTCACCAACTTTCACCACAGCACTGCTTTCAAAGAGCCGTTTCGGAGGCCAGCTCTGCGCCTCATCGGGGCCCGCAGACCGTTCCAGCAAGTCAAGATAGGCATGGTTTGCCCAGTCGATACTGCCGCCCGCATCTTCACGCCAAGTCGGGATCGGCGAGGCCTCGACCGTATTGCGCAAAACACGCAACTCAGCATCCGTTGCGATCGCGAAATCCTCATCCACGATTACTTTGCGGGCCAAGGGTGCCGCGATACCGCGCACCTGAATTTCAACTCTCGGGCCATCGAATGCAACTTTCAGGGTCGCAGGTCCCTCGCGGGTCACATCAGCAAGCCTGAACGGCACCTTGCTCTGTTCAGCTTCTTCAAAATCACCGCGCAAAGACGGGAAAATCGCTGAAAGGCGATCGAGCAACTGATAGAAAATGTCCTCGTCCAGATCTTCCAGGTTCAAGGCCGCCTGCGCAGGCCCCGAGGCAGAAACCAACTCGCGATTCTCAAAGACAAAGACATGCGCACCTGACGGATAAGCCGGCGCGGTCGGGCGGTGTTGCTTTGACATCAAGGACAGGACAAAAACCGTTGCAATCGCGGCTGATGCACCAAGCCCGAACAGCATTGCAAGTTCGGAAAGAGACCAGATCATAGAGCACTCTGCAGAAAGAAACTTTCAGCCTTTCTGCCGCGAGAGTGGTTAACGTCAGTTTAAGTTGTCTAAATTTCTATTGGTTTGTTCTCGCCTAAGGCCGTGGATTGCCCCGTTGCCGGCGCAAGAACACGACCCGCAGGCCAGATGACCTCCGCGATGGCACCCCTGCGGGCAGGCTGATCGGATGCATCAACATTGGGCCCCGAGCCATTGCCAAAACTGATCTCGGCACCAGAACGTTCCAGCAATGTCTTCGCGATAAACAAGCCGAGCCCCATCCCCTCATACCCCGCCCGACTGCGCTGCCGAGGTTCCCGCCGGCGCCGCAAAAACGGATCGCCAATGCGGCCCAGCAAATCGATTGGAAAGCCTGATCCGTCATCCACAACTCGCACCAAGATCTTATCGTCGTCCCAGCGCCCGTCGATCCAGACATTGGTATCGGCAAAATCCACCGCGTTTTGGATCAGGTTGCGCAACCCGTGCAGGATTTCGGGTTTTCGCAAGATATTGGGCATCTGTTCCGCGCCACCCTCATAGGGCTTGAAGCCGAAATGGACCTCTTTGCCGCGTTCCAGATGCGGATCAGCGGCGTCTTTGATCACTGCCTCCAATGGTGCCGTGCGCAGATGCAAGTCGTCCTTACCCGCCCGCCCCATGGAGCGCAGGATATCGCGGCACCGATCTGCCTGCGCGCGGATCAGCTCCGCATCCTCAAGCAGCTCCGGCCTGTCCTGCAACTCGTCCATCAACTCGGCACTGGTCAGCTTGATTGTGGCCAAAGGTGTGCCCAACTCATGCGCCGCTGCAGCAATCACTCCTCCCAGATCGGTCAGCTTTTGTTCCCGCGCCAAAGCCATTTGCGTCGCCAGAAGCGCCTGGCTCATAGAACGCGTCTCACGGGTGACCCGCCCCGCATACATCGCCAGAAACCCGATCCCGATCATCAGCGCGATCCAGGATCCGTAAACAAACAGCTGCGGCATTTGCAGGAAAATGCCATCGCTCGTGTGCAAGGGCGCGTAGAAAAAAGCGAGGATCGTCGCCAAGACCACGGCAAGCCCACAAAGAAGCATTGTGGTGCTTGGCCGAAGGGTCATCGCAGAGACCGTCACCGGCGCGAGCATAAGAAGTGAAAACGGATTGTTGAGCCCCCCTGTCAAATACAACAGGAAGGCGAGCTGTGTCAGATCAAACAGCAGCGCCCACATAATGTCCCGCTCAGGCAGCCGGGTGCTTTGCGGGTACACGATGCTGGCCACAAGGTTGGAAATAATCGAAATGCCGATGGCCAGACCACACAGGCCCAGATTGATCTGCAGATCAAACACGAAAGCCGAAATGATAACCGTGATCGACTGCCCTGCGATCGCAAGCCAGCGAAGGATGATAAGAGTACGCAGCCGAACGATGCCTGCACCGGCACCGACGAGTATCTGATCTTCTGCAATATCGGCCATCTCGCCCCCTATGCGCGGCGTATCTCTCGTTAGATTGATAGGGGCATGTCCGGTCAGGTTCAACTGACCTCGGAAAACCAGCCGTTCAGGTGTTGAGCTAATAACCTGCGTCCTATCCGGGCGACACCGCGACGATTTAGCCCCGACCTTTAACCCCTGTTTCCATTGCGCGTTTCAGCCTCGCATTGTAGCGCGTTGTTGACGAGACCCGCGTCCCCGCTAGTGTTAGGGACGAATACGGAGAAGTTTTGATGACTGATAGCCCAACAAACGACATCGGCGAAGACAAGTCTCTGCTGATCGTTGATGATGACGAACCCTTTCTGCGCCGTCTTGCACGCGCGATGGAGAAGCGTGGTTTTGAGCCTGAGGTGGCTGAAACCGTCGCCGCAGGGAAGGCGTTTGCAACGGCGCGCCCGCCAGCCTATGCCGTAATCGACCTGCGTTTGGGTGACGGAAACGGGTTGGATGTTGTTGAAATCATTCGCGAAAAACGCCCTGAAGCACGTATCGTTGTGCTGACAGGCTACGGCGCTATCGCCACGGCGGTTGCCGCGGTCAAGATCGGGGCCACGGATTATCTGTCCAAGCCCGCAGACGCCAATGACGTTACCGCCGCGCTACTGGCGGATGGCAGTGAACTGCCCCCTCCGCCCGAAAACCCAATGTCTGCTGATCGGGTACGCTGGGAACATATCCAGCGGGTCTACGAGCTGTGTGACCGTAACGTATCTGAAACCGCTCGCCGGCTCAGCATGCACCGTCGTACCTTGCAGCGCATTTTGGCAAAACGGTCTCCGAGGTAAAAATCGGTCAGGAGGGCTCACAATGTCCCGCGCTAAGGCTTTCGTCATCTTCATGTCGATTTCGCTAACGGCCTGCGTTCCAACATCGCCAACGGTGGATCCGGTCCCATTCGCATTGGATGGTGGCGGTGTGCAATTGCTGGAAAGCCCGCTCCGTATTGATTTCGGGCGCACGGATCAATCCGCAAAATCCGCCATGACGAAGCTGATCGGTACAGAGCCTAATGGCCGCCGCTTTTGTGGAACCGTGACGAGCGATGTTTGGCCCGACGGGACGGAGCTGTTTTATGATGCAGGCGCTTTCAGAGGCTGGCGCAAAGGCGACGCAGAAGCGGGTCTGACCTGTCCTAGAGTGTAAAGCGTTTGCGCACCCGGTCGACCGGCGTCCCGTCTTTCAAAGGCACCGCCTCGATGACGTCGAAATCCGCAAATCCCATCTTTGAGTAATAGCGCAACCCCCCGGAATTATCCGCGCGGATCGTCGCATTGAGAAGGATGTAACCAGCAGACTTGCTGGCACGCAAAGTCACCGGGAACAACTGGCTTGCGACCCCTTTTTGAGCCAACCCCGGCTTCGTAAACGTGGATATGCCTCCGATATGATCCTCTGGCGGCGCATAGGGTTCCATCCATTGAAGACCTAGAATCTCCCCCCGCTCCTGCGCGACATGCAGGAAAATCTTTGGGTCGGGGATGTCGAAAAACTGTTCGAAATATTCAGGCGGCAGCGGGGTCTCATAGGCCGTTGTCCCACCGATCTTGATCACCGCGTTCAACAGATCCGATATAGGGTGCGTATCGGCGAGAACCATTGGTCGGATTTTCATAGACTGTCTGCCAACACTTCGAAACGATTGATAAACGCTGCCTTCACCTCCATCGGTGGTCTGGGCACCAAAACATTCGGTAGATCGATCCCATTTGGGGGCTTACCGAAGAATTTGTCCGCTTCGGCCGTCTCAAAGCCTGCTATTTGCGTGGCCTCCAGCCAAGCGCTTATCTTGTCGGCTTTCTTGATCTCTTTCTTGACCGCCACGGGCACCGAAGCGGGCAATCCAAACCGGATATGGATGGCGGCTGTCAGGCGGTCGTCAAGTTCCGCGTAGCCCGGACCAACTGCCGATTTCACCGGGCTGATCATATCCCCGATCACATATTCCGGCGCATCATGCAGCAACGCGGCCAACTGCCATTTGACCATCGGCTTGCCGCAAAGCTGCGAATAGAGCCGCTCTACCAGCAAGGAATGCTCCGCCACGGAATAGGGATATTCCCCCATCGTTTGCCCGTTCCAGCGAGCCACAAAACACAAGCCATGGGCGATGTCCTCAATCTCCACATCCATCGGAGTAGGGTCCAGCAGATCAAGCCTGCGACCCGATAACATTCGCTGCCATGCGCGCGGAGATTTCGTCATTTCACACCTCGTTTGGATCAGACATGAAAAAGCTGGCGGCAAAACGCAAGCGACTTTCCGTCACAGCGTTTTTCAAGACAAGCTTACACGCCGCATTGCTCTGTTTACGTCAGGGTGCTAGGGAGCGGCCAAATACGTATTTTTCAGGAGAAACTGAGACATGGCTAACGACTATATCGTTAAAGATATTGCCCTTGCAGACTTTGGCCGCAAGGAACTGGATATTGCCGAAACCGAAATGCCGGGCCTGATGGCGCTGCGCGAAGAATATGCTGGCAAACAGCCTTTGAAAGGGGCCCGGATCGTGGGCTCCCTGCATATGACAATCCAGACTGCGGTTCTGATCGAAACTCTGGTCGCGCTGGGTGCCGACGTGCGTTGGGCGTCCTGCAACATCTTCTCCACCCAAGATCACGCCGCTGCGGCAATTGCTGCCGGTGGAACGCCTGTCTTCGCGATCAAAGGCCAGTCTCTGGAAGAGCATTGGGATTACCTTGACCGCTCCTTCATGTTTGAAGACGGCCCCAACATGATCCTCGATGATGGTGGTGATGCAACGCTTTACGTTTTGCTGGGTGCCCGTGCCGAAGCAGGCGAAGATATCATCCCCGTCCCAACCTCTGAGGAAGAAGAGGCGATCAAGGCGCAAATCAAAAAACGCATGGCCGCCAGCCCCGGTTGGTTCACCAAGATCCGCGACCAGATCAAAGGTGTCTCGGAAGAAACCACGACAGGCGTTCACCGCCTTTACGATCTGGTCAAGAAAGGCCAGCTTCCGTTCCCGGCGATCAACGTCAACGACTCTGTCACCAAGTCGAAATTCGACAACAAATACGGCTGCAAGGAGAGCCTCGTGGACGGCATCCGGCGCGCAACAGACACGATGATGGCCGGTAAAGTGGCCATCGTCATGGGCTATGGCGATGTGGGCAAAGGCTCTGCTGCGTCCCTGCGGGGTGCAGGTGCCCGCGTGAAAGTAACCGAAGTTGACCCAATCTGCGCGCTGCAGGCCGCAATGGACGGATTCGAAGTTGTTCTCCTCGACGAGGAGGTCGCCAACGCGGATATCTTCATCACCACAACCGGCAACAAGGACGTGATCCGGATCGAGCATATGCGCGAGATGAAGGACATGGCTATCGTGGGCAATATCGGCCACTTCGACAACGAAATTCAGGTTGCCGCGCTGAAGAACCACAAGTGGACGAACATCAAGGAACAGGTGGACATGATCGAGATGCCGAACGGCAATCGGTTGATCCTGC
>CAYGQQ010000018.1:0-42955 GCA_964352105.1 uncultured Rhodobacterales bacterium | reverse complement strand
GGTGAACTCCTCTCCTGGGCACCAAAATATAGAAAATTATAAATATTTTTAACATCTTAACGGCAGCTTAATCTACGCTAACCACCCAATTTTCCACCCTTTGCTCTTTCGCTTCTTCATCAAGAAAGGCTTGATGGCTTTTTCAATCCGAAGACTGGTTAAATTGACATGCCATCATTCAACGTCTCGTGATACAGAACAGTTCTCGCTAGGTAATTCATCGGCATTGTCTTTAGTTAAAAATCACACCATGTTTCGTCAGCCAGCTGAGAAAGCAAGCGCGGATCTTCAGGGTCAGTACCGTAGATACCGGCGTGTGCGGGTTTGTCGTCCTCTGGATGAAAAATGGCTCTCCCAGCCCTGCCCGCCGCCGCTATAACCTCAATTACTTCAGCCGCATCGCCGACACAGAAACTTGCCTTTGATTTTACAGTTATGTTGCTGCTTCGAATGGCGTCGATAGCGCAACCAAGGACATGTTCCTCATCTCCAGAGAAATACTCGCACCAAGTTACCGAAAGTTAATCATCGTTTGGCCGCTCTTCAAAGGCCGTTGGAAGCGAGCTGACCTGCCACGGGATTTTTCTTCCACCTTCGATTAGAGTCCGCCCCAACTTGAGGACGGACAAGGTGCGCACATTCGCACCGGCCTCCTCCCCAAACACGATCATGTCCTGAAGCCCGCCCGGCATCGTCGCGTAGTAGCTGGTGGGAAAATCGTATTTCCACAACCGGTGGAAATAGGGCACGCCGAGCAGTCCGATGCAGATTGTCATAACAGGAATAAGCAACAGCGTCGGCCACATACCTGTCATCGAAAGAAGCAAAGCGGGCGTGAAGGTCGCGCCAACCGCGACCCCTAAGATCGTTCGCATCCCTTCGTTGAGCTGCTTGATCCCTTGCAGAGGAAACCCAAGCAGCGCTGCCGCCAAGCACGCCGAGATAGGTCCGAGAAGCCACGGCAGCGGTAGGGTTAGCAGGTGGAAGACCCAAACGCCGAAAAGTGCGATTGCAAATGTAAGAACCACCCGCATCATATCTGACACCGGTACAGGGAATTGAATGGTTTTGGGTCGCTGGGCTGAGTTTCGCGCACCTGAACAACGAGGTTTGTTTCTACATTGCGACTTTCGACGCTTTGAGAGGCAACCACAAGGGCGTCCCAGGACCATATCCCCCCTATCAGCAGTCTTTCTTCGCTTAACGTAGTAATAGGTTTCTAAAACGAAGAGCGCCCCGCAGTTTCCCGCGAGGCGCATTGAAGTTCAAAAGATGCGGCGTTCAGCCTTTTTCTTCGACGATCTCAACCATGTGAGAAATTGAAGCGACCATACCACGAACAGAAGGTGTGTCTTCCAGCTCGCGGGTGCGGTGCATCTTGTTAAGACCCAGACCAACAAGCGTTGCACGCTGTTTGGCAGGACGACGGATCGGAGAACCGATCTGCTTTACGACGATGGTTTTCTTAGCCATGTGACTCAGGCCTCCGCAGCTTCTGCAGGCGCTTCAGTGGCCGGAGCATCTTGCGTGCGCAGGATGTCAGCAACTTTCTTGCCGCGACGTTGTGCAACCATACGAGGAGAGGCTTCGTTAACGAGGCCGTCCAGCGTGGCGCGGATCATGTTGTAAGGGTTTTGCGAGCCGATGGACTTCGCAACAACGTCCTGGACGCCCAGCATCTCGAAAACAGCCCGCATTGGACCACCTGCGATGATACCTGTACCTTGTGGCGCTGTCCGCATCACGACTTTACCAGCGCCGTGGCGACCGGCTGTGTCGTGGTGCAAGGTGCGGCCTTCACGCAGAGGTACGCGGACCATCTGACGTTTGGCTTGCTCTGTGGCTTTGCGGATGGCCTCTGGGACCTCTTTCGCTTTACCTTTGCCGAAACCGACACGGCCCTTTTGGTCGCCGACGACGACGAGGGCTGCAAAGCCAAAGCGTTTTCCGCCTTTAACTGTTTTGGAAACGCGGTTGATAGCAACCAAGCGATCCTGAAATTCGGGTGTCTCGTCGCGATCGCGGCGGCCCCGTCCTGGTTCTCTTGCCATGTGGCAGTCCTTTTTGTCGTGGGCATGTCGTAGCCCGGATTGTCCAATCCAAGTGCGCAGATTGCGCCCGGATCATCGAAGGTGCGTGCGAGCACTCACCTTACAGGGTTGGTTGTAGGGTGCGTGGTTCCACGCACCGCTACCTTAGATTTTCAAGCCACCTTCACGGGCAGCGTCAGCAACAGCTTTCACCTTGCCGTGGAACAGGAAACCTCCGCGGTCGAAATACGCTTCCGTCACACCAGCTTTCTTGGCGCGCTTGGCGATCTCGGAGCCAACTTTTGTTGCAGCTTCGATGTTGTTCTTGCCAACAACGCCCAGCGCTTTTTCCAAAGTGGATGCGGAGGCAATCGTTGTACCAGCAACATCATCGATCAGTTGAACAGAGATGTTCTTGTTTGAGCGGTGAACCGACAGGCGCACGCGCCCGGCATTTACTTTGCGAAGTTTGTTCCGAACGCGCAGACGGCGTTTAATGAACAGATCACGTTTGCTATTGGCCATTACTTCTTCTTCCCTTCTTTGCGGAAGATATACTCGTCTTTGTACTTGATGCCTTTGCCTTTGTAGGGCTCTGGCTTACGCCAAGCGCGGATGTTTGCCGCGACCTGACCGACGAGTTGCTCATCAATGCCTTCAACCACAATCTCGGTCTGCTTCGGAGCCGTCACTGTGACGCCCTCTGGCACATCGAAATTCACGTCATGGGACAAACCCAGGTTCAGTTTCAGGATGTTGCCTGTCATCTGAGCCCGGTAACCAACACCGCTGATCTCAAGCTCTTTCTTGAAGCCGTCTGTGACGCCTGTGACGAGGTTTGCGACCATTGTGCGGCTCATGCCCCACTGTTGGCGCGCGCGCTTCGACATACCACGTGGCGTGACGGTGACAGCATTGTCTTCCACTTTGATCGTCACGTCGTCAGTGGCCGTAAAGGAACGTGTTCCTTTTGGGCCTTTGATTTCGACGCTTTGGCCGGACACAGTCGCGGTGACGCCGGATGGAAGATCGACCGGTTTTTTACCAATACGAGACATCTAAGCGCTCCTTAGAAGACTGTGCAAATCACTTCGCCACCAACATTTTTGGCGCGAGCGTTTGCATCCGACATCACACCTTGTGGTGTGCTGACAATCGACACACCCAAGCCCTGACGAACCGTTGGGATGTCTTTGGCACCGACATACACGCGGCGACCGGGTTTGGAGACCCGCTTCACTTCGCGAATGACAGGCGTGCCTTCGTAGTATTTCAGCTCAATGTTCAAAGCCGGGTGACCGTCTTTGCCAGTGATTTTTTCGTAGCCACGGATGTAGCCCTCGTCTGCCAGCACATCGAGAACCCAGGCACGCAGCTTGGACGCAGGTGTTTCCACCGTCGACTTGCCGCGCATTTGAGAGTTCCGGATACGTGTGAGCATATCTGCGATTGGATCGTTCATTTATATGCCCTCCTTACCAGCTTGATTTAACCATACCGGGGATCTGGCCATTGGAGCCAAGTTCCCGCAGCGCGATCCGAGAAATCTTCAGCTTACGGTAGTAAGCGTGAGGACGACCGGTCAGCTGACAACGGTTATGAAGACGAGTTGCCGAAGAGTTCCGCGGCAGTTCAGCCAGTTTCAGACGCGCCTTGAAACGTTCTTCCGCTGGTTTGTCTTTGTCGTTTGCGATTGCGAGCAGTGCAGCACGTTTGGCAGCGTATTTCTTTACCAGACGTTCCCGCTTCTTTTCGCGCTCGAGCATTGCTTTTTTAGCCATGTCTTAAGTCCTTCCCGCGGATCAGCTGTTGAAAGGCATGTTGAAAGCTTTCAACAGGCTCTTCGCTTCCGCGTCGGTAGATGCGGTGGTGCAGATTACGATATCCAGGCCCCAGTTCTCGTCGATCTTGTCGAAGTCGATCTCTGGGAATACGAGATGCTCTTTCAAGCCCATGGCGTAGTTGCCACGGCCATCGAAGCTCTTGCCTGAAATACCGCGGAAGTCACGAATACGTGGCATTGCGATTGTGATCAGACGGTCGAGGAATTCGAACATCCGGTCACCGCGCAAGGTCACTTTCGCGCCCAGCGGCATGTCTTCACGCACCCGGAAACCCGCGATGGATTTCTTGGCCCGTGTGACAAGTGCTTTCTGACCAGCGATTGCGGTTAGGTCGTCAGCGGCACCCTGTGGCTTCTTGCTGTCTTTGACAGCAGCTTTACCAGCACCGATGTTCAGAACGATTTTTTCCAGACGTGGGATCTGCATGTCGTTCTTGTAGCCGAACTCTTCCTTCATGGCGGCACGGATCGTGCTGGCATAAAGCGCCTTCAGACGAGGTGTATAGTTTGCTTCATCAAGCATCAGATCACATCCCCTGTTGTCTTGGCGTAGCGCACTTTCTTGTCGCCATCCATTTTGAAGCCAACGCGTGTCGCTTTGCCATTGCTGTCGAGCAATGCGAGGTTGGACAGCTGAATTGGCATCGCTTTGGGCTGACGACCACCTTGGTTGTTCTGGCTTTGCTTGACGTGACGGATCGCAACGTTGATCCCGTCCACAACGGCTTTACCGGTCTTTGGATTAACAGAAAGGATCGTGCCCTCTTTGCCTTTGTCCTTGCCGGTCAAAACGACGACCTTGTCGTCTTTTTTCAACTTAGCAGCCATATCACAGAACCTCCGGGGCAAGTGAGATGATCTTCATGAAGTTCTTGCTGCGCAGCTCGCGAACAACTGGGCCAAAGATACGTGTACCTACAGGCTCGTTGTTGTTGTTGAGAATGACAGCGGCATTGCGATCAAAGCGGATCGCTGTGCCATCTTCACGGCGTACTTCTTTGGCAGTGCGTACGACGACGGCTTTACGCACGTCACCTTTCTTTACGCGACCGCGTGGAATGGCTTCCTTGACCGACACGACAATAATGTCGCCGACGGATGCGTATTTACGCTTGGAGCCACCCAGAACCTTAATGCACTGAACACGGCGTGCGCCGCTGTTGTCAGCAACATCAAGATTGGTCTGCATCTGGATCATGTGATGTCTCCCGACCTTTGGGGACCTTCATTTGAAAGCCCCAGGGTTTCGATGAAACCGGAAAGCGATCTATTCGGCGATCACTTCCCAGCGTTTGGTTTTCGACTTTGGTGCACATTCCTGAATGCGAACTGCGTCGCCTACATTGAATGTGTTCTTCTCATCGTGCGCCCGGTATTTCTTGGACTTACGAATGGTCTTCTTCAGAACAGGGTGGCGGAAGCGACGCTCAACGGAGACCGTAACAGTCTGCTCGTTCTGGTTGCTTGTGACGGTTCCAGAGAGAATTCTTTTTGGCATTAGTTCGCCTCCCCAGCAGCCGCACGGGCCTTTTCGTTCAGAATAGTTTTCACACGCGCGGCATCGCGTTTGACGCTGCGCATACGTGCTGTGTTTTCAAGTTGACCTGTGGCCTGTTGAAAGCGGAGGTTAAATGCCTCTTTCTTCAGGTTTGCTAGCTCCTCGTTGAGCTGATCCGCGGTCTTATCGCGAAGTTCACCGGCGTTCATAGCCATTTCCTTTTTTCATACACTGGAGAGCCCGCGAGCGGTCACCCTGATTCCAGTGGAGTTCATGATGAAGGGGTCGTTTAGGGGGGTTTGGCGTTTCGCGCAACCCTCTTTCTCCATGTTTGGCAGAGTTTCCAAACAGGTGTGAAATTTGCCAGAACGCCGTTAATCACCTACGGTCCACGCATTGTAATGTTAATAGTGTTGGTGGGGATTAGAAAATGGCTGAGCAAAACCTATGCAACTTCGTAGCCAATCTGGCGTGAGTGAACTGATTGGGTCAAAAAGTCCAAAAATTCGTTGAGCTTTGTGAACAGTATGGCGAAGGCCGGCTGAATCCTGAAAATTGGGGATCCAAGGCGGAAGACAAAGTGCTAAAAAATTGCACGCACCAGTTCAATGAACTATTGTCAGGTGGCGAGGAACTGGACGAACTGTTCGGTCATCAAAGCGAGTTTGTAAGATATCTCGCTGCTGTTAACGCTATAACTTTAAGAACTAGTGAGGCAGAGGCAAGATTGGCAATTCTTGCGCTGCGCGACGATGGGAGGGCCAAGCACATGCAGATGATGGCTTATCTGATAGCTATTCACTTCAAGCTTGATTGATACACAGTTGAAAATTGCGCGCGGCCCTGAGCCTTGCGGCTCCGCCCAGTCAAAATTTCTTGCCTACTGTGACCAAGGAATTCTGCTTCCGACATTCTCAAATACTTAATCGGCATTCTATTTGTCATTTCTGGACTTACGCTGGCACGTCTCGCCCACCCCTCAGATCGGGTGAAGGGTCATCAACAAATATCAAAACAGAACAGATTCATTCGGATTCTCTGTTCGAAGTAAATCTCGGACCAAGGTCAAAGTTTTTCCAAGAAGGTTCTGCCCGGGCCAGTCCCGTTCGGGCGTTTTGGCGGCCGTGCAGGCATCAAGGCCAATTCCCCAAATCGTATCCACTGGGCTTGCCTCAACCAGAAGTTTTTTGCCTGTCTGGAACAACTTTCGACGCAGCCCCTTATTTTGAGAAAACTTCGCATAGTTGATCCTGAAAGCTACCTGTTCTTTATTTTCGTCCCAGATACTGTCTTTGAATCCGTCGACCCTGCGGCCAAGTGCCTTTTGCTTTCCCGGATCGCTTGTCGTCATAATCTGCTTCGCGATAGCCTGATCATTGAACAATTGCGCCTTTAAATACATCATAGCTTGTTCGGCGGAGACAAATATCTGCTTGTCCAACTCGAATTCTGCGTGCTGCCATTGGCTGAATGGACCGTTCCAAAAGAAGTGATAGTTGTCATGTTCAAGTTTCATTTAGCGGTCGTATCGCAACAGCGGTTTTTTGAGAACCCCAAGCTTGCTCGCATGCGTTGCGTAAATCTCTGATACATCTTTCGTCCCAGAATTAGATTTTGACTCAACTCTGCCTATAGGAGGGCTGCCACTTTAACATCCTCTGGCCCCGCAGATCGTTCTGGAGTACTTGAGGCTATGTCAGAAATCAGATCATTGTTTGCTACACGCCTCTACCACGCCAAGCTCTCTGAGCATGGCAATCCCATCGACCCTGTTGAGTTGGAGGACTCTTGCCTTGCCATCGCCGAAGACGATGAAGCGGGACAGGACTGGTGTGAGAAAGAAGGCTTTCCGGGATATACCTCTTATGCGTCATTGACGGATTTGCCTTGGCGCTCGCCCATCTTCAAAGACCTCAAGAAAGAGCTCGACAAACATGTCAAAGCCTTTGCCAAGGATCTGGCCTTTGATCTGGGTGGCAAGAAGCTGAAGCTGGAAGACATCTGGATCAACATCCTGCCGGAAGGGGGCATCCATACCGGGCATCTGCATCCGCATTCGGTAATCTCTGGCACGACCTATGTCGCCCTTCCCGAAGGCACCAACGCGATCAAGTTTGAAGACCCGCGCCTGCCGATGATGATGGCCGCCCCTGCCCGTCAGAAAGATGCGCCGGATGAGCTGAAGGCATTCTTCTATGCCGCCCCAGAGGTCGGGGATGTGCTGCTGTGGGAAAGCTGGCTGCGCCACGAGGTCCCTATGAATATTAGTGAAGATGACCGTATCTCCATCAGTTTCAATTACAGCTGGCAGTAAGCGGCGCTATTCGAACATGGCTTTGAATATCTCGATGCTTTCTCGGAACCCAGCCTCAAAATCCCCATTGCCGGGGTGATAAACGCTCTCGAACGAGATCACGCCGTCGTAGCTGTCAAGCCTCAACGCATCCGCGATAGGCTGAAACAGCGGGCCGAGTTGACCTTCCCCCATCTTGCAGACTTCTAGCGTGGCGCGCGGGGTATCAACCTTAACGTCCTTGATATGGATATGCCCAAGATATCCACCCGACAGTTCGGCGTAACCATCGGGATAGGCCAGTTCATGACACCAGCAGTTATTCGCAGGATCCCAAAGCACTTTCAGCGCGTCCTTGGCGTCCAGATCATCAATCAGCTTTCGGGCGGTGTAGTTTGAATTGACCATGGTCCCGTTGCCGGTCTCAACCACCAGCGTCAGACCTTCCGCGCGGGCAAGCTCCACCGCGGGCGCGATCATCGGGGCCATGCTGTCCCACGCGCCATGGGCGACATTCCAGACCTCTGCCCCGTTCCGGCCCCATAAGATCTGCTCCTTTTTCTGGGTCATGATCCGCACCAAAGGGGAGCCGACAATATGCGCCATCTCCATCACGCGTTTGAGCGCGTCCATGTGTTTGACATGCAGTTCATCGCCTGGTCGGTTCGCACAGGTCATCCCTGCAAAGATATGGCGAGACAGGCAGGACACAGGTTTTCCGCGATCGCGTAGCAGTTTGTCGATCTGGGAAATCTGATCAGGCGAGTGATCCCCAACTTCCGCATCCCCCACGAATTGCAGCTCTGCATATTCCAGATCAAACTCGTCCATGACGTCGACGGCATGGGCCAGGTCCCTGCTGATGCCGTCGCAGATCACACCTAGTTTCATGCAAGTCTCCTCAAACGGGCAGCAGCGATTGAACGGTTGCGGCTACATCAGCGCAAGCAATTCCAGCGCGGCCCGCTGCCGATGTTTCTGGAACGCGTCTCGTGCACCGCTGGCGTTGCCGCTGCTCAGGTTATTGAGAATCTCACGATGCTCACGCGTTGATTGCACCGGCATTGATCTGGAGCTCAACGTCAGCATGCGCGCGCGGTGCGCCTGATCGTTCAAAATAGTGACCATCGCAATGATCCGACCATTTCCCTGCAATTTCAAAAAGGCGTCATGGAAACGATCGTCAGCCTCTGCCCAATCCAGCAAATTTCCCCCTTCAATCGCCGCTTCCATCGCCTCAACCGCTTCTCTAAGCGGAGCGAGCTCTTTCTCGCTGGGTTTGCGTTCGGCAAGCTTTGCAGCCGCGGCAGGTTCCAACGCCATCAGGATGTCGTAAATCTCTTCCATATCCCGCTTGCTGACAGGCAGGATCAACGCCCCACGACGCGGGATCAACCGAACAAGGCCATCGGAGGACAGGCGGATGAGCGCTTCGCGCACGGGCGTGCGGCTCATACCGAGGCGGTTGGCAATCTCCGGCTCTGTGAGTTGTTCGTTCGGACTGAGCGCACTGGACCGAATGGCCTGCTTCAACCTCAAATACGCATCATCGACACGGGTTGTTTTCTCGCTGAGCATTGTCGCCATTTTTAAATTTCTTAGTCAGGAATCTCCGTTCATCTAAATTAATGCATTCATAAACAGTTTGGCAACAGTCGCGGGATCCTAGTTGTCGTCAGGCGTTCTCAAAGCCCGACGACCATTCATCCCGCCGCATCCAGATTTGCCGCCAATGCTGTGACCGGGCCTTCAGACTTGGGGACCGTAGCAATCGAGAGGCGACTGCAAACATGAGCCACCGAGAGAACGGCCACCATTGCAGCAATCGCAAGGCTATCGCACGATTATGAAATCCAAAATGGCAGCGGATCAATTGCGTTTTTGCTCTGAGCAGTCGGATCATCTTTTCCGTTGCGGACGGCTCACTTGCGCCACCGTGGTGGATGATTGTAGCCGCGGGCGTCACCATTGGTTGCGCCCCAAGCGTCTTCGTTGCCCGCAGACAAAAATCCGTCTCTTCCCCATACATTTTGTACAGCTTGTTGAATCCGCCCAGCTGAAACCACGTCTCCGCTTTGATCAACAAAAAGCACCCGGTCACGATATCAACCGCCACGGGCTTGGAGCCAAGCCGACCACCAGCCGCTTCAGGGTTCAAAACCGGGATTTTTGCAAAGATGCGGTTCAGGCCCGTCACCTGACAGATCAATGACCAAGTGCTCATCGCATGCCAACACGAGGTCGGATTGATGCGGCCATCAGCAAAAAGTGTCCTGCCGCCCCAGATCCCCGCATTTGGTGTCGCTTTTGCGAACGCGAGTAATTTATCGAGCGCATGTTCCAAGACGACCGTATCGGGGTTCAGGAACAGAACATACGCGCCGCTGGCATGCTCCATCGCGATGTGGTGGGCCGGGCCAAACCCATGATTTTCGGTCTCCGCAAAGAGCCGAATGTCGGGAAACTCCACCTTTATCGCGTCTACCGAACCGTCCGAAGACGCATTATCAACAACTAGAACCTCAAAATCACAGCTGGTCTGAGCATAGACCGAGCGTAAGCACTCCAGCGTCAAGTCTCGGGTGTTGTAGCTGATTATTATGATCGACAGTTCGGGCGTTGGCACAGTCTTTTCCGGTGTCGCTAAGGGGTTCAAGATCATTACCAGCCGAATCTACTCTGCCGAGATTTCCGAATTGTTAACCTTGTTTCGGCATCTCGTGAGGTTCCAAGCGGTCATCAATCAAAGAGTTTCCCTGCGTGTTTTTCGAGAGATTTCTACGAACTTTGACATGGAGCTTTCTATTGGCTGTAGCGTTATTGGCCCTGCGCGCGGTGCCCTCAGGTTTTGTAAGTGTTGAGCGGCAAGACTTGCCCTCGCTTGAGGCACCTACGCCATCAAGCATCCGTTCGACACGGGAAATGCGGGGGATAACAGGCCAGACGGCTGATCTCTCTGGTATTTCGCAGAGCTCAGATAAGGTGCCGCTTATGGAAATTTCTCTATCAACTTCTTTGTCAGGCAATCCGCGTTCCGCGCGCGAAAGCCTGTTCACGACTCTGCCAAGTCTGACCCCTGCCGAAGGACCGATTGGAACCGTTTTCCAACTGAGCGAAGGGATCGCAGCGGGAAGCACTCTAACACCTAGGTTGATGCTGGATGGTATCAATGTAACCGCGCAACTGGTCACTGAGCCCGGCGGTTTCAGCTACACATCGGACCAAGCGGGTGCACTAATTTGGCGGGTTGAAGCGCAAGCTGGCAGCGGTGGCCCCGAAACATATTCCACGGGCGCTAGCGTTCTGGCCGATCTGTCCAGCAGCATCGATATGAACGGTGTCACCTTCACCGCGCCGCAAGCGCGCGTCTTTGGGCTGGATGCTGCGGGCAAGGCCTACATGGTTTTGGAAAGCGGGTCTGAGACGCTCACGATTGCGCGTGGTCCAACCAGCGCGGGCAGTCTTGCAATCAGTGGCGTACAGCTGAACCCAATTCGCGATGGCAGCTATCAGCAATCCCAAGGCTATGACGCCCGGATCTCTGAGACGTATGACCCCCTGCTCAACCAAGGCGACAGCGTTACGGTCTCGGCTGGCGATATCGTGATGGTTGCGATCTCGGCCACACCGAAGCTGGGCGATGATGGCTTCATTTCGGATTACGCGGCGTTACATGTCGTGGATCAACTGCTCCCCGCTGGTACAATTTTGGACGCGTCAACAGGTTGGACCGGGCGCGGGACACCGGTGTATTTCAACGTCGATATGGACGGGTTTATTGCCGGGCTTCCGACATATTCCGCAACCGGGCTGAGTTTTCCATCCTTTGCGACCTTGATGAACTCGCTGGGAAAATTCGCCGCCGCCTACGCGCAAAACACCGCGACGAATTCAAGCTGGGGGTATGAAAACCTGATGCCGGACGGGTTCAGTGGAATCAGCGGATCGGGCTACGGGCGCGATATTGCCAATATGATCAACATGGCCTGTATGGCGCTGATAAGTGATGTATACACATCCGCCCAGCGCCGCCAGATTGCCTGGAAGCTTATTCAGCACGGTATCGAATGGGGGGAGCCGATCAGAGGCTCTGGCGTTGCGCTGTCCGTGGATGGCGGGCATCACCAGTTCCATGTCGCCCCGATTGTTCTCGCCCTTGAGGCGACGGGCCGCCGGTCCGACATCTCGACCATTCTGGGCGATACGGGTGGCAATTTCCGCCAAGCGTTCCGGGTCACGCAGAATATGCTGGACACCGAATTTGTCCCTCATGACGATCTGGAAAAACCGGGCTTTGCACGGCGCAGAACATTGCCGCCACAACCCGGCGGGATCGCCTTGCTTGTTCCAACAATCTACGGCGGCACCGGCGGCGTTCATGGCGATTGGCAGCAGGTAGCGATCCACCGCGGCATGATTGCCACCCGTGAAAGCGACGGAGCCACCGCGGAGGTTGTGGAGACCACGAACTTCCCAGCGACAGCAAATGACGACATAGCCTTGCCAATCGACGCGCAACCAACGCCGCCATTTTCAGCAGGTGACGTGATAACCTTTACGGCCCCTCCCGGTTGGATTGATGCAGGGAGCTACGACTGGGCGCTCAGAGCTGGATATGCGCAAGATGGCTCTTCTGGGCGGCGATCCTATTTCTCCCCATCTGCAGATGTCGCCTACCGCGACCTGCAACGTTGGGCAGGACAGCTGATGCTTATCAAAGCGCTTGGACTGCAACCCAACCAACTTGAAGACAGCGAAGGCTATTTCTTGCGCGCTGTGGCCGTGGCGGAGCCCTCCTCCAATAATGATTACCCATACCTCTTTGGCGGATTCACGGATCTCGACGGAACGCAGCATTTCACGGATTCTGAGTTCTTCGCCAACCACTGGCCTGCGATCAGCGCCATCCCACAGGTTCTAGACATTGATATGCCCGTGATCACCTCGATCACGGCACCGGGCACGCCAACACCGGGGACTTTGATCGACGGTTTGGTTGTAGGGCTTCTGAACGGCGATACGAGCCGGTCCGTTGAGATACGCGGCACAGGCGAAGACAGTTACACGGTCGAGGCACGGATCATTCGCGCCAGTGACAGCACCGAGGTGGTCGGCTGGGCACCGCTTGGAACCGTTTCGGCTGGCGCGTTCCAAGGCACCGTGACCGTGCCCAAGTCAGATGGCTGGCTGAACACGGAACTGCGCTATGTCGGCGAGGCCGAGATTACACAGAATACCGTAAACTGGGCCGTCGGCTTCAAGGTCATGCTGCTTGGCCAGTCGCAGATGTCGATCTTCACAAATGCCGATGCCGACCCGGCGGTCTATTCGATGACACCGCAAAATCACAACACGGTCAGCTTTTGGCAAAACCAGAATTCGGGCGGGGAAACTGTCTCACTTTTAGGCGCAACAGATGACCGCGATGGCTTGTCGGCCTTCGTTGATCAGTTCCGTGTCTTTGATCCCAACACGCCACTGATGCTGGTCCGCGAAGCGATCGAAGGCACAGGCGTTTTGCAGCTGGTCGACGACACCGACACCATGCGCAACTGGAGCGATCTGCAATCCAAAACCGACCGTTATGGTGGCGACTACACCGCTGTGATCTCCCATTGGGACACAAGCAACCGTGGAGGTGGTGCGCTGGGCGATGCGGCCGGGCAGTACTTCGATATCATCACCGGTGTCAGCACACATGGCTACACGGTCGATCACAGCCTTGCGGACGTTCTGGAGCCCGGCTACCGGTTTATCGTTAACCCTTCCACACGCCACGGCTATAGTATTGGCGATTGGCGCGAAAACGTCGTTCTGGATGCAAACGCACGCGGGTTTACCGTCGGTCCACCAATAACCGACTATCCTTTGAAGGACAGCGCACATCCCGAAGGTTCAGCCCCCGGCAATGCCGTTATGGGTGTGAGGATGGCGGTTAGTCTCGCGCGTGATCTTGGACTGGATACATCACAGAACCCATCGCTTGCCGGGACGGCTTCACGGGCCGAAAGCGGAGCCTACGTTGACGTGGACCTTACGCTGCCCAATGGCGGGGTGCTGTTCTCGCCAACACCAAATGACCTTAGAGGGTGGCAGGTTTCCATCGATGGAGGGTCCAGTTGGACCTATGATGGGTTCTCTGCCGAGATTGCGGGCAACAAAGTGCGCATCACGCCGGATACGGGCATCTGGCCGTCAGGCATTATGGTCGGCAAGGTGGGCGACCCCTATGGCTTCACCGATATAGCGACAGAGCTGAGCATTGCCGACGGAGAGCTTTATGAAAACTGGAGCGATGATGTGCTGGGGCTTGGACTTCCGATCCACGGTCTGATCACAGGCGGCGACTGGACGATGCCTGCGCGCGCGGTTGTTGCGGCGACCGATACTGTGACACTGCCCGGCACCTGGACCCCCACCAATTTGGCCGAGCTGAGCACTTGGCACGAGATCACGGATGGCTCCGAAGTGACGTTGTCAAGCGGCAGTGATGTTGCCACATGGATCGACAAATCGGGTAATGGCAGAACCCTAAGCCTAAACGCCGCTGCGGGCAGTGTTCTGTATCAAACTGCCGGTGCGCAAGGTGCGGCGGCACTTGGTTTCATAGAAGGTGGGCTTAGCTACGCGTCCCCGCTTCTGGCAATCCGTGCGGCATATTTCGTGGCTCGCGACATGAGCGGTGGGTCCAGCGGCTCCGCTTTTGTGACGCCAGTGCTTGGCCAGGATTTTACGTCTGGATCGGTTGTCGAACACATCTTTGTGCGCGGCGGCGACAAGGCCGACTACACCGTTTCCATCGACGGGACAGGGGCTACCGGCACAACAGGGAACGCTTCCATGGATGGGCGTCCAATGGAACCTACCAGCCAAACCGGCACAAATATCGCGCTGTCCTATGCAACCATCAACGCGGAGGCCAAGCGAAACGCGGAAGCCATCTGGGCGATTCATTTGGGCCAGTCGATCCCTGTGGACTATGTCGGGATGATGGAAACAACCTCCGCAACATTCCTTGGCAACGGCACACTTAGCGCGCTCGTCCTTCTTAGTGACATCCCTTCGCCCGAAGATCACCAACGGATTGAGGGTTATCTGGCCCATCTGACAGGAACGCAGGCAAATCTTCCCAATGACCACCCATATAAGTCTTCAAGCCCATAGACTGTGCAAATTTTAAGACAATCCTAACCAATCTGGTTTGAGGTCTGGGGGACGGGCGCGCTTGCAAGTAAAGGCCCGGACCCAAGAGGCTGGCGATGAACCTGACCAGAGATTTCCTGACGCTCGATTTGATGCCACCCCGTGTGGTGTCAAATCGTTCCAGCCGTCTCAACCGGATCGATACACGACGAATTACCCTCTGCGTGTTCTTCGTCGCACTTCTGATCCCCGCCTATCAAGAAGCACTCGGTCTACGCCTGAGCCCTTTGCGCCTGTTCCTGCTGGCAATCTGCGTCCCCTTCACCTTGCACACATTGCTGGGCCGTGCGGGCAAATTGTCTGTCATTGATCTGACAGTCGTCGGGTATGGCGCGTGGGTCATCATCGCCCTAAGCGTCGTCCACGGATCTTCGCAAATCCCTTTCGCGGGTATCACCGTGATCGAAGCCTTCGGGGCCTATTTTGCTGGCCGGGTTCTGGTCCGCTCCGCCAGCGACTACAGTTTTGTCTTCAAAATTATGGCCGGAAGCCTCGCGATCCTGCTTCCTGTTGCAATCGCCGAAACGCTGACCGGAACACTGGTTATCCCGGAGTTGATCGGAAAGGTGATGACATCAAATGTCCGCGAAGCCAGCGCATACGGCCGCCTTGGCCTTGAACGCGTTTATCTGGTCTTCGAACACCCGATTTTGTTTGGCTTGTTCGCGACCGCGATGCTCAGTTCCGTTGCGACGATCTTCCGTCATCGTCTGTTTCTGGCCTGCGGCGCGCTGGGCTTGTCGCTTCTGATGACGTTCTTTTCGCTAAGCTCTGCACCCCTGCTGGCCTGTGTGATCCAGGTTCTTTTGCTTATCTGGGCGCGCCTGACCGGGGGCAAATGGGTGTATCTGACCTGTGCGATGATCTTCCTGTATATCGCCGTTGACCTTCTGTCCGACCGGACCCCGGTAACGATTCTGATCGAAAAACTGACCTTCAATCCGCTGTCTGGCTGGACACGTATCGCGATCTTCGACGCTGGGATCGCGGCAGCCTATGCCCACCCCATCTTCGGAATCGGGTTCAATGACTGGACACGGCCTTCATGGTTAACGGACTCGGTCGACAACTTCTGGCTTCTCAACACGATGCGTTATGGCTTTATCGGCGGCGGGTTTCTGGTGGCCAGCTTCGCTTTTCACGCAATCGCCTGCCTGCGCGCAAAACTGACCGACCCCGATGACGTTCAGTTGCGACAGGCCTACCTGATTACACTTTTCGCCATCTGCTTCACGCTTTGCACGGTTCATGTCTGGGGCTCCATCGGGGTTTTCGTGATGTTCTTTTTGGGTGCTGGCGGGTGGTTTTACACGCCGGAAAAGCGCCAGGAAGACAGCAAAACCATCCCTCAGAAAATCCCGTTTTCTAGGTTCGCGACATGACGTCAGCCGCGAAAGTCTCCGTCGTTATCCCTTGCCACAACCGGGAAGAATCCGTCGAACGCGCAGTTCGAAGTGTGTTGGGTCAAACTATTTCTGAGATCGAGGTGATCGCCGTCGATGATGCATCCGAAGATGCAACGTTAACCGCCTTGCACTGGATCGATGACCCGCGGCTGACAATCCTTCCATTGAAACAGCGATCCGGTGCCGCAGCGGCCCGAAATCACGGTGCAAAACATGCGACGGCTCCCTGGCTCGCGTTCCAAGACAGCGATGATTTCTGGCATCCCGAAAAACTGGAGGCGCAACTCGAAACCGCTGAGAATTCCAGCGCGATCGCCAATTTCTGCAGAATGGATGTGTATCAAGGTAACAGACTGATTTCCCACGTCCCCGCAGCAGAGATGAACCTATCCGGCGACCTTTCAAAGGCGATCCTGCGCGACAGTTTTATTTCCACCCAGACTGTTTTGATCCGGACAGAGAAATTCCACGCTATCGGCGGCATGGATCCGGACCTTCGCGCGCTAGACGATTGGGATATGATGATCAAACTGGCGCAGCTGGGTCCAATCGACTTCGTAGACCGCGTGCTTGTTGATCAACATATGTCTGAAAATTCAATGACGCATGACCGGGTAAAACAGTTGGAAGCGCAGATCAGAATCTTGCGAACTCATGATGCATTGCTTTCACGATATCCCAGGATCAAAGCGGTGCATTTGAACCGGATCGCGGGCGCCTATCGACAAATGCGAGCCTACAAACCCGCCGCGGCACATGCGGGAAAGGCCCTACGGCTAATGCCCGGAAACCCGCGCTTCTGGGGTCAGTCCTTGCTGTGCAGCGGCGCATTTGCCGCCGCCCCGATACTCAGGTTGGCCCGCAGATAATCCGGGCTCCAGCCCAGCGCTTGGAAACCGTCCGTAGCTCAGCAAATAGACGTGCCTGCTGATCACCTTTGCAGGGTTACCAGCCACAACCGACCCGGCAGGCACGGACTTCGTGACGACCGATCCCGCCCCTACGATCGAATGACTTCCGATCTCCACACCTGGCAGAATGATCGACCCACCCCCGATAAAACAGTTTTTCCCAATCCGCGTATGCAACCGCAGGTTCCGGGTCATATCATGGGTCATGATCCGCACATCAAAAGCCACGTAACTATGGGCACCGATGTGGACGCCTTTGGGAAAGGTCTTGTCCAGCTTCGCCCGCAAAGAAAGTTCGGCCGTCGGGTCGATATCCATCTCCCAAACCCGCCGCAGCCAGAGCTTTTTCAAACCGACAGCAATTCTGCGAAATCGCTTGAGCTGATTCAGACTCTTCATGGGCAAGATCACTTTCATACCGCCAAAGGACGTCGGTGATTGATCGGCCAATGTGGTTAACAAACTGATAAACCTAACGAACAACCGCCAATTATTGAGTTTTTCGTAAGGGTTTGTTTACCAAGGTCTTCGTAGCGTGAACGGATCACGAAGCATCGGTAAGAGGTTGGCTTGACTGTTGTATCACTGGGAAAACGGATCATCCCCGATCCCGTCAAGCCGCATATGGCGCGCCTGTATCACGCCACCCGCCTGGGTGGTCGGGCCACAATTACATCTTGCAGAAACTGGCTGATAGATAGCCTGCTTCTTAGCCATGCGGCCGGGCGCTTCTTGCTATACCGGGTGTTTTCAAACGGCTTCAGCGCCGAATATAGGGCTGTTGCCGCAGGGCGGTTTGTGTATCTGAAGGAGCGTAAAAGCAGCCAAAGAAGCCTATATCTGTTACGGCGAAACATCCACCGGATCGAAAAGGGTCTGGTGTCGGAAAATCCGCGGGCGGTGTTTGCGGTGGAGTATATCGAAGAAACGGTGGCCGAGTTCGCGGCCCAGTCAAACGCATCGGGCACAACGCCGGACGATCAGGAATATCTCTGGGCGCGAAACGTGCTGATGACCTATTTTCTGCGTGTTCGCCCAAGCGAAAAACGTGTTCGGAATGCACACGAAATGTTCGCGCAGCTTTGTCTTGAAACGCCTGCATCTGCGTCGTCGAACATCCCGTTTCTGCGTGATCTCAAAAGCAACCCTGTTGCGATCAAAGACCTCAAAGACCTGAGCATCAAACGCCGGTCCGTCCGTGCCTATTTGCCAAAGCCTGTTCCCCGCGCGCTTGTTGACAACGCCATTGACGTCGCCCGGTTTTCGCCAAGTGCCTGTAACCGGCAGGCTTTCACATTTCGCATCTTTGACACGCCAGAAACCGCGCAAAAGGTGGCATCCCTGCCCATGGGAACCGCGTCCTTCATCGACAAGATTAGTGCGGTCGTCGTCGTCCTTGGCCACCTGCGCGCCTACCCTTTTGCCCGCGACCGGCACGCCGTCTATGTCGACGCGTCCATGGCGGCAATGTCATTTATCAACGGGTTGGAAGCGCAAGGCGTTGCGTCCTGCGTGATCAATTGGGCAGACGAGCCGAAGCGGGAACGCGCGGCTGCCAAGCTGCTTGGCCTGCAACCTGATGAGCGTGTTCTGATGATGATCAGCTACGGTTGGCCAAAACCGGACGTGCCCGTTCCATATTCCGCAAAGCGCCCGATAGAAGACATGCGCATATTTGAAGTGAGCATCTGACCCATGACCCTCCATGCCCCCGACTTTCCGATGCCTTCCAGCCTCAGCCGCCCGGTCAATGTCGAGGTCATCGGCATCGACCCGAAAAATCAAGGCGCACAATTGATGTTGCTGACCATTCTGCAAGAGCTTCGTGCGCGGCTACCCGATGTTCGAATTGGTGTCGACGTTGCCATGCCATTCGAGGCCCGCGTGGCCATGGGAGTTTGGGGCGTCACTCCCGCGGATTGGCAATCAGGGTGGGGAACGAAACGCGCCAAAGGGTTCGTTGCACGGCATCTGAAATCCCAAAGGCTGCGCGTCGGCTTGCTGGATGCCAACGAAATCGACATCGTCCTCGACGCATCAGGTTTTGCCTATGGTGACTATTGGGGCCTGCAAAAATTTGACCACTTTCTGAACCGCAGAATGCCGCTTTGGGACAGGAACCAAACCTGCATGATCGCATTGCCTCAGGCATGGGGTCCGTTTTCGACGGAAAATTTCCGCATGTCCGTTAACCAATGTCTGAACCGGTTCGCCCATGTTTACGCCCGCGACCAAGAAAGCCTGAACCACCTTATTCTGGCAGGAATTGATGGGGCGGAGCTCGCCTCTGACTTCACAAACCTGCTAAAAGTAGACCCGGCCTATTGCCCCGATCACTGGCGAGGCTTGGGCATTTTGATCCCCAACACCAAGATTTTTGCCGGCAAGAGCCAGGTCATCCAAGACTCCTATCTGAACTTCTTGCGCGAGAGTTTGGACAGCCTGACACGTATCGCCGGCAAAACCGCGATCCTGATCCATGACGGCAATGAGGACCTGAAAATAGCCCAGTCTCTTGGCAGCCCTGTGGAGATCATATCGGTGAGCGACCCTATCCAGACAAAAGCAATACTGTCCCAAAGCAGCGCCGTGATCTCGTCGCGCTACCACGGATTGGTCAGTGCGCTCTCGTCCGGTGTCCCGTGTTTTGCCTGCGGGTGGAGCCACAAATACCGGCATCTTATGGCGGATTACGGGCTTGGAGGCTTTTCGGTCACGATGGACCAGCCTGTCCAAATCCCACCAACGCTTGAAAGGTTCGAGTTTGCCGCGCAACATCCGAAAGTACGTGATTTGCTGTGCCATAACGCAAACGGGATGCTGCGCAAATCAACAAAGCTTTGGGATCAGATCGCAAACACCATCAACGCCCATATCGGGGTCCGTGCATGACCCGGGTTGCCGTTGTCATTCCTTGTTTTAACGCAGCACCTTGGATTGAGCGGGCGATATCGTCTGTGTTGGTTCAGAACGTTTCTGAAAGCGAGATTATCGTTGTCGATGATGGCTCGACCGACGGCTCTCAAGACGTTGTGGAAAAATTTGGCAACACCGTGACGCATATTACCGGGCCAAAACGAGGCGCTTGCCACGCGCGCAATACGGGCTTTCACACCGCCATTCAAAACGGCGCGAATTATGTCCTGTTTCTGGACGCAGACGACTACCATGAAGGCCCTATACTTTATTCCGCCCTGGAAATAGCGACGCGACATAGGGCTGATCTTGTGCTGTCCAATATGCATATCGAGACAATCGAAAAGCAGATCATCCGACGGCCGCTCTATAAGGGTCATATTGATCCCAACACGTTCTTTTCGGGTTGGATGGATGGGAACTATGTGAACCCATCAGCGATCCTTTGGCGAAGCGGCTTTCTGGAGAAAATTGGCGGCTGGGACGAAACGCTCGCCCGCGCACAGGATCTTGAGATCGTGCTGCGCGCAATTACGTATGAGCCTAAGATCTGGAAGAATGAACACGGTGCGGCCTTACACGCGCAAGTCAATGCAAATTCCGTCTCGAGGAGTCAGTCAGAACATGCGCTGCGCAGCAGGTTTAAGGCTGTCCATTCCATCCTGAAGCGCTGCGAAAACACCCGCTTTGCGTGCCACAAACCAACCCTTTGCACCGAGCTTTACCATATCGCCCGCGCCGCCTTCCGCGCCAACCAGCTGCGCCTTGGCAGAGAAGTGCTCTCTGTTCTTGCGGCGGAGAAATTCTCCGACCATCCCGGCACGCAGTTTCATGCCATGGCCGCACGCCTCATTGGGCTGGAAACTAAGGTACGGCTCTGGAAGGCCTAAGCGCTTGAACGATATCGTGGCGAAGGGCACCGGACATTCCGACCCGCAGTCCAAAAACGCCCAAGATCCAGAAAATCAGGGCCGCTGCGTCTATTACCTCAGTAAATTCCGTGAACGCGCGGAAGACCAAAATCGGCGTGATCAAAACCATTGCGAATCCGATATCCGCGATAAGCTGCCTGCTAACACCTTTCAAAGTTAACGGCGTGTGGCGAAGTGTAACCCACAAGAGCAAGCTTCCTTGGCCGAGAATCAGCATCGCCAGATAAGCACTGATCATGACGCCCATCCCAAAGGATGAGGCAAAAAGCATCGTTGCGAGCAACAAGGTGAAGCTGACGGAGCGAAAGTAGAACAGTTCTCGCGACTTGCCGCAGGCCACCAATGCCTGCGCGAGGCAGGTGAGGTTCATCGCAAAGATAGGTAAAACGCCCAGAAGCTGCAATATTGGGGCCGCCGCGCTCCATGAGGGTCCCAACAGAATTGCCGTGACGACCTCCGGGATCGTGATGAGAACAGCACCGATTGGGATCAAAATCAGGTTTGATCGCGACAAGACGCGCAAAAAGAGGGCTTCAAAACCGGAACCATCTTGTTGCAAACGGCTTAGCGCAGGAAGAAACGCCCCAAGAAGGGGCGCCCCTAGCCTGCGTTGGGGCATTTGCGCAATGGCGGAGCTGCGATGGAAAAACGCCAGTTGGATGTCTGAGAAAAACCGTCCAATCAAGACCAGCTGCAGATTGCGCCCCATTTCTCCTAGCAGCCTTTCCGCGGCAAGATACCCGCCGAACTTCAAAGCGGCCCTTGCGTCATGGAAATCCACTTTCAAAGGCGACGACGGCACCCACCTGACCAGCATGACAAGACCCACGAAACTAGTGGCCGGTTGCAGCAGCAATTGCACGATCAGCGCTTTAACCCCATGGCCGGAGACCGCCATCAACACGGCAGCGCATGCCGCAAGGATCGTCGCAACAAAGCTGATCACCTCAATCTGACGAATGCGCATCTGGCGTCTCAGGATTGCAACCAGCTGCGTATTCAGAACAATCAGCAGGACATAAGGGCATAGCCAAAGGAATAGCCCGTTGACCCGCGGTTTTCCGTAGAACGCGGCCGCATAAGGGCCCAACACGGCGACGATCGACATTAAAGCGATGCCAAGCGCCAGATTTATCCAGAACAGAGTCGTCACCAGTTTATGTGTGACCCGTTCCTGCTGCACGACGGCTTGGGCGAGGCCAAACTCGGACAGGCCGGACGCAACCAACAGGACCGGCAAGACCATTGCGAACAGGCCATGATCAGCGGGGGAAACGAACCGAGCCAAGAGTGCCGTGGTGCCCAACGCCAAGAAAACCCGCAGAACGGAAAACATCAAGATTGTAGAGGCGGACCGCCCTGTTTGGCGCGCCAAAGAACGATCGCGGTCTGCGATCTCAAACACCGCGTCTCTGGGGTCGGGCTGGCTCAAATCGCGACCGGGTATTGGGACAGGCAACGCTCAAGCGCACCGCGATAGGTCGCTGCAATATGATCGCGCCGCAGAAAATCCAATGCGCCCGAAGCTTGCGCCTGGCCCAACTGCTGCTTCATCCGTTCTTCATGTTTGCAAAGCGAGACGAGTTTTCGCGCGATATCGTCAACCTGCAATGGGTCAGCGGTTAAGGAATACTGTCCGTTTTCGAAATAGCCATCTACAGCGCGGTTCGCAGAAAATAGGATCGGCGTCCCGGCAAGTAAGGCCTCCGAATACACCATCCCAAAACTCTCTCGCAGAGACAGCAAGGCAAGACCTGTCGCAGCGTTCAATTTGCGTTGCATGCTGGCCTGCGATTGTCCGCCAAGCAACGTCACCAAACCCGGCGCTATAGAATTGGCCATGCGTGAGACCGTCAGAAAACTTCGGGGATCGCCGCCACCCAGAATTTCCAAGCGAATTTCTGGAACCTCTCCCTGCGCGAGGGCAATCGCGCGGATCAATCGTTCCACATTCTTGTTTCGATAATGCTTGAGATGAAAGGCCGTCAAAATCCTTTTCTTGGACCCGGTTTCAGTAATCTGGGGCGCGATAATCTCATCAGCGGATGTGGGGCAAGGCAGATTGAAACCAGCTGCGGGCCGTTTGCCAAGCTGCGCCGCAATTGTGCGCTCCGCCACGGGCGCAAATGCAAAACTGAGCGCGGCGTCTTGCCAGACCCGTTTGTAGCCCGCGCGCATGTCGGGTCGGGCTTTCAGGATCTTGGTATCCGTGTTCGCCTGCAAGCTGACGCAGAACGGAACGTTCAAATGTTTAGAAATACGCCACGCAATATAGCCGTCCGTGGTTAATTTGTGCCCGTGGATAATATCTGGCGTCAGACCTTTGGCCTGAATACGACCCAGAATAAAGCGCGCGACTTTGTCCAGGTTTCGCTTGAACAAAACTCCTTTTCCCGGGGCACCATAGGCGATCGCCTCATGGCCCTCACCAGCTGGATCGCTGAAGCCAATGTGGTGAATACCACTTCGCCAACTCGCTCTTTTAAAAGAGAAAACTGTGTGCTCCAGCTGCGGCGTACATTCCAGAAGCAGCGAGCTGGCCCGCGTGTCAGGGCCAATCGGGTCAGGATAGGACGATACAATATGGATTACATGCAGGCGCGGGGCCACTGTCCGAATAATACAAGTCACTCTGCCATCCATCAAAGCTGCGTCGTGGTTAACGATACCGCACGATGGTTAACGAAAGTCTTAAGACCTCTGCGCACATAAGGGCATCGTATTTTCCCGTAGGAGGCACTCGCAATGGAAGACGAATTTGGCCAGTTTGGCACTGGTCTGACGACCCCGGCCACCGCATCAGAAGTGGTCACACCTGATGATGCAACGAACTTGGCTTACGCAACTCGTGGGCTGTACGTGGGTCAGGGTGGCGACGTTCGCGTTACCATGCTGTCAGGCGATGTTGTCACGCTTCGCAATATCCAGCCCGGAATTATCTACCCTATCCGCGTGGTTCAGGTCTTGGCGACCGGCACAACAGCCTCGGACGTTGTGGGCCTGCGCTGATCAACTCTGGAAACGACGCGAGGGCTAGTTCGCGTCGTATCCATACCCGTAGGTATCGTTGGTAACCTGGCTCTGGTTCAACACGATGCCGACAACATTTGTATGCAAGGCAACTTCGCGCTCACATGTGTCGATTTGATCGATCCGAGTGTCATTCGCCTTGGCGACCAACAACGCGCAATCAACGTTGCGCAAGAAGGAGCGCGTGTCGTCATTCGCCAGGAAAGGCGGCAAGTCGAAGATCATCACGTCCGGCGTAAAGGTGCCCTGAATTTCGTCCAGAACTTCGGCAGTCATATCGCTGTTCAACAGGCTGGCCGGATCCGGAATAGTGTTCCGCATCCCCGCAATGGCCAAGTTTTCATTGACCCGCACAGCGTAGTCTTTGAACGCCACCTTACCTTCATAAAGCTCCCGAATGTCATAGTCCGGCTTATGGTTAAGGTATTTACTGATCCCGGGACGTCTGAGGTCCAGATCAAAGAGCAATGTCTGTTTCTCAATCTGACGGCTCAGACCGAATGCCAGGTTCAAGGCAATAGTCGTCTTGCCGCAGGCAGGTGAAGGTGACGTGATCGCCAGGCGCGTCCAGCCATTCTTCTTCATTTCCAGCATCAGCTTGGTGCGCAAGATGTCGTAGGGCATCGCAAGATTGCTCGCCTCGGTCGACACAATGCGATTATCTTTCAACGCTTTCATGTCAGGTGCGAACGGCGTGATCTGATCCCAAGCACTTCGGGCGTCCCTGTCTCTGGCAGGGACAGGCTTGCGTTCGTCTGTCGGCACGACAGCAGAGGTAACAGCACGTTTCTTCCGCGCGTTTTGCAGAGCGTTTTGCAGTTTTTCCATCGTACTAACCTAAAATTTCCGTTGTTTCCGGGACATCAGAAGAAGCGGTCCATGACATTTTCCGCAATTTCATCCAGCGGATAGTAATACTGATCAATCATCCAAAGCCCAAGCGGTACGCCGATCAAAACAGTCAGGAAGCTTGTTACAAGGAAACCGCGCCGCATCCATTTACGACCCGCCGATTCCATATAGGGAATCGCAGCGATGGGCATGACGCCAAGCGCGCTGACAAGCTCTGCTGGCCGGCGAATTGTCTTGTTCAAAAGCTCCAGAAGGATGAAAAGACCCGCCATTGCAGCCAGACCAGCGCCGACGCCTGCAGCGACAATCAATTTCCGGTTCGGGCTGGAGGGCACTGTCGGTACGCTGGCGTTCTCGAGGACCGTAATACGCTGACCGCGCGAGCTGACCTCGATCCGCTCTTCAATCCGGGCCTGATTCAATCGGCTGATCGCGGCATTATACTGGCCTTGCAAGTTGGTATAATCCCGCTCTAGGCCCGCCAACGCGATCTGGTTGGGCGAGGTCCGAATGATCGACGCCTGAAGCAATTCCTGTTCTTTCAAAGAGCCGGTAAGCTCGACCTTCGTCGACTCTGTCTGAGAATCGATTTGCGCCAGACTAATCTGCAACAGCGCGTCCTGGCTTGTGGCACCATCTTCGGCAGGTGCCGCGGAACCAGCCTCCCTGATCACGACGGCTTCTTGCTGGGCGACCTGGGACTTCAACAATTCAACATTTGGGTTGGTCTCAGAGAAGACCGCCCGCGCATTCGCCAGTTCTGCTTCAAGCGCTGCCAATCGAGATTCCGCGGGTGAAAGCTGCGTGACAGGTGCAGTCTGCAAGCGACCTGTGGTCTCGTAGACTTGAATGATACGCTCTTTCTGCTCGTTCAGGTTCGACAATTCGCGCTCAAGACGGGCAATACGCTCTTGCAGAAGATCAACCCGGTTTCGGCGATACTCCAGACTATCCGGCAAAGCGCCTTCGTTTTCTGCCTTGAATTTCAATATCTTATCACTTTGGGCGTCGATATCTTTTCCGATACGCTCCACCTCTTGTTCGAAGAAGGTCAGGTTGCCCTCGGCAATGCGTGTCCGCAGGCGCACATTCTCTTTCAAAACGATCGTGACATAATCGTTCACCACATCTGCGGCTATCTGCGCATCCGAGGATTTGAAGCCCAAAGTCATCAACGTCGCGCGATCCTGACCACTGCTTCGGTTGATGAATGTGCTGGCATGCATCAGCTCAACAACCTGATCCGGCGTCAGAACGTCTTCGGTGTCAAAAACATCGCGCGTATTCGCGATATCGATCAGATTTGCCCGAGTCATCAAGCGCTGTTGAATAACTTCAAGCTGAACCCCTGCGCGGGTATCCATCGTGTTGCTAATGCCCTGAATCTGAGGCGGCTCAACCAGAAGGGTCGCCTGCGTCGAATACTCAGTCGGCATTTTGTAGGCCAAGCCAACAGCAACGCCCGCACAAAGAAGAAACAGGGCTGTCATCGCGGGAAGCCGTTTCAAAAACAGCTTCCAGTAAAACTTCAAATCAATATTCATCAGCTACTCAGTCCCGAGCTATCGACTCTGTTAGTTAAGAACAAAGGGGCTGCAGACTGGGGTTTCAAGAAAATCCCGTCACTCATCAGCTCCTGAATGATCGACGCCTCTATGGTTTTCTCACCGGCCCCTGAACCATAGACCAAAGCAAGGTCACACAATTTATTTACCATACGCGGTACACCTTCGGACACTCTGAATATCGCCTCTATCGCCTCAGACGAAAACTCAGCACCCGTACCACCTGCATGTCTCATCCGATGCTGGATATAAGCAGCCGTGGTGTTCATGTCCATTGATGGAATATGATAAGCCGCTGCGACACGTTGCGCGAATTGCCGTAATGAGGGGTCTTCAATCATTGTGCGCAGCTCAGGCTGACCCACGAGAATCAATTGCAACAACTCGTCCTTGTTGGAGTTGATATTCGTCAACATCCGCAATTCTTCGAGCAGTTCTATCGTCAGGTTTTGCGCCTCGTCGATGATCAAGACAACGTTACGACCACCCGCATATTGATTGATCGCGAAATCCTGAAGGACCTGATGCAAGGCGACATAGTCACCTTTCGGATCATGCTTCACGTCCAGCGCGTTCAGCACCCAGCGCAACAGGTCACCACGCCCACCTTGTGCGTTAGAAATAAGGCCAACAATGGTTTCACTGCTGATGGACTTGAGCAACGCTTGGACGAGAGTTGTTTTGCCTGCGCCGATCTCTCCTGTAATCACGGTTAATGGCGATCGCGACATGATCCCATATTCCAAAACGGAAAACGCGCGCTTGTGCGCCTTCGACCAGAACATGAAGTCCGGGTCCGGCAACAGCGTAAACGGTCTTTCCCTAAGACCGTAGAAACTGGTGTACAGTTCGCTGCTCAAGTTGCGCCTCTTTCGTTCTATTTACAGGGGATAGGAATTTGTTCTCGCGTGAAACCCTTCTGGGCTTCGCAATAACGATACAATCGTGTCATTCATAGGGCGATTGTCTGAAAAATTTGCCTGATGGCCCTCCTTCTCTTGGCGTTTAAAGAATCGAATCAATTTATAGCTATTCTCCCGCGAGGCCGTTTGCTGTGGGGCAACAAACTGCTTCAAAAACTTACATTACACGATCGATTGGTGACAATTAATCAACAGTTGGTAAAATTGTGGCAAAGTCGAAACAGTGGCGAAAAATTTCGTCAAAATTAATGAAGCCCTGAAAATTTATTAGATTCAATGTGTTGCGCGACTATTGCTCAAAGTTTAGGGGCCTAGTGTAATTTTTGTTAACAAACGGTTACTTAAATATGGCAAAGTGTAGGCGTAAATTAAGCATCGGAGCTGGGGCCTGCTGCTTGTACCTGGTGGTAACTTAATAAGGTCGGCAATCGTTTAGCCGGAAACTGTTTATGAGTATGAATTTGACAAATTTCGATGGCTCTGGAAACCCTGACCGGGTTGTTAAACCGGCATCGATCCCCAATCTTCACCTTTATAAAGACGTCGTAAAGCCTGGGCTGGATATTGTTCTGGTTCTACTTGCTGGTGCGATTGTTCTGCCCTTCGTAGCAGTTCTCGCAGCACTCGTGGCAACCGATGGCCATACACCTTTCTATTCTCAAAGGCGGATCGGCCGAAACGGTCGCGTTTTCCGCATGTGGAAACTGCGCACCATGGTTCCAAACGCCGATCAGCTTTTGAAAGCCCATCTGGACGCAAACCCGGAAGCGAAAGCTGAGTGGGACGCGACCCAAAAGCTTAAGAAAGATCCACGTATCACGCGTGTTGGTCGCCTGCTTCGCAAAACATCCATGGATGAGCTGCCGCAGCTTCTGAACGTATTGTTCGGCGAGATGTCTCTTGTTGGGCCACGCCCAATGATGGTCAACCAACGTAGTCTGTATCCGGGTCTGGGTTATTTCCGCGTCCGTCCGGGCATCACTGGCCTGTGGCAGATCTCTGATCGTAACGATTGTGATTTCCACGAGCGTGCAACGTATGACGATTTGTACGACAGAGAGATTTCTCTGGCGACGGACGTTTCTGTCCTGGCGAAAACGGTGCAGGTCGTATTCCGCGGAACCGGATATTAAATCCGCTGCCGATCGCTTAGTCTATTTGAAATTTTCCCTAGGCCATCCTTAACTGGATGGCCTATAGACCGTGCGAAGCGCATCTGTTTCTGGAATCGACAAGAGGCCACCTTTGTTCATTCGAAAAAAATCCCGTTTCGTAGCAGCCGTTCTCATTTCCTTGGCGCTCGCTGCCTGTGAATCTGACGAAGAACGCGCCAACGCATTCTATGAAAGCGGGTTGGAACTGCTGGAGCAGGGCGAGGTTGCCCGCGCTGTTGTCGAATTCCGCAACGTTCTGGCCATTGATGAAAATCACCGCGAAGCCCGCAGCATCTACGCCAAATCCGTACTCGAATTGGGAGAGCCCCGCGAAGCCTACGCGCAATATCTCAGGCTCGTGGAGCAGTACCCTGATGATGTCGACGGGCGGGTCGTCCTTTCCGAACTATCCTTTCAGAACAATTCTTTCGAAGAGTTTGAGCGCCATTCCATTGCCGCGATAGAACTGGCCCCGGAAAACCCCAAAGTGCAGCTAATCTCGCTTGCGCGGGAATACCGGGTCGCCTCTGAAGCAGAGCAGGTCCAAAAACTCGACGATATTGGACGTCAGTCCCAGGAGTTGATCAAAGACAATCCTGAAAGCGTCATGCTGCAACGGATTCTGATCGATACCTACCTGCGGGACCGCAACTTCGAGGCTGCGCTGAAGCAAATCGACGAAGCGATTGCGTTAGAACCCAATAACCAGCGCCTCTATGCGCTTAAGGCAAGTATCGCCGCAGAGTTGGGAGAGGACGGCCAGCTTGAAGAAGTCCTCAAGCAGATGATCACCCTCTTTGGGGACAATGACGACGTTAAAAGGAACCTGATTAATTTCTATATGTCGCGCGATCGTGCTGACGATGCTGAAGCGTTCTTGCGCAGCATTTCCGACCTGATGGCAGACGACCTCGACCCGTTCATTGCATTGGTGCAGTTCATCACGCAGCGCAAAGGCCCAACGGCAGGGATCGCGGAACTTGACAAAGCCTTGGAGCAACGTCCCGACCACTCCATCATTCGCGCCGTGAAAGCCGGGATCCTGTTCGATATGGGACAGCAGGACAATGCTATCTCAGAACTTGAAGCGGTTCTTGAAACCGCGGAACCATCGCCCGAAACCAACCGGATCAAACTGGCGCTGGCGAAAATGCTGATCGTTGGTGGAAACGAGGTCGGCGCGCGCAGGTTGGTTGAAGAAGTTATCGCAGCAGACGCTTTCAACGGCGTCGCCCTGAAGATGCAGGCAACATGGCAAATCGATGCAGATCAGGTGGATGACGCCATTACGTCGCTGCGCGCAGCGCTCGACAACAATCCGCAAGATGTGCAAGCCATGTCCTTGATGGCGCGCGCGCATATTCGCGCAGGAAACAGAGATTTGGCGCGTGATTTCATGGGGTTAGCTGCTGAGACTTCTACCTTCGCACCTGCTGAGTCTTTGCAATATGCAAAGTTTCTCATCGAGGAAGAACGGTTCCTTCCGGCTGAAGATGTCCTGACAAAAGGGCTGCGGACCTCGCCCAATCAACCGGATCTTTTGATTGAGCTTGGCCGCCTTTATATCGAGATCGAAGACTTTGCCCGTGCTGAGCAAGTTGAGAATTCTCTACGCAATGCGGGTAATCCTGCGACCCTCCGTGCGGCGGATGAGTTGCGGATCAGACTGTTGGGTCGCCGTGAAGGCACATCCAACGCTATCCAGTTCCTCGAAGGGCTGGCAGAAAACGATACCGACCTGGCTGCAAAGATTTCGCTTGTTCGGGCGCGCTTGTCCTCTGGCGATCTTCCTGGCGCATTGGACTCAGTGCGCGCCTATCTCGAGGAAGACCCAGATAACCAGCTGTTGCGCTACACCCTCTATGTCACCGAAACCGCCAACGGAAACTTTGAAACCGCAGAGACTGGCTTCCGAGGTCTTTTGGACGATGACCCCCTTCAGGAACGTATCTGGATAGAGCTTATCCGAACCGTATCTATTCAGGGAGAACCAGATCGCGCCAGTGCAATCATAGACGAAGCGCTGGAAGTCTTGCCCGACTCCCCGAATTTGCTGTGGGCCAAGGCAACAGCGCTTGAGCAATCAAATGAGATCGACGGCGCAATAGCGATCTATGAGAAACTCTACAGCCAAAATTCCGAGTCTGTTGTGGTTGCGAACAATCTGGCCAGCCTGCTGGTCACACATCGCGACGATGAGGCGAGCGTAGACCGCGCGTTTTCGGTCGCGAGACGTCTTGCCGACACACGTGTCCCTGCTTTTCAGGACACATATGGCTGGATTCTTTACCGACGTGGTGATTTCGAGGAAGCAGTGCGCTATCTTGAGCCCGCCGCCGACCGACTTCAAGGCGATCCGACGGTGCAATATCATCTCGCAAAGGTTTACATCGCCTTGAATCAAAATAAAAAGGCTGTAGAGCAGCTCAAGCGCAGTATTGAAATTGCCGAACCGCTAAACCAATGGCCCCAGATCGAGCAGGCCCGTCAGGAACTAAAGAAACTGGAAGAAACCAGTTCTGAATGATTTTTGGCACCACCTAGTAACCGTGACTTCACCGTCACATACACGGAGTGAATTAGACGATGATTTTGAAAGGCTTCCTTTTTGGTCGTTTTCAAGGCAATCGTTTGATAACGGGTGGGCCCGCTTTTGAAAGGTCGAGACCATGAAATCTCTAATCATCGCGTTTATTGCGTTGCTCACAGCCACTGGCGCTTTTGCACAGTCGAATTACCGCGTTTCCGCCGGGGACGTTATTCGTATCGAAGTCCTTGAGGATCCGAACTTGAACCGCGAAGTTCTGGTTCTTCCTGATGGTCGCTTCAGCTTCCCTTTTGCTGGCAGCGTATCTGCTGGTGGTCGGACGCTTTCGCAGATCCAGTCGGCAATTGCTGAAAGTATCGCGCCAAATTTCGCAAATACGCCAAACGTATTCGCGTCAGTAGCGACCCTGCGCGAAGACACGAGAGAAGATGAAGATAACCCGTTCAGAAGCGTACCAGGCGGCATGAACGTCTACTTCCTGGGTGAAGTAAACTCTCCTGGCCTGATTCCGATGAAACGTGGGACAACCTTCTTGCAAGCAATGGCCCAAAACGGCGGCTTCACTGCATTCGCTGCCAAAAAACGGATTCAGCTTCGTCGCACGAACAGAAAAACGGGCGTACAAACAGTTACGACCATCAATTACCGCAGCATTGCTAATGGGGCTAGCTTGTCACGCAACATCGTCTTGCACGATGGTGACGTGATCCTGGTACCAGAGCGCAGATTATTTGAGTGAATGAATGATAAGTAGACGCCACACCCGCACCCTCGCCGGAACTGTTTCCCTAGGCTGTATCATTGTGGCGTCGATTTCATCGGCTCAGGACGCCGGAGGCCTTCAGGCCTTCGCGACGTTCCGAGAATCGCTTATTTACTCCGATAACCCTGATCTGATCGTAAATGGCCCAAGCGAGACCATTTCCCGGACGGATCTCTCCTTTGGCCTGACAAGCACAACCCGCAGTTCCTCGCTGGAATTCACAGTCGGTGGTGCAATCGAAGCAGGTGACCGCCGCGGTGATAGCATCGATTTCGTGGACGGGGATGTGCGCCTCGGCTTCACGCAGATGTCCCAGAACGCTGAGCTAAATCTAATCGCTCAATACACAGAATCCGACGTCAGCGACGTGCCGGATCCTGCAACAACAGGTGGTGAGCTGGAATTTGGCCTGGGAACGCGTGAAAACCTGTTTTCGTCGATTGGCTATCAGGGCGGACGCGCGGCACCCTTCAGCTATGGCTTCAGCCTCAGCCACCGCGAGACCAGCTACCGCGACACCATTGATCCCGGTCTGGTCCCGGAAGATGAAACCACGGCCTCGTTGAACTTTGGCTTCCGCGTAAGTTCTCAGCTGAACCTCGGGATTGAGGCGAGCGTCGTCCATTTCTCCGATGAGAGCCTTCTGATGACGGATCGTGAGACACAGCGTCTGGCATTCAGTGCAACCTACGATGTGCGTCCCGACCTGACACTCACAGCGGGCATCAACAACACAGAGATTGAAGAAACCACGACCGGCGGAACCACGAACGAAGATGGATTTGGCGCTGATCTCGGTTTTGAAATGGACCGTGCCAACGGCACCTTGTCGGGTGGATTTAGCACAGTGCTTGAGGAAAGCGGACGGGTCTCCGCCGTCGAATTTACCCGCAGTCTTGAGCTGCGCAATGCGACTTTGTCCTTCGGCGCAGGCCTAACCGACACAGAGACAGACGGCATTAACCCACTGTTTAACATCAGCTATTTCTCTGAAACTCCGCTTGGGGCTTTTGATGTCAGCCTCAGCCAACGTGCAGATGTCGACAGCGCCAGCCGCGACCGTATCGATACTCGGTTTGAGGCAAGCTACATGCGCGCGATCAATTCGGTGTCGTCCTGGGACGCAAACCTTGCCTACACTGAAAGCGATATCCTGGGTGCCGCAGACTTTTCCGAGCGTATCGATCTGGGCCTGAACTATCGCCACGATATCGGTAGCGAGTGGGACTTCGTGTCCGGCTATACCTACACCCGTATCTCAGAAGACGGTGTTGCGGATCGGGACTCAAACACGTTCAGACTTTCACTAGAGCGGTCATTCTCGTTCCGTCCGTAATCTCAGTTTCGGAAAGACCTGACCACATGTCTGGGTCCTCGGAACTTCGCAAGTCTTTGGTATGACCTCTGTCCCGCCTGATATCGCACCAGAAGAAGAAAACACTAAGATTTTCGTACTTCGTCGTGACTGGCTACTTGCCGCGATCGTTGCGAGCTGCGTCCTTGTGGAAGCCGTGCTCATTGTCGCAGATCTAGGTACGTTATCAATTCCACGACTTCGGCAGCGCGCCTATGAATACGGCGGATTTTGGCCCGGTCTGCTTGGCAACTGGGGGCCGAACTATGCCCTGCAGCCCTATCTGATGTTCGTTACCTATGGATTCTTACACGGCGGCTTCATTCATATCACCGTCAATATGATCACGCTCTGGTCCCTCGGTCGCGCGGTGACGGATCGTGTTGGCAAAAAGGCCTTTGCATTTCTCTATGCAGCCAGCCTTCTTGGTGGTGCCATCGGATATGGATTGATTGCGTCCAACCTGCGCCCGATGGTTGGGGCCTCTGGCGCGCTCTTTGGGCTGGTTGGGGCATTGTTGGCGTGGAACTATGTCGACAGATTTACTCTGCAAGAACGCCTCTGGCCGGTGGCCCGATCTATAGTCTTGCTGTTGCTACTGAACGTGGTCTTGTGGTGGGCCATGGACAAGCAACTGGCATGGGAAACCCATCTGGGTGGCTTCCTTGCGGGCTGGGTCACTGCGCTTCTGATTGACCCCAGAGGCCGCGCTTAGCGGCCCACCGAGACATAGGCCTCGAACCCGGCCTTGGACGCATCTTCTTTAGAGTAAATGTTGCGCAAGTCAGCCATACGCGGATGCGCCATCGACGACGCCAAACGGGACAAATCCAGCGCGCGGAACTCGTTCCATTCCGTCAGCAAAACCACCAAATCGGCCCCTTCGGTCGCTCTATAGGCATCGTCCACCCATGTAACACCCGGCAACAAAGCCTCTCCCTCATGACGGCCTTGCGGGTCGGTCACAACCACTTGCGCACCACCGCCGACCATTGCAGGTACAATGGTCAGGGACGGCGCATCGCGCATGTCGTCTGTGTTAGGTTTAAACGTAACCCCAAGCACAGAGATTTTCTTGCCATTGAAGGAGCCGTCACACAGATCGCGCAACTTCTCGATCATGCGGCGTTTAACCTCTTCATTGACCTTAATAACCGTTTCAGTGATCAACATCGGGGTTGCATGTTCCTGTCCGATTCGCGCCAAGGCACTGGTATCTTTCGGAAAACACGAGCCGCCATAGCCTGGGCCTGCATGCAGGAACTTGTTCCCGATCCGTCCGTCAAAGCCCATGCCTTTGCTGACCTCTTTCACATCAGCACCGGTTCGTTCGCAAAGTGCGGCAATTTCATTGATGAAGGTGATCTTCGTCGCGAGAAACGCGTTGGCGGCGTATTTGATCATCTCAGCACTTTCCAGGTCGGTGGTGATCACCGGGAAATCCCGTAAAAACAGCGGCCGGTAAATATCGGACATGACCGAACCGGCCCGCTCGTTTTCGACACCCACAACCACACGGTCAGGACGCATGAAATCGTCGATCGCGGCACCTTCGCGCAGAAACTCCGGGTTTGAGGCGACATCGAACTCAAGATCTGGATTTGCCTTTGCGACGACTTCAGCCACTTTTCGGTTTGTCCCAACCGGCACCGTGGATTTGGTCACGATAACGACGTAGTCTTTCGCTGTTTTCGCGATCTCCTCTGCGGCGGCCATCACGTAGGTCAGGTCAGCATGCCCATCACCGCGACGTGTCGGCGTGCCGACAGCAATAAAGACGGCCTCAGCCCCTTCAATCGCTTCCGCCAGATCAAGCGTGAATGTCAATCGCCCAGCGCGAACGTTCTTGGCCATCAGGTCGTCGAGCCCGGGCTCGTAGATCGGAACCTTCCCGGCCTCAAGTTTTTCGATTTTCGAAGGGTCCTTATCGACACAAACAACTTCATGCCCGAAATCCGAGAAACACACTCCCGAGACGAGACCCACATAACCCGTCCCAATTACAGCGATTTTCATACGAATAACCCTTTCAAAACTCTGCTAGTCGAATGTCGGAACCGGCCCTCAAAGTCAACAATTTCAATGGCTTTCACCCTTGAGACGTTTTCGAACCGCGAACAATGCAAGTTAGATGACGGTGTTTAACTGGATTTTAACGACAGTCGGAGTTCACTGTCTATGTGAGGGGGAGACATCGAAGAACGCTAAGCGTTCTGTTGTATAAGGATGACTCTCGTGACCAAGAAGATTCTGGCAATCGCATCCGCTGGCGGACATTGGCATCAGCTCATGGCACTGCGTCCGGCCTTCGCCACGGGAAAAGTACACTACGCGACAACGCTCAAAGGGCTGCCGGAACAGTTTGGTCTGAAATCGGCCTCTCTTATCCCCGATTGCAATCGAAGCACACCTTTTCGCGCCGCTTTTTGCGCGATGCGGCTGGCCTTTCTGATCCTTAGGCATCGCCCAGACGTCATCGTCTCAACCGGTGCACTGCCGGGTGTGATCGGGCTTGCCCTAGGAAAGCTGTTTCGATCGGAAACGATCTGGATTGATTCTGTCGCAAATGCCGAAGAGCTTTCGTCCTCCGGCCGGCTGGCAAAACGATTCGCTAAACTGTGTCTATCCCAGTGGGAACTTCCGGCGCGAAAGTCCGGCGCGGGATATGCAGGATCAGTCCTATGATCTTTGTAACCACAGGAACTCAGCTTCCGTTCACTGCACTGGTGGATGCCGTCGCATCCCTCGCCGGGTCTTTGAATGAACGAATTATCGCGCAAGTTGGACCAGACAAAACCTACCGGCCCGAGATTGACAGTTATGACCATCTTGATCCCGACAGGTACGAGGCGTTCTTTGCCCGCGCCCGCGTTGTCGTGGCCCATGCCGGAATTGGCACGGTTCTGTCCGCCATCAAGCATCAAAAACCACTGATCATCATGCCCCGCCGTTTTGAACTGGGGGAGCATCGAAATGACCACCAAAACGCCACCGCACGCGAGCTAGAGGGCCGCAAAGGCATCTATGTCGCCAGAACGGAAGCTGAGATTGGTAAATTTCTGAAACGGGATGACCTTGAGCCACCCAATCAGGGCAGCAGTCCAAAAAGCGCTCAACTGATCGGATATCTTCAGAAATACATCGAAAATGCGGCCTAGCTCTTAGCTGATCAGCGCCTTGAGGTAGTCTCCATAAGCGTTCTTGCCGAAGGTCCGCGCGCGATCCAAAAGCTGTTCTTCGCTGATCCAACCAAGGCCGAAAGCAATCTCGTCGGGGCTACCGGTTTGCAGACCTTGCCGGTCTTGCAGCGTCCGCACAAAGTTTCCCGCATCCAAAAGTGACGCATGCGTGCCGGTATCAAGCCAAGCATAGCCGCGGCCCATCTTCTCGACGGTTAAAAGCCCGTCTTCCAGGTACATTTCCAGAAGGGTAGTAATCTCCAACTCACCGCGATCAGAAGGCTTGACCTGTGCCGCGCGTTTCGGCGCGTCACCATCCAGAAAATAAAGCCCAGTTACAGCGTAATTTGAAGCGGGTTTGGCAGGTTTTTCAATAATGGAGCGGACGGTTTCACCCTCAAACTCAACAACGCCGTAGCGCTCAGGATCAGCAACACGGTAACCAAATACAGTCCCGCCTTCCGCCTTCGCATCCGCGCTTGCAAGAATTTCCGGCAGGCCATGACCGAAGAAAATGTTGTCGCCCAAAACCATTGCAGATGGCGCACCATCCAGAAACTCTTCCGCTAGAAGATAGGCCTGCGCCAATCCATCCGGGGAGGGCTGCGTGATCCAGGTCAAGTTAATGCCCCACTGGCTACCATCGCCAAGAAGCCGCTGAAACTGCGCCTGATCATCCGGCGTCGTAATGACCGCGATGTCCTGAATATTCGCAAACATCAGAACCGAAAGTGGGTAGTAGATCATTGGTTTGTCATAAATCGGCAGGATCTGTTTCGAGACACCCATCGTGATCGGATAAAGGCGAGTCCCGGACCCACCTGCCAGAATAATACCCTTACGCTTCATTTCGCGTCTAACCTCTCTAAAATCAATGACAGTTCTGCTTTCCAGTCTGGACGCCTAATTCCGAAAACAGCCTCGGTTGTGGCACAATCGAGACGAGAATTGGACGGACGCGGCGCAGGGCGTGGAAACTCCGCCGTTGTCAGGTTGTTTACGGTGATATCACGGCCTGTCTGCGTGAAAATTTCCCGTGCGAAATCTGCCCAGGACACATCTGGAGCACCAGAAAAATGATAAGTTCCACTGGCGGACGGGTTCCTAGTCAAAGACTCAACCATCGATACGCAAGCCCGTGCAATTGCTGCGGCGGGCGTGGGTCCACCGATCTGGTCCGCCACGACACCCAATGTGTCTCGCGTTTCGCTGAGTTTCAGCATCGATTTCACAAAATTTCCGCCATGGGCTGAAAAGACCCAAGCCGTCCGCAAAATCGCATAGGTCCCACCGGCCGCACGCACGCCGTCTTCGCCTGCCAGTTTGCTGGCGCCGTAAAAATTGACCGGATCGGTTTGATCCTTAGTCGACCACGCGGCCGTTCCAGTACCGTCGAACACGTAATCCGTCGAAATATGGACAAACGGTACATTCAGGTCCGCCGCAGCTGCTGCCATGGCAGTGGGCGCTGCACCATTTACCACATGCGCGGCATCAACTTCCTCTTCAGCCCCGTCAACATTGGTCCAGGCGGCGGCGTTAATGATCCCAGTTGGCTTATGCATTTTGATCGCGCGTGCGCAGGCATCAGGATCGGAAAGATCCGCATCCCCACGGCCAAGAAACAGCGCATCAGGCCGAATTTCAGCCAGTTCACGCGCAACCTGCCCTGTTTGGCCAAAGACCAGAAGCATCAGCCGTTACCCAAGCGCGTACCGACACCTTGGCGTTCTTGCAATGGCTTCCACCACGCCTCGTTTGCCAGGTACCAGTCAACCGTGCGCTCCAAACCTTCATCCAAAGTCACAGAGGGGCGCCAACCCAGCTCCGTGCGGATGCGGTCCGGGTCAATCGCATAGCGAAGGTCATGTCCGGGACGGTCTTTGACATAGGTGATCAGGTTTTCATGCGGCGCATTGTCGGGACGATGCTTGTCCAAAAGCGCGCAAATCTTGCGAACGAGATCGATATTCGTGGCCTCATTCTCCCCGCCGATATTGTACGTCCGGCCCGTTTCACCTTTTTCCAGAACGCACAGCAAAGCATCCGCGTGATCTTCAACAAACAGCCAGTCGCGAATGTTCAGACCTTCTCCGTAAACCGGGATCGGCTTGCCCGCCAATGCGTTCAAAATCACCACAGGAATCAGCTTTTCGGGAAAGTGGAACGGTCCGTAATTGTTGGAACAGTTGGTGAGCACAAATGGCATGCCATATGTCTCCCCCCAAGCGCGGACCAAATGGTCAGACGCCGCTTTTGACGCGGAATAGGGACTGTTTGGCGCGTAAGGGGTCGTCTCTGTGAACATCCCGTCGCTGCCCAATGTGCCGTAAACCTCATCTGTGGAAATATGGTGGAAACGGAACCCATCCGGCTTGCCTGCCGCGACCCAATAGCTACGCGCCGCCTCAAGCATATTGAAAGTGCCGGTGATGTTCGTCTCGACAAAATCGGCAGGACCATCAATCGACCGGTCCACATGGCTTTCGGCCGCCAAATGCATCACTGCATCCGGTTTATGATCGGCAAAAACCCGGTCCAGCGCTGCGCGGTCACGGATATCCGCTTGTTCAAAATAATAGAGCGGGCTGTCAGAGACCGAGGCGACATTGTCGATGCAGGCCGCATAAGTCAGCGCATCAACGTTGACGACCTCATGGCCGCGGGAAATCGCAAGCCGCACGACAGCGGATCCAATAAATCCTGCGCCACCTGTAATCAGAATTTTCATCATGAACCTTCCCATGAAAATGGTGTTTCAAACGACTCCAGAGGCGTCGCGTCTTCGTCCTTCTGGCTCAGCAAAGGGGTCACATCCAAAGGCCATTCCACACCGCAGCTGTTCCACAGAACGCTGCCATCGGCGTCGGCACTATAGAAGTCGGTGCATTTATAGACGATTTCCGTCATCGGCTCTAAGGTCATAAAGCCATGCAGAAAGCCTTCGGGAACCAGCAATTGCCGGCCGTTCTCGAAGCTCAGCTCATAACCAACCCATTGACCATAGGTCGGAGAGCCGGCGCGGATGTCGACAGCCACATCAAAGAACGAACCTCGGCCACACCGTACCAGCTTGGCTTGCGCATGCGGCGGGGCCTGAAAGTGCAGACCTCGCAAAGTGCCAGTCTTTTCAGACAGCGAATGATTGTCCTGCACGAAATCGAAATCGATCCCATGCGCACTCATGGTGTTCTTGTTCCAGCTTTCGCTGAAAAACCCTCGCGCGTCCCCAAAGCGCTTCGGAGTGATAACAAGAACGCCCGGAAGGGCAGTTGTTTGAATATCCATAGATCTCTTTTCGACTATTTTGCGTTCAGCTACCAAAGGTTGCCGGTCAGGTCACCCCTTACTTCATTGCATACAAACAGATTTTCACGGATGTGTGACCATATCAGGGCATCGAAGATTGAACTGTGACGTCAAACCCCGTATTTCAGCCAGATAACACAGAATAGGGGTCCTTCGTGGCAAATTACCTTTATCAACAAGACTTGCCCGATGGGCTGGATCTTGGACCAATTGTTGCAATCGATTGTGAGACCATGGGTCTGAACCCGATGCGCGACAGGCTTTGCGTGATCCAGATGTCATCAGGTGACGGTGACGCGCATCTGATACAGGTCCACCCCAGTCAGACAGACGCCCCAAACCTTTGCAAAATGTTGAGCGATCCCAAGGTGTTAAAGTTGTTTCACTTCGGTCGTTTCGATATCGCCGCAATGATGAATGCATTTGGCGTGGTCACGGCACCGGTTTATTGCACCAAGATCGCGTCCAAGCTTATCCGGACTTATACCGACCGCCACGGTCTGAAAAACCTGCTGCAAGAGCTGCTCAATATTGACATCTCCAAGCAGCAGCAATCCAGCGACTGGGGCGCTGAAACCCTGACGAAAGCGCAGTTGGACTATGCGGCCTCCGATGTTTTGTATCTTCACCAGCTGCGGGAGAAGCTAAACGAGAATCTGATCCGTGAAGGCCGGATGGATCTGGCGGAGGAGTGTTTTTCCTTCCTGCCAACTCGTGCTCGGCTGGATCTTGCCGGGTGGCCTGAAATTGACATCTTCTCACATTAAGTAACGCAGATGAGCAACTCGCATATAACCGTCGGCAAACGCGTGATTTCCCGTGAAGCCAGCGCCCTTTCAGCGCTGAGTGACAGCCTTGATGATAGTTTCACCGAGGCTGTCGACCTGATGCTCAACGCCAAAGGTCGTATCATCGTCTGCGGTATGGGCAAATCGGGTCATATCGCGCGCAAGATTGCGGCGACTTTGGCCTCGACCGGAGCGCCTGCACACTTCGTCCATCCAGCCGAGGCGAGCCATGGCGATCTTGGTATGATGGCCAAAGGGGACGTGACGCTTATCCTTTCAAATTCGGGCGAAACGCCGGAGCTTTCGGATGTGATCGCACACACAAGACGGTTCGCAATACCAATGATCGGCGTCGCGGGCAGGGCAGGCAGCACTTTGCTAAAACAAGCTGATGTTGCCTTACTTCTGCCAGCCGTTGAAGAAGCCTGCGACACGGGCGTCGTCCCCACGACCTCCACCACGATGACGCTGGCGCTCGGCGATGCTTTGGCCATAGCATTGATGGAGCACCGGCAATTCACACCTGAAAACTTCCGCGAGTTTCATCCCGGCGGCAAACTTGGCGCACGCTTGTCAAAAGTGCAGGACTTGATGCATTCCGGTGCTGAATTGCCGCTTCTGTCGCGCGACACACCGATGTCGGAGGCCCTGCTGACGATCAGCCAGAAAGGCTTCGGCGTTGCCGGAGTGACCGAGGCTGACGGCAGTCTTTGCGGCATTATTACCGACGGTGATCTGCGTAGAAACATGTCGGGTCTGCTTAACAAGACCGCAAATGCTGTCATGTCGCAGAGCCCTAAGACAATCGGTCAAGGTGAGCTTGCTGAAACCGCCGTTGCCGCGATGAACGAGCGGAAAATTACCTGCCTGTTCGTGACCGAAGACGGCGACGGCGGCGCGCCAATTGGTATCTTGCATATCCATGATTGCTTGCGGGCAGGCATCGCGTGACGATGGCCATCGCGGACAACAGATATTCAAGATTTGTTCAGTTCGCGAAAATCGCGTTTCCCTTGCTCGCACTGGGGTTTCTGTCGACGCTGTTTTTGTTCTCTCGCAGCTACAACCCAGATGACGCAATCCCATTTGCCGAGATTGATGTCGAGAAAATTGCCAGCGAACAGCGCTTGGCCAACCCAAAATTCTCTGGCGTCACATCAGATGGAACGGCCGTTACCTTGACCGCAGAAAGCGCCAAACCCGACCCGGAAAATTCGCGCAACCTTTCCGCCGAAAAAGTCATGGCCACGCTCGCGACGCCAGGTGGGACCACCTATGAAATCTCGTCAGACAGCGCTGAGTACGCGGGCATTGAGGAACAGCTGGACCTCAACGGGAATGTGCAGATCAAAACCAATAGCGGGTTCATGCTGGAAACCGCATCGCTCGTTACCAGCGCGTCCGAGATGCGGCTGGATGCCCCCGGGGCAGTCTCAGCAATTTTGCCCGGCGCAACCTTGGCCGCTGGCACAATGTCGCTGAGCGTAATCGACGGCGCGCAGGTTCTTGTTTTCAAAAAAGGCGTCAAGCTGGTATATACCGGCGAATAACAAAACGAATGGTATTCCGTTGATCAGATTAACTTCCCTCGCAACCGCTTCGGTTTTCGCGCTTTCCGCTGCTGGATTTGGCCAAAGCGGCACAGTCAGCTTCGGCGCCGCCCCGGTTGATGCATCCTCGCCAGTGGAAGTGACGGCAGATGAGTTGAGCGTTGATCAAACCAATGGATCAGCGGTTTTTGTAGGCAATGTTGTTGCCGGGCAAGGTGATCTTCGGCTGAGCGCTGATCGCATCCGGGTCGAATACCTCGTCGAAAACGGGACTGCGACGGGTCAGATAGATCGGCTTCTTGCAACCGGTAGCGTCACTTTGGTTAACGGCGAAGAAGCGGCAGAAGCCCAGGAAGCCGTCTACGTGATCGGATCGGGCGAAGTGGTGATGACGGGAAATGTACTCCTTACACAGGGCAATAACGCCTTATCTGGCGAGAAACTGATCGTTGATCTGAACACTGGACAAGGCCGTATCGTCGGACGCGTCAGAACTGTGTTCCAAACGGGTTCCGACCAGTGAGTTCTCCTGACTTGCAAGTGACCGAAGGCTCGTCCGGGCTCCGCGTCATGGGGTTGCGCAAAAGCTACCGCCGCCGTCCCGTTATTCGCGATGTTAGTCTCGATTTGGCACGGGGCGAGGTTGTCGCGCTCCTTGGACCAAACGGGTCAGGCAAAACCACCTGTTTCTATTCAATCGCTGGTCTGGTGACCCCGGAAGCAGGCACCGTCCTGATCGATGGCCGCGATGCAACGCTTTTGCCCATGTACCGCCGTGCGAAATTGGGCATCGGCTACCTGCCGCAGGAAATGTCGATTTTTCGCGGGTTGAGTGTCGAGGACAATATCCTCGCCGTTTTGGAAATTTCAACGCGGGATCGCACCAAACGGCGCGAGCGCCTGGAAGA
>CAYGQQ010000017.1:0-43313 GCA_964352105.1 uncultured Rhodobacterales bacterium | reverse complement strand
AAACTGTTCGCATTAGGGTGTGTCTAGTTTGGAGAGCAGGATGAAAACCCAAGTTGCAATCATTGGTGGTGGCCCGTCTGGCCTGCTGCTGTCGCAACTTCTGCATCGTCGGGGGATCGACAGCATCGTGCTGGAGCGCAAGACCAAGGACTACGTTCTTGGCCGAATACGTGCCGGCGTTCTGGAACAAGGTCTGGTCTCGCTGATGGAGGAGGCAGGCTGCGCCGACCGAATGCATGCCGAAGGTCACCTGCACGAAGGCACGTTGATCTCCTACGGCGACCAGATGTTCCGCGTCGATTTCGCAAAACACACGGGCAAGCCGGTGATGGTCTACGGTCAGACCGAGGTGACCCGCGATTTATACGCCGCACGTGAGCAGGCAGGTGGCCGGATCGAATTTGACGTGGACGATGTAGGGGTCCACGGCGCAGACACACAAAGCCCTTCCCTGACCTACATGAAAGCGGGCGAACATCGCCGGATCGATTGTGATTTCGTGGCGGGATGTGACGGCTTTCACGGGGTCAGTCGCCAGACAATTCCGCTCGATATCCGCCGCGAATACGAGAAGATCTACCCTTTCGGCTGGCTCGGGGTGCTAAGCGAAACACCCCCCGTCAATCCCGAGTTGATCTACGCCAATTCGGAGCGCGGTTTTGCGCTGTGTTCGATGCGCAATGACAATCTGAGCCGCTATTACATTCAGTGCTCGCTTTCCGACAACCCAGGCGACTGGACCGATGACAACTTCTGGAAAGAGCTCAAGCGCCGCATTCCTAAGGATCAGGCCGACACATTGATCACTGGACCGTCGATTGAAAAATCCATCGCGCCCCTGAGGTCGTTCGTCACGGAGCCGATGCGCTGGGGGCGGTTGTTTCTATGCGGCGATGCGGCGCATATCGTGCCGCCGACCGGTGCCAAGGGGCTCAACACAGCTGCATCAGATGTGCATTATCTGTATTCTTCGCTTCTTGAATTCTATGAAAGCTGCTGGGAGGCGGGGATCGATGGCTATTCCGCAAAGGCCCTTGCCCGCGTCTGGAAGGCGGAGCGCTTTTCGTGGTGGTTTTCGTCCTTGCTGCACCGCTACCCTGACCAGTCGGACTTCGACAAGAAGATCCAGATTGCAGAGCTTGAATTTCTACGAACGAATGAAGCAGCCCAAAAAGCAATGGCTGAAAACTATGTTGGCTTGCCCTATTGATAAAACGACGACTGGTAGCTTGAAGGAGTGATGTCAATGTCTGAGCGCTACGAGACCGGAATGAAGACCCGCCGCAAGGTGCTGGGCGGTGCCCATGTCGACAATGCTGAGGCCGCGAAGGTCAATTTCGACGCGCCGTTTCAGGACATGATCACTGAGGGCGCATGGGGGACGGTGTGGGCGGATGACACGATCCCGCCGCGCGAACGCTCTATGCTGACGCTGGCGCTGTTGGCCGCGACCGGAAATTTCGATGAAATCCCGATGCATATTCGCGCCACGCTCAATACCGGTGCATCACCTGAGGACGTCTTGCAGTGCTTCATGCATGTGGCTGTTTACGCAGGTGTACCCAAGGCCAATCACGCGATCAAACTGGCCAAGCAGACCTATGCGGAACTTGGTATCCCGCTGTGAGCTCTGAGAAATCTCCATCGCTCGAAGGGGCCTATCTCGCGCGGGACCGGACCTGGCAACCGGACGGTCTGACGCCTGCCTACAAGTCCACGCGCCTGCGCAGCCCGCAATCGCCCTTATTGTCCTTTCCAACGACGCTGAGCGAAGAAACCTCGCCGGTGTTTGGGCACGCCATGATTGGCGATCTGGACAACGACCTGATCCACAATTTCGCACGTGCGGGCGAAAGCGCCATTGGTCCGCGCCTGATCGTGCATGGCCGGGTCCGCGATGAGATGGGTCGTCCCGTCCCCGGCGCGCTGCTTGAAATTTGGCAGGCCAATGCGGGTGGCAGATACCGCCACAAGTCTGAAAGCTATATCGCCCCGCTTGATCCAAATTTTGGCGGCTGCGGACGGACGATCACCGATCAGGACGGTGCCTATGCGTTTAAAACGATCCAGTCGGCCCCTTATCCTTGGCCTAATGGCGGCAATGACTGGCGCCCCGCGCATATCCATTTCTCGATCTTTGGCCATGGCTTTGCCCAGCGTCTGATCACGCAGATGTATTTTGAAGGCGACCCCCATATCCGGCTTTGCCCGATTGTCGGCGCGCTGAAATCTCAGGCGGCCGTGGAGGCTTTGACCGCGTCGCTTGACATGACCCGGACCGTGCCGATGGACAGCCGGGCCTACAGGTTCGACATTGTGCTGCGCGGACGCAGACAAACCGCCTTCGAGAACCGGCGAGAGGGGATGTAGCCCTTGACCGAGAACGAAAAACTCAAAGAAAGCCCCAGCCAAACCGCAGGCCCCTACGTCCATATCGGCTGTATGCCGAACCACGCGGACATTCCCGTCTATGACGGTGATCTGGGGGCGTCGCTGAAAACGGGCCCCGTCAAAGGCCAGGAAATCACGATCACCGGTCAGGTGTTTGACGGCGCAGACGAGCCTGTGCGCGACGCGATGCTGGAGATTTGGCAAGCGGATGCAGAAGGCCTCTTTGCCTCGGCCAATGAGACGCGCGGGCAGGCCGATCCGAACTTCACCGGTTGGGGGCGCGCCGCCTGTGATATGCACACCGGGGTGTTCAGCTTCGAGACGATCAAACCCGGCGCGGTTCCCTATCTTGATGGCACCTTGCAGGCACCGCATATCACGCTCTGGATCGTGGCGCGGGGCATCAATATTGGGCTGCAAACGCGGATCTATTTCGCAGATGAGGCCGCCGCCAACGCCTTCGATCCGATCCTGACCCGCATCCCCCCTGAGCGCTTACCCACCTTGCTCGCCAAACGTGAAGCACCGGGCGCGTACCGTTTTGACATTCATATCCAAGGCGCGCGCGAGACTGTGTTTTTCGACATATGAGGATGACATGACGACACCTTGCATCATCTGCGTGGCCATCACCGGCTCAGTGCCCACGAAAGCCGCGAACCCGGCGGTGCCGATCAGCGTCAGCGAACAGATCGAGAGCACCCATGAAGCCTTTGAAGCCGGGGCCGCAATTGCCCATTGCCATGTGCGCAACGCAGATGAGACACCGACCAGCGACCCCGACAAGTTTGCAGCCCTCAAGGAAGGCATCGAAACGCACTGCCCCGGCATGATCGTGCAATTGTCCACCGGTGGCCGCTCTGGCGCAGGGGCGGAGCGGGGCGGGATGCTGCCTCTGCGTCCCGATATGGCGTCCTTGTCGGTGGGATCTAACAACTTCCCCACACGGGTCTATGAAAACCCACCCGATCTGGTCGACTGGCTGGCCGCCGAGATGGTGAAACACGACGTCAAACCGGAGATCGAGGCCTTTGATCTCAGCCATATCCACCATGCCGCCTTGATGCACAAACGCGGGCAGTTCAAGGACACGCCCTATGTTCAGTTTGTGATGGGTGTGAAGAACGCCATGCCTGCCGACAAGGACACGTTTGAGTTCTACGTGGCCACCGTCAAACGGCTGTTCGGGGAAGGGGCCATGTGGTGTGCTGCGGGCGTCGGCCCCAACCAGGTGGTACTGAACGAGTGGGCGATCTCGAAGGGCGGGCACGCGCGCACAGGGCTGGAGGACAATGTAAGGCTGGACCGAGATACCCTCGCGCCGTCTAACGCCGCGTTGGTCGCCCGAACCGTGGAAATTTGTGCGAAATATGAGCGCCCCGTGGCCAACTGGAAACAAGCCCGCGAGATGCTGGGGTTGCGGGCTGTGCCGCATGCGGAGCAACAGGGTTGAGAGGGCGCAGTGTGATCTCTGAACTGATGCAAATTGATCAGGCAGGACAAAGAGAATTGGCGCAGATAGCAGGCAGCTCAGACTTGCTTGACGATGCGTCTATCCGTCAGTTCCGGCGGATGTCTGACGTTGGTGAGGAGATGGTTGCAGCAGCCAGGACGACCGACTTCGAAATGGCGCGGGCGCTTGGTTTTGGCTCTGGTTGAGGTTTTGATCCCGCCGAAGGGAAGATAACTCGCTTCCCAGACTTTCGTACCAGTGTCGTCCGTGGCAAAGACCGGGCGGCTTATATGGTCCGCGAGAACACAACTATGCTTTTGGCAGGCATTCCAATAATTCTCTGGCAACTGATACTGCCATCGTAATTCAATGACAGGCACGTCGGGGAATGAAAAGGCAGAAGTCCTCTTTGGAGTTCTAGTAAGGACCTTAGCCGTTCTCTTGAAACTCTTTCATAGAGACGATGATCGTTTGCGCAGCTTTTTGCAGTTCTTTAAGAAATTCAGCTAGCGTTTCGTCATCACTTTCCGACCCCATAGCATCAATCTGACACCATTGTTTTGCTCTCTTTCCATCCCCTAGTTGAAGTGACAGCATTGCCAGGCTTGCTGCCTCTCCGTGGTATTTGGGCCTTTCAACTAAGTCTTGAGACAGAGCGAGACAAAATCGGACAACTTCTAGCGCCGCGGGGCCGAATTCAGTGTCAATTCCATTTCTAGTTTCAACCAGCTGCTCGCTCAGGATCAAATCTAATTTTTTCAAGCTTGCAGACAAATGCTTTGCTGTCATGAATTGCTCAGTTAGACACATAGTCATCTTCTAGTACCCTCTACAAATTTGGTATTTGTCGAATGCAAGCTTATAACACGCTACGGCCTGACGTTTGCATTGCCGAATGTTCACGGCTCCAGAATCGGCGAGCATTTTGCAACCTTCATAAACCTTGCCGCAATCCTCGTTATTGCGCTCAAATTCAGCATAGCATCCGTCTTCACGGTCAACACAAGCATTTACTATGGCTTCCGCCAGCGCTGCCACAGGATTGGCATTGTACCGACCTGTCTGAAGTAGCCAATCCACTGCATCGCCCAAGTCTTCTGCGAGTGCGCCAGTTGCTGCACCGATACCGCTGGAAATCCCGCCTCCCATCCCAAGTCCTGAAGTCGCCTGCTCACCCCTCGGATCCGTCCACCTCCCTGGGTTCTGTAGCGCATAGCCATACACGCTCGCCCCATCTACAAGCCCCAGCGGATCGCCCTGGATGTAGCGTCCGGTGGTCGGGTCATAGTCGCGCATCCAGTTTTGGTGCAGGCCGCTCTCGGATTGGAACCACTGATCCCATTGCCCGGCAGTGCATCAAGGATGCACGAGAGGGGGAAGCGGAGGGTGGAGTTCGCGCCGGTTGAGGTGTCTATCCCGCCGAAGGGCAGGTAGCTCGCCTCCCAGACTTTCGTGCCGGTGTCGTCTGTCGCAAAGACCGGGCGGCTTATATGGTCCGCGAGAACACAACTATGCTTTTGGCAGGCATTCCAATAATTCTCTGGCAACTGATACTGCCATCGTAATTCAATGACAGGCACGTCGGGGAATGAAAAGGCAGAAGTCCTCTTTGGAGTTCTAGTAAGGACCTTAGCCGTTCTCTTGAAACTCTTTCATAGAGACGATGATCGTTTGCGCAGCTTTTTGCAGTTCTTTAAGAAATTCAGCTAGCGTTTCGTCATCACTTTCCGACCCCATAGCATCAATCTGACACCATTGTTTTGCTCTCTTTCCATCCCCTAGTTGAAGTGACAGCATTGCCAGGCTTGCTGCCTCTCCGTGGTATTTGGGCCTTTCAACTAAGTCTTGAGACAGAGCGAGACAAAATCGGACAACTTCTAGCGCCGCGGGGCCGAATTCAGTGTCAATTCCATTTCTAGTTTCAACCAGCTGCTCGCTCAGGATCAAATCTAATTTTTTCAAGCTTGCAGACAAATGCTTTGCTGTCATGAATTGCTCAGTTAGACACATAGTCATCTTCTAGTACCCTCTACAAATTTGGTATTTGTCGAATGCAAGCTTATAACACGCTACGGCCTGACGTTTGCATTGCCGAATGTTCACGGCTCCAGAATCGGCGAGCATTTTGCAACCTTCATAAACCTTGCCGCAATCCTCGTTATTGCGCTCAAATTCAGCATAGCATCCGTCTTCACGGTCAACACAAGCATTTACTATGGCTTCCGCCAGCGCTGCCACAGGATTGGCATTGTACCGACCTGTCTGAAGTAGCCAATCCACTGCATCGCCCAAGTCTTCTGCGAGTGCGCCAGTTGCTGCACCGATACCGCTGGAAATCCCGCCTCCCATCCCAAGTCCTGAAGTCGCCTGCTCACCCCTCGGATCCGTCCACCTCCCTGGGTTCTGTAGCGCATAGCCATACACGCTCGCCCCATCTACAAGCCCCAGCGGATCGCCCTGGATGTAGCGTCCGGTGGTCGGGTCATAGTCGCGCATCCAGTTTTGGTGCAGGCCGCTCTCGGATTGGAACCACTGATCCCATTGCCCGGCAGTGCATCAAGGATGCACGAGAGGGGGAAGCGGAGGGTGGAGTTCGCGCCGGTTGAGGTGTCTATCCCGCCGAAGGGCAGATAGCTCGCCTCCCAAACCTTGGTCCCGGTGTCGTCGGTCGCAAAGACCGGGCGGCTGATATGATCCGTGCGGATGAAGTAGACAGTAGTGCCTTCAACAATCGCCACGGCCTCGCCGTCAACCCGCGATACTCCGAAAAGCAATCCACAGCATGGTTAATCTGATTTCCACGCGCAGAACGATCTGTCACACTCGGTCCAGACTCAACCAATGAAGGTTTGGACGATGAGCGACGCGCCCCTGAAAGGTTGGAACCACGTTCCTGCCGTGCCTATCCAGGTCTCCCCGTTCTTTCGTTGGCCGTTGCGGCCGCTGGAGATGCTGGCTTGGGTGTGGAATGCGTGGTTTCTGATCACCGAAAAGCTGATCATTGTGGGCCTCGCCTTCGTGTCCTTCTACTGGTTTCAACCGCCGTTGGAAGAAACCAAGACGCTCGGCTTTGACTGGATCGCGGAGATGTATATCCGCAATCTGGTGCTGATGAGCGCGGTTGCCGGCGGGCTGCACCTTTACTTCTACACCTTCACCAAACAGGGCCAGAAACTGCGCTATGATCCCCGGCCTTTGATGAAGAACGGACGCCAGTTCACCTTGGGCGGGCAGATCAGGGACAACATGTTCTGGACGTTGGCCAGCGGTGTGACGGTCTGGACCGCCTATGAGGTTCTGATGTTCTGGGCGCTGGCCAACGGGTATGCGCCGATGCTGACTTTCGCGGCCCATCCCATCTGGTTTGTCGCGCTGTTTTTCCTGATCCCGGTCTGGGAAAGCTTCTATTTTTACTGGATCCACCGGTTCCTGCACATCCCGTTTTTCTACAAACACGTGCATTCTTTGCATCACCGCAACATCAATGTGGGGCCTTGGTCGGGCCTGTCCATGCATCCCATTGAGCACGTGATTTTCCTGGGTTCTGTGATGATCCATTGGATCGTCGCGGCCCATCCGGTCCACATCCTGTTCCACCTGCAATACTACTCGCTGACCGCTGCCACGACCCATACGGGCTTTGAGGGGCTGGTGGTCAAGGACGAAAACCGGCTGGCGCTGGGGACGTTCCACCACCAGATGCACCACCGTTATTTCGAGTGCAATTACGGCTCGCTGGAGATCCCGTGGGATAAGTTTTTCGGCTCTTTCCACGACGGCACCAGCGAGGCAGATGTGCGAATGAAAGAGCGCCGCAAACGGATCATGGGAAGCTGAGATAAGCCGGTGGGGGCGGTGTGTGAGTGGCAATCCGGCGTGGCGGGTAATTCAAGGCCTTGGTATCTGTCCGACACGTGCCGACGTCGGACATCAAAAAATCGCAGTAAGTCGAAGGAGCTGGTCGTCGTCTAATTCAAACATTCTCTAAATTTCCTAAACTATTCTACTTTCACCAAAATCTCATTTACAGCGTCTTCGACTCTGCGAAGAAGCGGCTGCCATCCTTCTATCGCTGCCTCAGGAAACATTGGCCACGCGTCGCGATCTTTGAATTTTCCGGAGCGGAATGTTGCTCTGACAAGTATAGCGTCTTGCGCAACGACACCGCGGATATGACAGTCTTGATAGCCTTTTAATTTAGCAGGTGGGAACGATGACGGATTACATTTTATGTCAAACTTATTTCCAAACCAGTTTGCGTCTTCAATAAGAAAAATATCTTCTTTATGTATGTCAATCGATCTCAATAGGCCAGGGATCTCATCTGCAACGAATTCGGCATACTTTCTATTCGCGGCAACGGATGCGGCGGTGTCAGGGTTCCGGGCAGATCCTAAAACTACGTGAAACAGGCCCCACGGAACCTGCTTTTTTGATTTTACTGAGAACTTTGAAGTTTTGTGATCTACTCTGAAGACCATTTTACTCACCCTACGTGGGCTTGATTTACTATCGCGTTCGTTTTGGGAAATAAGTTTGATGTTACGATCGTCAGGGACCCGATATAGCGAACCTCCAAAATCAATCAGATGTCCATCAGGTTCTGAATCGGCCAAAACCGGTTGAAAGCTGACAGAGCACGCCAGCAGAAGCGACCCAAGTCCCAAGGCGAGTTTCGAGAAAGCTCTCGTGGTAATAGGTCTTAGCAGACCGCCAGCTTGTTTGAATAAGAAGCTCATGTTCAAATGTTTTTCCGCCATGTTTCCTGCAAATCTATTCAGTGTTCAAATTTTTGAATTTTAAATCGAAAAATACATCTGCCAATCCAACAATTGTGCCCATGAAAAAGCGCGAGGTACAATCCCAAAGCAGTTCCGTTATTTCAATATGGCATCGTCTTGAGCGACATTGTTACACACGCAGCAGTGATCCCCGCCCTTCCATGTTCAAGCAGGAGGAGGACGCGATCCGTATGGGCCCGCCGTTTTAAGGCCTTATGCGGTATAAAATGCTGCTATGAGGAGAACCATTGGAGCGGGCGATGAGATTCGAACTCACGACCCTAACCTTGGCAAGGTTATGCTCTACCCCTGAGCTACGCCCGCATCCGTTGGTATCGCCGGATTTAGCGAGCCTGTCGTGAGCCTGCAAGGGGGAAAACGCGGATTGGCTTCATTTTTTATAATTTTTGCCGCTGCTGCGCGGCTCTAGAGGTCAACCGCGCCATCGTCCTGAGCTGGCGCGTCGGACGGTACATCGGGTTTGCGCCGGATGATGATGTCGCCATTTGGCAGAACCTCGGGCACTTCATACATCCCCAAACCTTTGATCTGATTTCCGAAATTCTCCATCATCGGCAACATATCGTCCGCCAGATCACCTATCAGGTCCCGCAAGCCCTCGGCGAACTCGGTGAAACGGTCGGCGTCAGTCTGCGGCGCGGCCTCCTCGGCGGAGGCAGGCGACGCGGCAAGGGCCAGAAGCAGGATGGCAACAACTCTCATAGGGTTAATATGGGGGCAGAGCGCTGTTTTGCCAAGCTTACAACGCGGGATCGAGGGCAATATCGAGTGTGACGGGAAAGTGGTCGGACGCGTCGAGCAGGGCTTTGCAAAGCGCGTCATCTGCAAAACACGCCGGATCATCAAACGGGTGCCAGACATGCCAATCAGGCTTTAGCGCCAGCAATTCCGGCGACACCATGATGTAGTCCAACAAGGCGTTCAGGTAGCGCTTCTCGTCACGCAGATAGAAACGCGATGTGGTCACCCGTGCACCCAGTTTTTGGCCCAACGCACCGGCTGCATGGGGGTCGTATAGCTGACGTGCGGGCGGTTGATCGGTGCCCAGAACGATCTCCACCGAGGAATGCCCAAAGAGTTTTTCATATTCGTCCAGGCCAGGTCCGTCGTTGAAATCGCCCAGCACGATTAACGGCTCCTGAGCGTCCAGATGATGCTCCACCCGACGCCTCAGCCAGACACATTGCGCCAGCTGCTTGCGTCGGTTCGCGATGGAATAGCGCATCGCCTGCGCATCTGATTTCGCACCATGAGGCGCTTTTGATTTCGCATGCACCCCGATCAGACGCAGGGTCTGACCGGTCTTGGTATTCAGCATCACCTCCAGCGGAGGTTTGGAGAACACGACCTCGTCCTCACGGGCATCAATATCGAGATCGATGTTGAACACACCGTCGAAACGCGGGGCAAGGGGACCCGATAACTGCGAGACGGGGGCGTGCGACGCGCTGAGGATATCGGGATCAAACAGCAGGGCAATCTCCTGCTGGGTGTCATTGGTAAACCCCATCAAGGCTTTGCGCGCGCGCAGTCCAAAGGATGCGGCAAAATTTTCCAGCGCCAAAGCGCCGTTGCGATTTCGGCTGCTGTCTGGCGCCTCAATAATCATCACGGCATCCGCGTCGATCTTGGAAAAGACTTGACCCAAAGCGCGTGTCTGCATCTTCTTGGTAATGTTGTAGCGCGATGACCAGCTGTCATCACCGATCAACTGGCCTGCATCATCAAACAGAGTATTGAACCATTCGACATTGTAAGTGGCCAGCCGGATCACGCCGCGCTCCGTTCTTTACGGATGGCTTCCCAAGCCTCGTTAACGATGATCAAGCGCTTTTCGGCAAGTCGGATCGCCTCTTTGGGGACCCCGCGCGCGATCATCTGATCGGGATGCATCCGGCGCACCAGATCGCGCCAATTGGCCTTGATCTCGTTCAGTGACATCGTGGGATCGGCCTCCAGCACCGCATAGGGGTCGGGAGCCGCATCAAGGACGAAGCACGCGCGCACAGCTTTGAATTCCCGGTCGGTCAGTTCGAAGATTTCGGCGACTTTCGTCAGAAATTGATCCTCTGCGTCGTGATATTGTCCATCTGCCACCGCGATGTAGAACAGACCCTCCATGAGGTCGCTCAGTACATCGTGACGGCCGGAAAACATGTTTCTGATCCGGGCTGCATATTCCGTAAACCCTGCCACGTCTTGCCGCGCGAGATTGAAGACGCGCGCGGCGCTGGCTTCTTCCGCCTCAGGGATGAAGAACACCTCGCGAAAAGCTTTGACCTCGTCACGGGTGACCATGCCATCGGCCTTGGCCATTTTTGCTCCAAGCGCGATCACCGCAATCGTGAAGCCCACCGTTTGTTCCGGCGGCGTGCGCAGCTTGTCGAAAACAACAGCCAACCCTTCGCCATTGGCAAGGGCAGAAAGCGCGTCAGAGATCCGGGACCAAAGAGACATAAGGTGCTTCTATCCCAACAGCGCGATGGTGTCAGAGGAATTTCTGCATCAGCACAAGATCAATGAACCGCGCGAACTTTCGCCCGGCCTTCGGGACTGTGGCGCAGGTTTCAAACCCAAGCTTGCGATGAAAGTGGAGTGCAGCATCGTTTTCGGCGCTGATCGCCGCGATCAGGCTGACGATGCCTTTTTGACGGGCATGGGTTTCCAGCGCTTCCATAAGCGCCCGCCCGATACCTTTGCCACGCGCGTCAGCCGACAGGTGGATCGTCAATTCCTGAGTGTGGGCATATCCCGGCCCGCTGCGAAAAGGGTGCAGGCGCGCGAAGCCTACGACTTGGCCCACGACCTCTGCGACAAGATAGGGCTCTTGCAAACTCAGCGCGGCGTCGATTGCTTGTGCCACTGTGTCAGAGGTCGCCTCAACAGTGGTGAAGGTGATGGTCGTATCGCGAATAATAGGGTTCCAGATCGCTGCGATTGCCGGGGCATCCGCACCCTGCGCAGGCCGAATAACGCTCACGACAGCACGACCTCTCCTGCCGGTGTGTCGAACCTTGCGCGCAGCTGTGGTGTTTCGCTTGGCTCAAACAACGCCGTATCGCGCGGCATCAAGGGGGCCAGCAGGGAGGCGATCTCTTCGGCGTCGGGGTGGCATAGCCGCAGCGATTTCAGCCGCACATCGCGATCAGGCAGCATAGGTGCAGGGTGCAGGTCGCTTTGCCATTCAATCAGTGCAGGGGCCCAGCCACCAAAGGGCAGGATCCCGCTGTCAGGAACCGCCATGCGCCAGCGCAAATCGCCCCGTTGCAGCGACATAGGCGTGCCGAACCCGTTTGGCAGCTTTGACAACGCCGCCTCCAGATCAGGGGTTTGCACGATCCAGTTTGTCAGACGCGGCGCACCTTCGAAATTGTCGATATCGAACCAGCGTGGTCGGTCGGGCCCGTCTGCGTCAGGGTTGATCGCGATCACCTCGAAATATATGTCAGGGCCAAGCGACAACAGCGTGTTGTGGGTCCCCATGGCGGGATGTTCGCCGCCGGGTGACGGGGTGACACCAAGAGTTTTCGACACATGTACCGTGCCGTGTTCCAGCACGTCACAAGACAGGGCGAGGTGGTCGAGCATCAGCAGGTTCATTTGTCCAAGTTTAGCTGCGGGCCCGGGTTGCGCAAGCCCTCTTGCACCTGCGCCAATTGCACGCCAAAACGTTCCCATGAGCGATTTGACAGACCAAAAAACCGCCGCCAGAAAAGCCGCATTTGCCCGCCGCAAGGCTGCCCGAACCGAAGAGGCAACGGCCAAAGCGGTGGCAAATTTGCTGGCGTTTATGATGCCCCACAAAGGCAAGCCCATGGCAGGCTATATGCCGATCCGCACGGAGGTTGATCCGATCCCTGTGATGGCCGCCATGGCCGCGATTGGCCCGGTTTGCGTGCCTGTCATCCAGGGTGAAGGCCAGCCGCTGATCTTCCGCCAATGGATGCCGGGCTGCATGATGGAGGACGGCCCGTTCGGGGCGCAAATACCCTCTAAAGGCGAGGTGATAACGCCGGAGTTGCTGATCGTCCCTCTGGTGGCATTTGATGCGCGTGCTATGCGTCTGGGCTATGGCGGCGGCTTTTATGACCGCACCTTGGAAGGCCTTCGGGCGCGTGGCCCGGTTCTGGCCATGGGCTTTGCGTTCCACGCGCAAATGGCCGAGGACTTGCCACTTGAAGCAACCGATCAGCCGCTTGATGGCGTGATCACGGAGGCAGGCCTGATCCAGCCGTAATCAAATTGCGCAATGGACATGGGCGAATATCCAGCCTAGGTCCGGGCCATGAAGATACTTTTTCTTGGCGATATCATGGGCCGCGCCGGCCGCGCTGCAGTCACGGAACGGCTCAAAGAGCTCCGCGAGCGCTGGAAGCTGGACTTCGTCGTGATCAATGCCGAAAACGCCACCAGCGGCGTAGGGCTGTCTGGTGCGCATGCCAAAGAGTTGCTGGAGGCCGGGGCCGATTGTCTGACATTGGGCGATCACGCCTTTGACCAAAAGGACATGCTGAGCTTCATTGAACAGGAACCCCGCGTGATCCGGCCAATAAACTTCGCCAAGGGCGCGCCGGGCAAGGGGTTTCGGGTTTTTGACGCGCCGGGTGGCCGCAAGATCCTTGTCACCCAAGTTTTGGGGCAGGTTTTTATGAAGCGGCCCTATGACGACCCGTTTGGACTGCTCGAACAGGTTTTGAAGACGCACACATTGGGTGGATTGGTGAATGCCAGCCTTGTCGATGTACATTGCGAAGCCACGTCCGAGAAGATGGCCATGGGCCATTGGGGCGATGGCCGTGCAAGCGTTGTGGTGGGCACGCACACCCATGTGCCGACGGCGGATGCGCAAATCTTGCCCGGCGGGACAGCCTATCAAAGCGATGCCGGCATGTGCGGCGACTATTATTCCGTCATCGGCATGGAAAAGGCCGAACCCATGCGCCGCTTCGTCACTGGCATGATCAAAGGCCGTTTCACACCAGCAACAGAAGAAGCGACGCTGTCTGGCCTTTATGTGGAGACCGATGACCGCACCGGCAAAGCCACGCGCGTCGAAATGGTGCGCCAAGGCGGGCGCTTGTCACAAACCGGACCCTGATCTTGGCTTCGTGAGCTCAACGCGCTCTTGCACAAGTCGGGCGGCAAGGCGACACTGAGCATGAGAACACCTCACAACCCGGAGTTTTTGTGAATGGCGGATCTTCTTTCCCTCAGCGCGAACGGACAGGCGATCCTGGCGCTTTGCGTCGTGGTCGGTATGTTCATCCTGTTCGTGAAAGAGGTCTACCCAACCGAGGTGGTCGCCATCGGCGGGGCTGCTGTGCTTCTGGCATCTGGCGTTTTGCCTTATGAAGGCGCGTTGAATGCGCTGGGCAATCCCGCACCCTGGACCATTGCTGCGATGTTCATCATCATGGGCGCTTTGGTGCGCACGGGCGCGCTGGATTGGTTCACGACCATTGCCGACAAGAACGCCGCGACCCGTCCCGCTTTGGCCTTGGGCGCGATGATCCTGTTTGTGGTTTTATCCTCAGCGATAGTGTCCAATACACCTGTGGTCGTGGTGATGATTCCGGTCTTTGTCCAGCTGAGCCGGACTTTGGGCGTCTCCGCCTCCAAGCTGTTGATCCCGCTGAGTTATGCGGCGATTTTGGGGGGCACGTTAACCTTGATCGGCACCTCCACCAACCTTTTGGTCGACGGGGTCGCGCGGGCCAATGGCTTGGCCGCGTTCACTATCTTTGAGGTGACGCCGCTGGGCATCGTCTTGGTGGCCTGGGGCATGATCTATTTGCGCTTCATCGCCCCGCGGTTGCTGAAAGACCGCGATAGTATGGCGCAGCTTTTGTCGGACCGGTCCAAGAAGAAGTTCTTTTCCGAAGCTGCGATCCCGCCGGAAAGCGACCTGATCGGGCGCGAGGTCACGGATGTGCAGCTGTTCAAACGCGAAGGTGTCCGCCTGATCGATGTCGTGCGCGGGGATGTCTCGCTGAGACGGAACATGAAGGGCGTGACGCTGCAAGTCGGCGACCGGGTCATTTTGCGCACCGAAATGACCGAGCTTTTGTCCTTGCAAAACAACAAGAGCCTGAAACGCGTGGACCAATTGTCGGCGATCGAAACCTCTACGGTAGAGGTGCTGATCACGCCGGGCGCGAAGATGATTGGCCGCTCGCTTGGATCGCTTCGGCTGCGCCGGCGCTACGGGGTCTATCCGCTGGCGGTGCATCGGCGAAACCAGAATATCGGTCAGCAGCTTGATGACCTGATCGTGCGCGTGGGCGACACGCTGCTTCTGGAAGGCGCACCCGAGGATATAAACCGTTTGGCGGTTGATATGGGGCTGGTGGACGTCTCCAAGCCCTCCGCGCGGGCGTTTCGCCGCTCCCACGCGCCTATTGCTATTGCGGCTTTGGCGGGGCTTGTGGCCTTGGCAGGTTTCGGCGTCGCACCGATCTTCTTTCTGTCAATTCTGGCCGTGGCGGTTGTCCTTCTGACCCGCTGCATTGATGCAGATGAGGCCTTTGCCTTCATCGACGGCCGCCTGCTGGCCTTGATCTTCGCGATGCTCTCCATCGGTGCCGCACTGGAAGCTTCCGGCGCCGTGTCGCTGATCGTGGAGGCGATCTCTCCCTATATGATCGGACTGCCGCCGTTCTTCGTCGTCTGGGGGATATATTTGCTAACTTCCGTGCTGACGGAACTTGTCTCCAACAATGCGGTGGCCGTTGTCGTCACGCCGATTGCCATAGGTCTGGCCGACGCGATGGGCATCGATGCGCGCCCGCTGGTGGTGGCTGTCATGGTCGCAGCATCGGCCAGTTTCGCCACGCCCATTGGCTATCAGACGAACATGCTGGTCTATGGCCCCGGCGGGTATAAATTCACCGATTTCATGCGCGTTGGCATTCCGCTGAACCTGAGCGTCGGTCTTCTGGCTTCGTTCATGATTCCAATCATTTGGCCGCTCTGACGCCACACGCCCCGCCATGCAAAAAATGCAATGCGGCTTTTCATTCTTGGCCGTTGTTGTCGGGCCTTCCAGCCCTCATGTTAGCGGTAACAAAGCAATAGTGCTTTGGAGAAAGGATGACCAAATGAAACCATTTCTTAAGGACTTGAAATCGGCAGTACAAAAGCGGTCTGCCTATGTGAACACCTACAATGAACTGGCCTATATGCCGCGTGAAACCGCGATTGACCTTGGCCTGTTCGTCGAAGATGCACGGATCAATGCCCGCAAGGCGGTCTACGGCTACTAAGCTGCCGTGATCTTTGGCCTAAAGCGGCCAGAACACCAGAATTGCTGGGATGGAGACTGCCACGACGAGGATTTCGAGGGGCAGTCCCATCCTCCAGTAATCGCCAAATTTGTAGCCTCCGGGGCCCAAGATCAACGTGTTGTTCTTGTGCCCAATAGGCGTGAGGAAGGCGCAGGACGCGGCCACAGCCACGGCCATCAGAAACGGGTCGGGGTTCACGCCAAGTGACTGTGCCATTTGGATGCCCACGGGCGCTGCGACAATGGTTGTCGCGGTGTTGTTGAGGACATCCGACAAGGTCATGGTCACGACCATCAACACGGTCAGAACCATCCAGCTGGGCATCCCGTCCGTGAGGCTGATAAGCGAGCCTGCGATAAGCTCCGTGCCGCCGGAGGTCTCTAGCGCGGCCCCCAGCGGGATCATGGATCCCAGAAGGACCACCACCGGCCATTCGATATGGGTATAGACCTCTGACAGCGGGATTATCTTGGTTAACACGAACGCCACGACGACGATGCCCAAGGCAACCGGCAGATAGACGAGGCCAAGGGAGGCTGCGATGACGGCGGCGGCGAAAAACCCGATGGCCATCCAGACTTTTTCGTCCGCAGTGACCGACAAGCCGCGATCCGCAAGTGGCAGGCAGCCAAGCCATTCCGTGACATCATTGGCGCTGTCTTGTGGCACCAAAAGCAGCAGGATGTCCCCGGTTTTCACTTGCGTTTTACGGACCTGTTGCTTGATCTTTTTGCCTTGTCGGGAGATGCCCATCAATACGGTGCGCTGACGCCAGGACAGACCCACCGCTTGGGCTGTTTTGCCATTAATGCGGGATTGGTCGGTGACGACCACCTCGACCACGGTCAGCCCGTCGCCCGCGGCCCGCAACCGCGCTTCCCGGCCCTCGTCGGCAAAACTTAGGTTCAATGCCGCGCGAAACTCGTCCAGCGCATCAGGCGTCGCCTCCAGAACCAAAGCGTCCCCCGCGGCAATGACAGAGTTCTGCGCCGTGCCGTAGCGCCGCTTGCCATTCTGGACCAGCCCAAGGATCGCCACATCGTTCTTATCGGCATCCTCATATAGCTCGCGCAGACGCTTGCCTTCCAATTTGGAGCCCTCGGGCACGGTAAGCTCTGCGATATATTCCGCGTAGTCGTCCATCGGATCGCCCGATTGGTGCTCCCCGGTTTTCTGCGGGATCAAGCGCCAGCCGATCAAGGCCACAAAGATCAGACCGGCAATGGCCGTGACGCCACCAACCGGGGCAAAATCGAACATTTTGAACGGCTCGCCCAGAGAATCTTCGCGAATGGTTGCAATAATGATGTTTGGCGGTGTGCCGATCAGTGTGACCATCCCGCCCAGGATCGTGGCAAAACTCAAAGGCATCAGCGACAGCCCCGGTGCCCGCCCAGCTTTGCGCGCTGTCTGGATGTCGACGGGCATAAGAAGTGCGAGCGCTGCGACGTTGTTCATAAAGGCCGACAACACGCCGCCGATCGCGCCCATCAGCGTGATATGCGCCCCAAGGCTACGGGTGGCGTCAATCATCGTGCGTGTGATCAAGAACACAGCGCCCGAGCGGACCAACCCGGCAGAGACGATCAAAACCAATGCGACCACCAGTGTCGCAGGATGGCCAAAGCCCGAAAACGCGTCCTTGGTTGGCACAACGCCCAAGACGACGCCTGCCATCAAAGCCGCAAACGCGACCATGTCATAGCGGTACTTGCCCCACAGCAGCATCGCAAACACCAACGCAAACAGCGAAAACAGGATAATCTGGTCAGTTGTCATGGGGGTTTTGCCTATTTCAGAGCGCTTTTGCGGTATCTGACCCGGAACTCCGGCAATTTGCAACGCGTCCCTATCTTGGCCTTGCGCAAACCGTCGCGTATAGGGAACAGATCAGAATTCCAATCAAGCGGAGAGACCCATGGCTGGCCACTCAAAATGGGCAAATATTCAACATCGCAAAGGGCGTCAGGACAAGCTGCGCTCGAAGCTGTTTTCCAAACTTTCGAAAGAGATCACGGTAGCGGCGAAAATGGGTGATCCCGACCCCGACAAAAACCCGCGTTTGCGTCTGGCGGTCAAGGAAGCCAAGTCGAACTCCGTTCCGAAAGACGTGATCGACCGCGCGATCAAGAAATCGCAAGCCAGTGATGCGGAGAATTATGACGAGATCCGCTATGAAGGCTACGGCCCCGGCGGCGTCGCGGTGATCGTGGAAGCGATGACCGACAATCGCAACCGGACGGCCTCCACTGTGCGGTCCACCTTCACCAAATGCGGCGGCAATCTGGGGGAGACCGGCTCGGTCGGGTTCATGTTCGACCGTAAGGGTCAGGTCGTCTATGGGGCCGAGGTGGGCGACGCAGACACCGTAATGATGGCCGCCATCGAGGCGGGCGCGGAAGATTGCGAAAGCTCCGATGATGGTCACGTGATCACATGCGCGGATACCGACCTGAACGACGTCTCCAACGCGCTTGAAGCCCAACTGGGCGAAAGTGAAAGTGCGAAGCTGGTCTGGGTGCCCACGACCACGACAGAGCTTGACCTCGAAGGCATGCAAAAGTTGATGAAGCTGGTCGATGCGCTGGAAGATGATGACGACATCCAGAATGTCACTGCCAATTTTGAAGCCTCGGACGAGGTTATGGCGCAGCTTGACTAACAGGGCCCGCATTGCCGTCGCTGCGTGTAATCTAGCGGGCCGCTGATGTCGGCCGCACTTGCCGGGTTTTCGCTGGGGTTTTCCCTAATCCTTGCGATTGGCGCGCAAAATGCGTTCATCCTGCGCCAGGGCCTTTTGCGCGCGCATGTTTTCTGGCTGTGCCTGACCTGCGCCGTGTCCGACGCGATCTTGATCATTCTCGGCGTCAGCGGATTCGGCGCGCTGAGCGATCTTGCCCCTTGGTTTGCCACTGCAATGCTGTGGGGCGGGGTGATGTTCTTGCTGGTCTACGGCGCGATGGCGTTTTGGCGCGCCTTCACCAATTCTGAAGCTTTGCGGGCCGGCGGGCAAACCGTCGGCAGCCTGAAAACTGCAATCCTGACCTGCCTGGCGCTAACCTGGCTCAACCCTCATGTTTACCTTGATACCGTGGTCCTTCTGGGCTCTATCGCCGCGCAATATGAGGGCCAACGGCTGGAGTTCGGGGCAGGGGCGGTCCTGTCGTCATTCATATTCTTCTTTTCGCTCGGCTATGGCGCGCGCCTTCTGGAGCCATTCTTTGCCAACCCGGTTTCCTGGCGAATTCTGGATGTGCTGATTGGGATCATCATGTGGAGCATCGCGCTGGGGCTCGCCCTGCATTGATCCGGGTGATTGAGCGCTTGCAGCGCCGCCGCCCCCGGTGTCAGATCAGCCTATGAGCAAAACCGACACGCGCCCGGTAGCGGGCGTCCTTTGGATGATCTTTACCGGTTTGAATTTCGTCGCTGTGACGGCGATTGTGAAGTATATCGGTCAGGACATTCCAGCCGCCCAAGCCGCGTTCATGCGGTATTTTCTGGGCCTCGTGTTTCTGCTGCCTTTTCTTGGCGAAATCCGCGCAAACCGGCTGACCAAGCGGGCGTTCAGGCTTTTTGCGATGCGCGGCGTCTTTCATACCGCGGCGGTGATTTTGTGGTTTTTTGCAATGGCACGGATTTCCATCGCCGAGGTTACGGCGATGAACTATCTGGCCCCCGTCTATGTCTCCATCTTGGCTGCGTTCTTGCTGGGCGAAAAGCTGGCAGCCCGCCGCATTACAGCGATTGCTGTCGCATTGCTGGGCGCTTTACTCATCTTGCGACCGGGATTTCGGGAATTGTCGCCGGGTCATATCGCAATGCTGTTCACCGCCTTGTTATTTTCCGGCTCCTATCTGATCGCAAAGATCATGGCCGACGAGGTCAGCCCGACAATCGTCGTCGCGTGGTTGTCGATCATGGTTACGATTGGGCTGGCCCCTTTTGCTGCAATCGTCTGGGTGACACCGACATTTGAACAAGTTGGCTGGACCTTCCTGATCGCGTGTTTTGCCACGATGGGGCATTATTCCATGACATTTGCGTTCCGGGCCGCCCCGGTCACAGTCACCCAACCCGTTACCTTCCTGCAACTCGTCTGGGCGGTGCTGCTGGGGTATCTGGTCTTCAACGAAGGTCTGGATGGTTGGGTCATCCTAGGCGGCTGCGTCATCGTCTCTGCAGTGATTTTCATCACCTGGCGAGAGGCCGTTCTGAAGCGCCAAATCACCCCGACGGTCAACGCGACAAAGACCTGACTTTTTTCTTGACTGACCAGTCAATTAAAATAAACCTCCTCGCGAAAGTGAGGAGACATGCCCAAGGTTGGAATGGAGCCAATTCGCCGCGCCGCACTGGTGGAGGCCACAATCGCCGAGATCGGTCAAAGCGGCTCGCTTGACGTCACGGTCGGCGCGATCTCGAAACGTGCGGGCATGTCCAGCGGACTAGCGCATCACTATTTCGGCGGGAAAGAGCAGATTTTTCAGGCCGCTATGCGCCATATCCTGCAAGTGTTCGGGCGTGAGGTGCGGGACCGTCTGGCACAGGCAAAGGGTCCCAAAGCCCGCCTGGAGGCGATTGTCTCGGCCAGTTTTGCCGCGCAGAATTTCCAGCCAGATGTGATTAACGCCTGGTTGAATTTCTACGTACAGGCCCAAACCAACGACGACGTGTTGCGCCTGTTGCGGGTCTACCATCGCCGGCTTCGCAGCAATTTGCTGCATGAATTGCGCCCCGTCTGCGGCGCGCGCGCCCCCGAAATTGCGGACACGGCAGCGGCGTTGATCGACGGACTTTATATCCGGGCCTCGTTTGGCGATGTGCCCGATCCTGCGAGAGCCAGCCGAACCGTTCTCAACATGATTGAACTGGAGCTACGTGCGTCATGACCAAACCCAATATCCTGATCTTCATGGTCGACCAGCTGAATGGGACCTTCTTTCCCGATGGGCCAGCTGATTGGCTGCATGCGCCTAATCTCAAGAAGCTCGCAGCCCGCTCGACACGGTTCAAAAACAGCTACACGGCGTCGCCGCTTTGTGCCCCGGGGCGCGCCAGCTTCATGTCGGGTCAATTGCCCTCGCGTACTGGTGTTTATGACAACGCGGCCGAATTCAGCTCCGCCATTCCGACCTATGCGCACCATCTGCGCCGCGCGGGCTACCAGACCTGCCTGTCAGGCAAGATGCACTTTGTCGGCCCCGACCAGTTGCACGGCTTTGAAGAGCGTCTGACCACAGATATCTACCCCGCCGATTTCGGCTGGACGCCGGATTATCGCAAACCCGGTGAACGGATTGAGTGGTGGTATCACAACATGGGCTCGGTCACCGGGGCGGGTGTTGCCGAGATTTCCAACCAAATGGAATATGACGACGAGGTTGCCTACAACGCGACCCGCAAGCTTTACGATCTGGCGCGCGGCCATGACGACCGGCCCTGGTGTCTGACGGTCAGCTTCACCCATCCCCATGATCCCTATGTCGCGCGCAAGAAATACTGGGACCTCTATGAAGACTGCGACCATCTCCTGCCCGAAATTGGCGCGGTGCCTTACGCGGACCAAGACGCCCATTCCAAGCGCATCCTCGATGCAAATGACCGCGACAATTTTGAGATAACCGACGATCAGGTCCGCCGCGCCCGGCGCGCATATTTCGCCAATATCTCTTATCTCGATGACAAGATCGGCGAGGTCATGGAGGTGCTGGAGGCCACACGTCAGGACGCAACCATCCTGTTTGTCTCGGACCACGGCGATATGCTGGGCGACAAAGGGCTGTGGTTCAAGATGAGCTTTTATGAAGGCTCCGCCCGCGTCCCCTTGATGATCAGCGCCCCACAAATGAACAACGATCTTGTTGAGACCCCGGTGTCCAATATTGACATCTGCCCGACGCTTTGTGACCTCGCCGGTGTCGACATGTCCGAAGTCATGCCTTGGACCGACGGCGAAAGCCTCGTGCCGCTGGGTCAGGGAGGAACGCGTGATACGCCGGTCGCCATGGAATACGCAGCAGAGGCATCTTATGCGCCCTTGGTGTCGCTGCGTTATGGCAAATGGAAGTACAACCGCTGCGCGCTGGACCCCGATCAGCTTTTCGACCTTGACGCCGACCCTCATGAATTAACCAACTTGGCAGATGATCCTGCCCATCAAGGCACCCTGACCAGCCTCAAAGCCAAATCTCAGGCGCGTTGGGACCTCGACCGGTTCGATGCCGATGTCAGGCACAGTCAGGCCGGGCGTTGGGTGGTCTATGAAGCCCTGCGCAAGGGTGGCTATTACCCGTGGGACTACCAACCCCTCCAAAAAGCATCCGAGCGCTATATGCGCAATCACATGAACCTCGATAATCTTGAGGAAAATCAACGCTTTCCCCGTGGGGAATAGCGTTTCTACTTGCCAGATAAACTCCCACCGGAGGCGAAATACATGACCAATGCACAACCCAAAGCCAGCCATTTCATCAATGGCGAATATGTCGAAGACAAAGCCGGTCGTCAGATCGATTGCATATTTCCTGCAACGGGCGAAGTGATCGCCACATTGCATTCCGCAACGCCTGAGATCATCGAAAAAGCCCTGCAAGCGGCCAAAGCAGGTCAGAAAATCTGGGCTGCGAAAAGCGGCACAGAGCGGGGCCGTGTCCTGCGTCGTGCGGCGGATATGATGCGGGAGCGTAACCGGGCCTTGTCCGAGCTTGAAACGCTCGATACCGGCAAACCTTTGCAGGAAACGCTTGTGGCCGACGCGACCTCTGCCGCGGACGCATTGGAATATTTCGGCGGCTTGGCAGGTAGCCTGACCGGCGAGCATATCCAACTGGGCGACGATTGGGTCTACACCAAGCGCGAGCCTTTGGGCGTCTGCGTCGGCATCGGGGCCTGGAACTACCCGACCCAAATTGCCGCCTGGAAGGGTGCGCCCGCTCTGGCCTGTGGCAACTCGATGGTCTTCAAACCGTCGGAGACCACGCCGCTTTGCGCTCTGCAAGTTGCGGAAATTCTGCATGAGGCAGGCCTGCCCGCAGGCGTCTACAACGTCATTCAGGGCTACGGCGATGTGGGTGCCGCCTTGGTGGGTGACGCGCGCGTTGATAAAGTGTCGCTGACCGGCTCTGTGCCAACCGGACGCAAGGTCTACGCCGCCGCCGCAGATGGCATGAAACACGTCACCATGGAGTTGGGCGGCAAATCCCCGATCGTGATTTTTGACGACGCCGACATCGAAGACGCTGTGGGCGGCGCAATCCTGGGCAATTTCTACTCCTCTGGTCAGGTCTGCTCCAACGGGACACGCGTCTTTGTCCAAAAGGGCATTAAGGAGGCGTTTTTGACCCGCCTGAAAGCCCGTCTTGAGGCGGTTGTGATGGGCGACCCCCGCGATGAGGCCACGAATTTTGGCCCTATGGTGACGGAAAACCAAATGAACATCGTTCTGGGTTACCTGGAAAAAGGCCAATCCGAAGGCGCGCGCCTGATCGCGGGCGGCAAACGTGCAGATCGCGACGGCTTTTACATTGAGCCGACCGTGTTCGCCGACGTCACCGACAGCATGACGATCGCTCAGGAAGAGATTTTTGGCCCTGTCCTGTCGGTCCTCGATTTTGAGACAGAAGAGGAAGCGGTGGCGCGCGCCAATGCAACTGAATTTGGCCTTTCTGCGGGTGTTTTCACTAAGGATATCAGCCGCGCGCACCGTGTTATCGGGCAGCTGGACGCGGGCTCTTGCTGGATCAACACCTATAACCTTGCGCCCGTTGAAGCGCCGTTTGGCGGCTCGAAAATGTCCGGCGTGGGGCGCGAAAACTCCAAGGAGGCGATCAACCACTACAGCCAGGTGAAGTCGGTCTATGTCGGCATGGGTCCGGTAGATGCACCGTTTTGATGTTGTCGTGAGGCGCTGACATGGCTGCTGATTATGTGATCATTGGCGCAGGCTCTGCAGGCTGTGCGATGGCTTACCGTTTGGCGGAAGCGGGTAAATCCGTGCTGGTGATCGAGCATGGTGGCACCGATGCGGGGCCTTTCATCCAGATGCCCGGCGCGCTGAGTTACCCGATGAATATGAGCCTCTATGATTGGGGCTACACGTCCGAGCCTGAACCTCATCTGGGGGGGCGCAAGTTGGCAACACCACGTGGCAAAGTGCTGGGCGGGTCGTCATCCATCAACGGGATGATCTATGTGCGCGGCCATGCACAAGACTTTGACCACTGGGCGGAGCAAGGCGCAGATGGATGGGGCTACGCAGACGTCCTTCCCTACTTCAAACGCATGGAAAATTGGAATGACGGGGGCCGTGGGGGCGATCCGTCCTGGCGCGGAAAATCCGGACCGTTGCATGTGTCGCGCGGGCCGGGAAAGAACCCGTTGACCCAGGCCTTTATCGAGGCTGGTGCGCAAGCGGGCTATCAGGTCACAGGCGACTATAATGGCCATCAACAGGAAGGGTTCGGACCCTTCGATGCCACGATCCACAATGGTCGGCGCTGGTCTTCTGCGAACGCTTACCTTCGTCCTGCACAAGCCACGGGAAATTGCGAGGTTCTGCGCGCCTTCGCGCGGCGGGTTGTGATCGAAAACGGCCGTGCCACCGGGGTCGAAGTGTCTTGCAGTGGCCAGACACAGGTTATCCCGGCAGGCAAAGAAGTGATCCTCGCGGCGTCCTCGCTGAACTCTCCCAAGATACTGATGCTGTCGGGGATTGGCCCCGCTAAGCATTTGGCGGAGCATGGAATTTCGGTTGTTGCCGACCGCGCGGGCGTGGGGCAGAACCTGCAAGATCACCTTGAGCTGTATATCCAGATGGCCGCCAGCCAGCCTGTCAGTCTGTTCAAATACTGGAACCTGTTTTCCAAGGCGCGGATCGGGGCGCAATGGCTGTTCACAAAGACCGGGTTGGGGGCGTCAAACCAGTTTGAGGCGGCAGCGTTTATACGCTCACGCGCGGGTGTGTCCTACCCTGATATTCAGTACCATTTCTTGCCGATAGCTGTGCGCTATGATGGCAAAGTTGCAGCCGAGGGGCACGGCTTTCAGGCCCATGTCGGTCCCATGCGCTCTGTCTCGCGGGGGCAGGTGACGCTGCGCTCGGCGGACCCATCAGACGCGCCGAAGATAGAGTTCAATTATATGTCCGACCCCTCCGATTGGGAGGATTTCCGGACCTGTATCCGGCTGACCCGTGAGATTTTTGCGCAAGAGGCCTTCGCACCCTTTGTGCGGCACGAAATTCAACCCGGCACCGAGGCGCAGAGCGATGATGAGCTCGATGCGTTCATCCGCGAACACGTTGAAAGTGCTTATCACCCTTGCGGAACCGCCAAAATTGGCCGGGCAGATGACCCGATGGCCGTTGTGGATCCTGAGCTTCGCGTGATCGGCGTTGACGGGCTGCGCCTTGCCGACAGTTCGATCTTTCCGCGCATCACAAACGGCAATTTGAACGCCCCCTCGATCATGGTAGGTGAGAAGGCCGCAGATCACATTCTTGGCCGCCAAGTTTTACCCCGTGACAACGCTGTTCCTTGGGAACATCCGAGCTGGTCCACCGATCAACGCTAAATTTACTTGTGTTAAGGGTGTTTTAACGCGGTCCTTGACCCGAAGGTTCCGGGCCCGCATCTAGAAGGCCATGTTAAGGCTTCTTTCATGTCTGTTAATTTTGTGTGCCTGCACAGAGGTCACGGAATTGGTCGGCGCGGTCCGGGTTGTGGACGGCGATACGCTTGATATCGGGACGTCGCGCAATGTGCGACTGCACGGAATTGATGCCCCTGAGTTGCGCCAAACCTGCACCCATCCTGAATTCGGTGAAACGGGATGTGGACGTCAGGCCCGTGCGCATCTCAAGGCGTTGATCGGACCGATGCCGGTCACCTGCCGGACAGAGGATTTTGATCGAAAATATCAACGCGTCGTCGCCACATGTTTTGCGGGCGATGTGAACCTGTCGCAAGCCATGGTGGCGGACGGCTACGCACGTGCCTACAGCCGCTACAGCCGCGCCTATGTCGCTGAAGAACGCGCAGCAAAGGCGGCAAGCAACGGTCTTTGGTCAACCGATTTTCCAGACCCGGAGCTTTATCGGCGGACCGCGACACCTGTCGTACCGGAAAGCTGTGTTATTAAAGGTAATATCTCTGCAAGCGGGGAGCGGATTTATCACGTTCCCGGCAACAAACACTATGCCAATACCCGCATTTCCGAGACCCAGGGAGAGCGTATTTTCTGCACCCGGCAAGAGGCGGAAGCCTATGGGTGGCGCGCCGCGCGCAGTTAATTGAACCGGTTGAGGAACTGGTACAATTTGCGTTGCGCAGAAGCCTTCCAGACGTCGATATGTTCCGCGTCCGGGACCTCAAAGAAGGTCTTGTCGCGCCCGGGGAGTGCGTCGAAAACTGCCCTGCCTTGCGCGATCGGAACCAGCGGGTCTTGGCGGCCATGCAGCACCAGAACCGGCACATCGATCTGCGCGGCATAGTCCAAGCTCGGCCAGCGGTTTTGCATCAATCCTGTTGCCAAAACCAAGGCTGGATGCATGGCTTCTGCGACATCTTTCAGGGATGAAAACGGGGCTTCCAAAACAATCGCGCGTGGGGATGTGTCTGGCGGCAATTCGGACACCAACCGCAGCGAAACGGCGGCGCCGATGCTTTCGCCGTAGATCACCGGACGCAGGCCGGGGGCTTGCAACCTGCCGCTAACCAGATCGTCATAGAAATGAAGAATGTCTTTCGCGATTGCGGACTCATTTGGCCAACCCTCACTGCCGGAGCTGCCGCGATAGGCAAGTGCTACGACGCCGTAGCCGCGCGCAATAAGGCGCTCAAACCGCAGTCTGCGATTGCTCAGGTTTCCGGCATTGCCCTGCAGGTACAAAACCGTGGGCTTGCCGGGCCGCGCCTTGTGGGTCCAGTAGACCAAGCTCTTGCCATCATTAGTTTCAAACCGGTGTGCGGTGAAAGTGCTCAACCCGATTTTTGAGGGTGCAACTTCACGCGGATCAAGCGGATAGACAACCAGCCTTTCCACACCGAAATAGGTCGCGAAGAACAAGGCGAACAGGATGGTGGCGCGGATAATAAGGCGCATTACTCTACCGAATAGGGCAGGGTGCCGCGCTGATTGTGATCCACGCTCAGATGGCTTTCGAGCGGCGGGACGGAACGTTGATGGCAGTCACGGCGTGGGCAAATTCGGCATGAAATTCCAATAGGTTCAAAGGCTTGTGCGGGGGCGGGCATCAGATCATCGGCATAAACCAATGCATCGGCATGGCTGACCTCGCATCCCAAACCAATAGCATAGCGGCGCGTTGGTGCGGTGAAGCTACCGCCAGGTTTGGACACATCGCGCGCCAGCGAAATATAGCGAACCCCATCGGGTGTCTCAGCCAGTTGGCGCAAGAAATGCCCGGGCGTCTCGAAGGCTCTGTGGACGTTCCACAAAGGGCAGGCCCCGCCGAAGCGGGCGAACTGCAACCGGGTGGCGGAGTGGCGTTTGGTGATGGTGCCGGCCTGATCGACACGGACAAAGAAAAAAGGCACGCCTTTCGCGCCGGGCCTTTGAAGTGTCGACAACCGGTGCGCCACTTGTTCAATGGAGGCTCCGAACCGGTCGGCCAGTTGCTCCAGATCGTGGCGGGTGACTTGTGCCGCATCCAGAAACTTGGCGTAGGGCATCAAAGCAGCACCCGCGAAGTAGTTTGCCAGACCGATCTTTGCGATATCGCGTGCGGCATCTGACCTGAACCGACCCAGATCGAGTGTCGCCTCAAGAAGTTTGTCGTGTTGCAGCAGCGCCACCTGATGCAAAAGCTGGAACCGTTGCGTCGCGGGGCTTGCCCGTCGCGACAGGACGAGCGATCCAAGCGAGGGATCATAGCTTCGCAACGCGCTGTTATCGGACAATTCGACCTTCAATCCATGGGGCGGGCTGCGCAAAATATCGTCGTGCAGCGCGTTTGCAAAATGCTCTGCCGCGCGGTCTACGGCGTCGATGTAATTGTCGCAATAATGGAAGAAATCGCGGACCTCTTCCCATGGGCTGGGCTGCACGCGGGCATCTTCGCGACCGAGCGCTTCATCAAGGGAGGCGAGGCGTTCATGGGTTTGCTTATAGGCACGGTGCAGCTCCAAGAATGCACGCGCAAAATTGGGCGCGTTGGAGGCGGTCAGATGCAGGTCCGCTTGTGGCGTGTCGCTTTCGGCAAAGACCGGGTCCGCAAGGGCTTCGCGCATGTCTGATACCATCCGGCCGGCATCGCCCAAAGAAAGCTCTGTCACGTCGAAGCCAAATTCCTGCGCTAACGCCAACACAACGCCGGTCGATACGGGCCGATTGTTGTTTTCCATCTGGTTGAGATAGGGCAGCGACACGCCAAGCTTGGCGGCAAATTCCCGCTGCTTCAGGCCGATCCGGGTGCGGACCTCCCGGAGTTTCGCCCCGGCATAAAGTTTTTGTGTGGCCATGCTGCGTCCTTTGCAGATTTGCTAGCGTCTTTCTAGACTTTGCAAACTGCCATCGTCCAGTGCGAACACGCAACCGGGATCAGCTGGTGCCGACTTGGCGCGCCCGGATCAGAACGTAGAAAATCGATGCCATACTGAAGAGCGATGTGATCAGCATGATCCATTGCAAGGGCAGGCTGCCGGACGTGTTTGTCAACATCGCACCTGACGACGCCGACAGCGCTGCCCCGCCGCCAATCATGATAGCGCTGCCAATGCCGCTGGCGGTTCCCGCCAGATGCGGGCGCACGGACAACATACCCGCGGTTGCATTTGGTAAAACCAGGCCATTGCCCAGGCCCACGAAGATGCAGAAGCCGAAGAACTGATAGAGGCTGCCATAGCCCGCGTAGCTGGTCAGAACGGACAGCGCCATGCCGATGCTCAGAAGGATCGTGCCCGCGACGATCATTCGGTCGATCCCAAACCTGACCGAGAAGCGCCCGGAAATGAAGTTCCCTGTCGCATATCCAAGGGCCGGGATGCCGAAGAAAAAACCAGCCATGGCGGGAGAGGCCCCGTAGACTTCTGTCGCAACAAATGGCGCGCCACCAAGGAAGGCGAAAAACGCGCCTGATGCGAAGGCGGCGGCGAACACATAGCCCCAGAATCGTCGCGACGTGAAAAGTTCCGGGTATTGGCGGAATTGTTCGCGAAAGCTTAAGCCGGAAGACCGGATCGTCTCTCCCTGGTCTTTGTAGCAGAGCCATGCAAGCAGCGCCCCGAACGCGATCATGAACAAAAAGACCGCGCGCCAACCGAAAAAATGGTCCAGCGCGCCGCCAATCATGGGCGCAAACATCGGCACCAAGGCCATGCCCATGTTGACATAGCCGATCATCGAGGCCGCTTCTTCCTGAGGCACCATATCGCGCACGATGGCGCGGCTGGCGACCATGCCTACGGCAACGGCGGCTTGCAGCATTCGGAAGAACAGGAAAACCTCGATGGTCGTGGAGAAAAAGCACCCGATGGAGGCCAGCACGAAGATCACAATCGAGCCCAGAACAATCGGTCGCCGCCCGTATTTGTCCGATAATGGGCCTACAAAAATCTGGATGATCGCCGTGCAGGCAAGATAGAGCGACACTGCCAGCTGCATAACGCCATATTCTGTCGCGAATTCATCCGTCATGCGGGGCAGGGACGGCAAGAATACAGACATGCTCATGGCGCTGACCCCTGCGAGCAGGATCAAAGTGAATATATGTGGTGGGGTTGAGCGGTCCATGAAGCGGACCACGGGCATTGAACTCATGCAACAACCCATACTGCGTTCTCTGAGCAAGGTCTAACGTCCATTTCACACAGGGGCTGTGCGCAGGGAGTTCGCAAATTTGCAATATTCTACATGATATATTTACAAGATTTGCAAATTTGCATTTCCGGACTTTGATCAGGCAATGAAACCGTATAGGTTTGCGAAAATTTCAAAGGGGCATTCGGATGAAAGACATCTTGTCGGAATTGGAAGCGCGGCGTGACGATGCACGCTTAGGTGGCGGTGAGCGCAGAATTGCGGCGCAACACAGCAAAGGCAAGCTGACCGCGCGGGAGCGTATCCAGCTTTTGCTTGATGAAGACAGTTTCGAAGAGTTCGACATGTTCGTGGCGCATCGTTGCACCGAGTTCAACATGCAAGAAGACCGGCCAGCAGGCGACGGCGTGGTCACGGGCTGGGGCACGATCAATGGCCGCTTGGTCTACGTCTTTAGTCAGGATTTCACCGTTTTCGGCGGCTCGCTGTCTGAAACGCATGCACAGAAGATCTGCAAGATCCAGGATATGGCCGTGCAAAACGGCGCCCCTGTCATTGGCATCAACGATTCCGGTGGCGCGCGTATTCAGGAAGGTGTCGCTTCGCTTGCGGGCTATGCCGAGGTGTTCCAACGCAACATCATGGCCTCCGGTGTCGTGCCGCAGATCAGTGTGATCATGGGGCCATGTGCGGGCGGCGCCGTCTATTCGCCTGCGATGACCGACTTCATCTTCATGGTCAAAGACAGCTCCTACATGTTTGTCACCGGGCCCGACGTGGTCAAAACAGTCACCAACGAAGTCGTCACCGCAGAAGAGCTTGGTGGAGCGTCGACCCACACCAAGAAATCATCTGTGGCCGATGGCGCGTTTGAAAATGATGTGGAGGCTTTGGCTGAAGTGCGCAGGCTGGTGGACTTTTTGCCGCTCAACAATCGTGAAAAGCCCCCTGTGCGGCCGTTTTTTGATGATCCAGCCCGGATCGAGGACAGCCTCGATACGCTGATCCCGTCCAATCCCAACACGCCTTATGACATGAAAGAGCTGATCACAAAGCTCGCTGATGAGGGCGATTTCTTCGAGATTCAGGAAGATTTCGCGAAGAACATTCTGACCGGGTTTATCCGTCTTGAAGGTCGCTCGGTTGGCGTTGTCGCGAACCAACCGATGGTTCTTGCGGGCTGTCTCGACATCGACAGTTCGCGCAAGGCGGCGCGTTTCGTGCGGTTCTGCGATGCGTTTGAAATTCCGATCCTGACGCTGGTGGATGTACCGGGATTTCTGCCCGGCACCAGCCAGGAATATGGCGGTGTGATCAAGCACGGGGCGAAGCTGCTGTTTGCATATGGCGAGGCGACAGTGCCGAAAGTGACCGTGATCACCCGCAAAGCCTATGGCGGGGCCTATGACGTGATGGCCTCCAAGCATCTGCGGGGCGATTTCAACTACGCGTGGCCCACAGCCGAGATCGCGGTGATGGGCGCGAAAGGTGCTGTGGAGATCCTGTACCGCGCGGACCTAGGTGACAAAGAGAAGATTGAGGCGCACACGGCCGAATATGAAGACCGTTTCGCCAACCCGTTTGTGGCTGCCGAAAAAGGCTTCATCGACGAGGTTATTATGCCCCATTCCACCCGCAAGCGGGTCGCGCGGGCCTTTGCCTCGCTGCGGGGCAAGCAGCTGACGAACCCATGGAAAAAGCACGACAATATTCCGTTGTAAGAGGGCGTGATGCCGGAATTTCACAACATTGACGATGCGCCCACGCATGTGGCCCCGTTTTCCCATGCGGTGGAGGCCGATGGTTGGGTAATCCTGACCGGGCAAATGCCGACAGTACCGGGTGCGCCTGATGCGCCATTGGTGGCAGGCATTGAAGCGCAGACCCGTCAGGTCATGGACAACCTGGAGACGGTTCTCAAAGGCGTCGGGCTTGATCTTTCCCATGTGGTGCAATGCCGTTGTTTCCTGACGGAATTTGAACGTGACTACGCAGCGTTCAACACCACATACAAAAGCTTTTTCCCTGCGGATCGCTTGCCTGCGCGGACAACCGTTGGCGTCACGGCCCTTGCTGTTGGTGCCTTGGTGGAAATCGACTGTCTCGCGAGGCGACCAGCCCCGTGATGCGCACATGCTTCATAACCTTCGCCGGGCTGTTGGTGTTGCCCGGGCTGAGCGTGGCTGAAAAGCATCGGATCACGGCCCCGTCGGGGCTGGCGTTTGATCCGCCCGAAGTGATCTTTGAGCCCGCAGGCGTGCTGTCAGCGCAAGCCAAGAAACTGCGCCTAAGATTCGTCGCGCCAGAAATTGCGGACACGGAAACATACGGGTTTGAGGCGCTGGAAGCGGATTTTGAGTTTCTGTGCACCGTATCAGGACTGAAGATCGCGCAACGCTCCGCGCCGAAGGTTGAGCAAATAATTGTCTCTATTTCGTCTGATCCGGTCGCTCTCGGCGAAACTGCGCCGAATGTCGCACAGTACTTCGATGCATTTTCAGTCACGGACGGCGCCTGTATTTGGGATGGATTATGATGCAAACACAACATGTTGATCGACGTTCTTCATTTTTTGACATTCTATGCGTTGCTGCAACAGGCCCAGAAATTGCGTGGTTTGGGCGGTATGAATCGCCGTTTGCATCAGATAAGTTGCTTGAAGGGCGCGTGAGTGCGGCCAAATCTACGGACAGTGATGGGGGTGGAAATTTTCTGCAATCGTCGCAACCAAAACTAAACAGGAGACAGAAATGTCGAAGAGTCTTAAAGCAATCATCGCATTGGGTTTTGTGGCAATCGTTGCAGCCTGCGGTGGCCAGCAAGAAGAAGAAGTTGTTATCGTGGATCCAGTGGTCGAAGAGCCCACTTACTCCAAGTACTAAGCTATTTTCAGAGCGGGCCTTCGCGCCCGCTCTGAACACCCCCCGGCTTGACTATCATGCGAGGGGGTCGCGATGCTGAAACACAAAGGCTTCCCATCGCGCCTGCCGGGAACAGATTTCCAATTTACAATCCGCCGCGAAAACAAGAAAGGTGTCACGCCTTTGGTCGCGCGCGCGCGCTATGCAGATCGAAAACCCGCCGACCGGCGCGCTGATGAGGGGTTCCTCTGGGCGCTTTATGATTATTTCGGCACGGAGGTTTTTGAGCGCGGAAACCTTGATGCGGGGCGTTTGTCATGGGTCCTGGGCCGCGAGGTTGTGGCCGCAGAAGACCCATTTGACCCAGAGAGTTACGACGCACTCCTGCAACTCGATCTGGCCCAGATACAGGCGAATTTCCCGGCCGTATTTGACCCGAATTACACGGTGGCACCGAGCTGATGGCAGGCGTGAATCAGCTTATAAATAAAGCGTATCGGCGAGTTTTGGCCGATAAATCTCAGTCAGGGTTTCCTTACTTTCGGGAATCTTTCCGCTACGGCATCCTTATCTTGTCAGGACGCCCCTGCAGCACAGAATTGCGTCCTTTCAACACAAACCGTTACCCTTCCCCTCTGGAGAGGTCTGCTCAGGTGAGTAGACCTCTTCCGTTCGTTGGGATCCTGTCAAATGAGCAGGTTTTCGCGGAGTGCGGACCTAAAAACTGTGCGAAAGCTTGCCGTTTCCTTGCATCACGCCGATTTGTAAGGCGTGGACCATTTGGTATGTGGTCTAGAACGAGCAGGAAAACAGGAGAAAACCTATGCGGAAGACCTTATTCACGATTGCACTTCTCACAAGTGTCGGTGTCCTCAGCGCGTGCGACAGCGATGCAGAACGCGGACTTGTGGGCGCAGCGGGCGGCGCAGCCATTTCAAAAGCCACAGGCGGAGACGTTGGAACAGGCGCAATCCTTGGTGGGCTTGCTGGCGTGTTCTGCGACGATGCAGGCGTCTGCCAATAATCTGAACAACGCCCTTCGGGGCTTTATCACGAAATCAAACGGTCGTTTCGCCAGCAGGCGGGGCGGCCGTTTTTCGTGCCCAACACTCTACCTTCACAATCGTCGTGGCGCGGGTCTGCGCCTGAAAGGAAATCCCTGATGTTCAAGAAAATACTGATTGCCAACCGGGGTGAGATTGCCTGCCGTGTTATCAAAACCGCGCGCAAAATGGGGATCAAAACAGTCGCGATCTATTCCGACGCGGATGCGCAGGCGCTGCATGTCCGGATGGCCGATGAGGCCGTGCATATCGGCCCGGCCCCGGCCAATCAGTCCTATATCGTGATCGAAAAGGTGATGGAGGCCATCAAGAAGACCGGCGCGGAAGCGGTCCATCCGGGCTACGGCTTCCTGTCGGAAAACGCGAAGTTCGCCGAAGCACTGGAAGCGGCAGGTGTTGCCTTTATCGGCCCGCCAAAAGGCGCGATTGAGAAGATGGGGGACAAGATAACCTCCAAGAAGATCGCCCAGGAGGCCGGGGTGTCGACGGTGCCGGGCTATATGGGGCTGATCGCGGATGCCGACGAGGCAGTGAAAATCTCGGGCGAAATAGGCTATCCGGTGATGATCAAGGCTTCAGCAGGCGGCGGCGGCAAAGGCATGCGGATCGCCTGGAAGGAAGACGAAGTGCGCGAGGGCTTCCAGTCCTCCAAGAACGAGGCTGCGAATTCCTTCGGCGACGATCGGATTTTTATCGAAAAATTCGTCACACAGCCGCGACACATCGAAATTCAGGTTCTGGCCGACGCCCATGGCAACACGATCTATCTGGGGGAACGCGAATGCTCTATCCAGCGCCGCAACCAGAAAGTGATCGAAGAGGCCCCCTCGCCATTCCTTGATGAAGCCACGCGCGAAGCCATGGGCAAGCAGTCCTGCGCCCTGGCGGCGGCTGTGGGCTATACCTCAGCCGGGACGGTGGAGTTCATTGTCGATGGCGCGCGCAACTTCTACTTCCTGGAGATGAACACGCGCTTGCAGGTGGAGCACCCCGTGACCGAGCTGATCACCGGCGTCGATCTGGTCGAACAGATGATCCGCGTGGCGTATGGCGAGAAGCTCAAACTCAAGCAAAAGGACATCAAGCTGACGGGCTGGGCGATGGAAAGCAGGCTTTATGCGGAAGATCCCTATCGTGGGTTCCTGCCCTCTATCGGGCGTCTGACGAAATACCGCCCGCCCGAAGAAGTGGCCAAGAAATCCCATGTCGTGCGCAATGACACGGGCGTCTATGAAGGCGGCGAAATCTCCATGTATTACGATCCGATGATCGCCAAACTTTGCACATGGGGCCCGGACCGGGCCGCCGCCATTGAAGGAATGCGGGTGGCGCTGGATAGTTTTGAGGTCGAAGGCATCGGGCATAACCTGCCGTTTTGTTCCGCTGTTATGGACCACGAGAAATTTACCTCCGGCAATATGACAACGGCCTTTATCGAGGAAGAATTCCCCGATGGGTTTCAGGGCGTTACCCTGTCTGAGGATGCACAACGCCGGGTTGCCTCCGCCGTCGCGGCGATGCACCGCGTGGCCGAGATCCGCCGCGCGCGCATTTCCGGCACGATGGACAACCACCGCCGCAAGGTTGGCAAAGACTGGGTCGTAACAATGGACGGCACGCGCTTTGATCTGAAGGTGAAAGCCGACAAAGACGGCGCGACCGTTAAGCATTCAGGCGGGGACAAGCACCGCGTCAGCTCTGACTGGGTGCCGGGCAAAAGCCTTGCGGTTCTCGATGTCGACGGCGCGCCGCTGGTGCTGAAAATCGACAAGATCACAAGCGGGTTCCGGGTCAGAACGCGTGGCGCTGATATGCGGGTCCATATCCGCACGCCCGCGCAGGCTGAACTGGCCGCCTTGATGATCGAAAAGGTCGCGCCGGATACGTCAAAACTGCTGCTCTGCCCGATGCCGGGTCTGATCGTCAAAGTCGATGTCAGTGTCGGTGATCAGGTTGAGGAAGGACAGGCCCTGTGCACCGTCGAGGCGATGAAGATGGAAAACATCCTAAGGGCGGAACGCAAAGGTGTGGTCAGCAAGATCAACGCGTCAGCAGGCGATAATCTGGCCGTTGACGACGTGATCATGGAATTTGAGTGATCGCGCAGCCTGACATATCAATGCCGTGCACACCGCGCACGGTCGCTCAATTGTCGGAGAGCCTGCGGTCGCGCAGCTCTTGCTGTCGCATTGGCATCTTGTCGATGACGCGGCCGATCTCGCGCACGCTCCACGGCGCGGGCTTGCGCAGCTTCACGCCGCCATCCTTGCCGATCAGAACCATCATGAAGCCGCGTGGCCGCAGCTTCAGGCGAATATCGGATTCCGCCGCCGGATCAGTGTCTGTCAGAATGACCACATCGCGGTCGTCAAGCGCTTCTAGGCGGGATGTCAAAAGGTCCATCTGCTGGATAAATCTTGGATCGGCCTCAGTATCGGCAAACACGACAATCGGCCGTTTCAGCCACAGAAAATCGTTCAAATCCAACTCAAATGCGTCATATGGACCGGGTCCCTCCAATGTGGTGGGCTCATCGGTTGACAGGTCGGCTGCCCATGCCGAAGTGGCAAAAAATGCAGCAAAAACAGTATATATAACAGTTTTCATTCAAGCTCCTTACGTTCAAGATATAGGGCGCTTTTTCAGCTTTGCTAAGGGGCAAATTGCACAAATACGTGCGCAAAGAGCTGTTAAGAGCTTTGATAGCCTTCTTCTCCATAGTTTTGCGTTGATCCGGGTGTGGGACCCGTCAACAGGAGCTTGGGGAAAAATGGATATTTGTCTGCATATCGGTGCGCATCGAACCGGCACGACGACGTTTCAACAGTTTATGTACAACAATGACCGCGTTTTGCGCGATCACGGCACCCGGTTTTGGGGCCCACGACAAACCCGCGACGGGCTGTTTGCAGGTCTGGTCAAGGATCCTGTTTTCCTGAGCCCGGCAGACGAAAGACTTTGGAGCAGATCGATTGGCCGGATCAAAATCGCGCTCAGCCGTGCACAGGCTGAACGCGCCAGGCATCTGGTGATCAGCGAAGAAAACATGATCGGCACGATGGCCGAAAATTTCCGCTCCAGCATGCTCTACAGTCAGGCGGGCGAACGCATGGCACGGTTTGCGCCGGCCTTCGCGGGCAACAAAGTTAAGATCGGCATCGCGATCCGATCTTATGAGCGGCACTGGGCCTCCGCCCTGTCGTTCCGTATTCGCTCCGGGATGCGTGTTCCGGGCGCGGAAAGCCTTGATATGATGGTGACGCAACCGCGCCGCTGGCAGCATCTGATCATCGATGTGGCGCAAGCGTTCCCGCAAGCGCAGATCATGGTCTGGCCGTTTGAGGCTTGGGGCAGTCAGCCCGAAAGCCAACTTGCCGCGATCACTGGGCGTCCTGTCCCGATGGGTGCACGCACGACCAATCCGTGGTGCAACCCATCACGCGATCCGCAGGAATTGGCGGTCTGCCTGTCAGACCGTGGCGATCATGAAGGGGCCGCGCAGATGCGAACCCATGGGGACCACTACATGCCCTTCAATGCAGACCATATTGCGAAACTGAAACAAGACTACAGTGCTGACATCAGCTGGCTCACATCCGGGGCAGATGGGTTGGCGACATATTTGGGCCCGACCGGGGAAACATTCGGCGGGCCGACAGACACGAGAGGAAGGCGCCATGAGCGACCCAAAGAAAGACTGGTCGGAACGGGCTAACAAAGAGCTCCGGGGCCGCCCACTGGACGAATTGACCTGGGCCAGCCCGGAAGGGATTGATGTCCAGCCGGTCTACACCGCTGCAGATGCCGAAGATCTGGCACATATGGGCTCCATGCCCGGGGAGGCTCCGTTCACCCGTGGGCCCCGCGCCACCATGTATACCGGCAGGCCCTGGACGATCCGGCAATATGCCGGCTTCTCCACCGCCGAGGAAAGCAACGCCTTTTATCGAAAGGGCCTGGCCGGAGGTCAGCAGGGCGTGTCCGTGGCCTTCGATCTGGCGACCCATCGGGGCTATGACAGTGATCACGAACGGGTCGTGGGTGACGTTGGCAAGGCTGGTGTGGCGATTGATTCCGTGGAGGATATGAAAATCCTCTTTGATGGCATCCCGCTCGACAAGATTTCCGTTTCGATGACAATGAACGGCGCAGTGATCCCGGTGCTGGCCAGCTTCATTGTCGCAGGGGAGGAACAAGGTGTTGATCGCGCGGCGCTCTCTGGCACGATTCAGAACGATATCCTCAAGGAATTCATGGTGCGCAACACCTATATCTTCCCGCCCGAACCCTCGATGCGGATCGTAGCAGATATCATCGAATATACGTCGCAGGAGATGCCGAAGTTCAACTCCATCTCGATCTCCGGCTACCACATGCAGGAGGCGGGCGCGAACCTGGTGCAGGAACTGGCCTTCACGCTGGCCGATGGTCGCGAATATGTCCGGGTCGCGATAGAGCGCGGCATGGATGTCGATGCCTTTGCAGGGCGGCTCAGTTTCTTTTTTGCCATCGGGATGAACTTCTTCATGGAGGCTGCGAAGCTGCGCGCCGCGCGCTTCCTTTGGGACCGCATCATGAGCGAATTTAACCCCAAGAAAGAAAGCTCCAAGATGCTACGCACCCATTGCCAGACATCGGGTGTCAGCCTGCAGGAACAAGACCCCTACAATAACATCGTGCGCACCGCCTATGAGGCAATGAGCGCGGTTTTGGGCGGCACGCAGAGCCTGCACACGAACTCGTTTGATGAGGCGATTGCCCTGCCAACTGCATTCTCCAGCCGGATCGCACGCAACACGCAGCTGATCTTGCAGAACGAGACCAAGGTGACCAAAGTCGTCGACCCGCTGGCGGGGTCTTACTATGTCGAGAAGCTGACCTCTGATCTGGCCGAAGAAGCTTGGAAACTGATCGAAGAGATCGACGAGATGGGCGGTATGACCAAGGCCGTGGCCTCTGGCATGCCCAAGCTTCGTATCGAGGAAGCGGCTGCCAGACGGCAAGCCGCGGTTGACCGCGGTGAAGAGGTGATCGTCGGCGTCAACAAGTTCCGCCTTGATCAGGAAGAAGACCTCGACATTCGCGACGTTGATAATTTTGCCGTTCGGGAGGCGCAGGTAAAGCGGCTGGGCAGCATCCGGCAAAGCCGGGATGCCGCGGCTGTCGATGGCGCGCTTGCCGCGCTTGAGGCGGCGGCGCGCTCTGGCGAGGGTAATCTACTTGCGTTGGCCGTGGATGCCGTCCGCGCACGCGCAACAGTTGGAGAGATCAGCATGGCAATGGAAAAAGCGTTTGGACGCCACCGGGCCGAAGTCAAGACGCTCGCCGGTGTTTACGGTGCCGCCTATGAGGGCGACGAGGGCTTCGCGGCGATCCAGGCCGATGTGGAGGCATTTGCCGAGGAAGAAGGCCGCAGACCGCGCATGCTGGTGGTGAAAATGGGTCAGGATGGCCATGACCGTGGAGCCAAGGTAATCGCCACGGCCTTCGCCGATATCGGTTTTGATGTGGATGTAGGGCCGCTCTTTCAGACCCCTGAGGAAGCCGCTCAGGACGCGCTCGACAATGATGTTCATGTCATCGGGATCAGCAGTCAGGCGGCGGGCCACAAGACATTGGCCCCGAAACTTGTGGAGGCTTTGGAAGCTGCTGGGGCAGGGGACATCCTTGTGATTTGCGGCGGTGTGATCCCGCAGCAAGACTACGACTTCCTCTATAAAGCCGGAGTTAAGGCGATTTTTGGCCCGGGCACAAATATCCCTGAAGCCGCCAAGGATATCCTGTCGCTGATCCGCCAAGCGCGGCAGTAATCGACGCTCGGAAATGATAAAGCCCCGCCGAATTTGGCGGGGCTTTTCTGAGTTCATGAGGCGGTCTTGAGCAAGGCCTATTCGGCGGCGGCCTCAACCTCTGGGACAGCATTTCTGGAGCTTGCCCAGACCAGCAATGTGTAGCCGGTGATGGCGGAAATCACGGACCCTGTCAGCACGCCCAGACGCACCTGGTTCATCAGGTCAGGATCGTCGAAACTCAGCGCGCCAATGAAGAGCGACATAGTAAAGCCAATACCCGCAAGACAGGCGACGCCGTAGATATGCATCCAGTTCACGCCGTGTGGCAGCTTGGCAAAGCCCATTTTCACCAACAGATAGACAAAGCCGAATACACCGATTTGCTTGCCCAGAACCAAGCCCAGCGCGATGCCTAAGGCCAGCGGTGACAGGAAGTCATCAAGCGACAACCCGGTCAGGACGACCCCGGCATTTGCGAAGGCAAAAATCGGCACGATCATGTAGAGGACATAAGGCGCAAGCCCATGCTCAATCGTGTGCAGCGGGGAGCCACCGCGGCGGTCTTTCAACGGTATAAAAAACGCAGTGATAACGCCCGCCAGTGTCGCATGAACACCAGATTCCAGCACGAAGAACCACATCACGCCACCCGCAAGGATCGCGGGCGCAATCCGGTGCATGCCCTTCAGGTTCATAACGATCAGGACCGCCAGTGGGATGAGGGCCAGAAGCAGGAAGTAAGCTTTCAAGTCGGCCGTGTAAAACAGAGCGATGATGATGATCGCGCCCAAATCGTCGAGGATAGCGAGCGTAAGAAGGAACACTTTCAGCGCCACCGGGGCCCGCGTTCCCACCAAAGCCAGGATGCCCAAAGCAAAGGCGATGTCTGTTGCGGCCGGGATCGCCCACCCTTTGATTGTCTCAGGGCTGCCCGCGTTCAACGCCACAAAGATCAAAGCCGGTATGGCCATGCCGCCGACCGCTGCAAATCCTGGCAGGATCACGTCGCGCGGATTTTTGAGTTTCCCTTCAAGGATTTCGCGCTTCAACTCCAACCCGATCAGGAAGAAGAAGATCGCCATCAAGCCGTCATTGATCCACAAAATCAACGGTTTGGACAGGCCTTCCCCGCCAAGCGTGACCGCGAAATAGGTGCTCAGAAATCCATCGTAGAAGATGTTGAGCGGCGAGTTGGCAACCAGCAGGGCCGCCAACGCAGACATCATGAGTAATATTCCCCCTGCAGCATCGCTTTTGAAGAAATTGTCGAACGCACGCGCGAGAAACATCGTTTTCTGACCCTTTTAGTTATGTTTAGAAACGAGGTGGCTTTTGATTGGCCATTTTCAAGTATCCCGCAAAATATTTTACAATTCTGTTACAAGGTGCTTATTGAAACTGTCCGCGTCCAGAGGCAGGTAGCAGGTCAGAGCAGGGGAAACCGAGATGGCATTGCCGGTCCGAGATCAAATGAAGTACTGGGGCGTCGCAGCCGCAGTGTTTCTCGCTGCGCTTTGGTTTCTGGGTGATGTCTTGCTGCCTTTCATCGTCGGGGGGGCCATCGCCTACATGATGGACCCGCTGGCGGACAGGCTGGAAAAGATCGGCGCGTCGCGTATCATAGCGACCTCGATCATCAGCATTGTCGCAATTCTGGTCTTCATCCTGATGGCCGTTCTGATCATCCCGATGGTGATCGAGCAGGCGATACAACTGTTTGAAACCGCACCTGATCTGTTCAAGCAATTGCAGGTGTTCCTGTCGGAGCGGTTCCCCGCGCTGGGTGACGAAAGCTCTACCTTGCGCAAATCGCTCAGCTCCATCGGAGAGACGATCCAGAGCCGCGGTGCAGAACTTGCAAACCGCGTGTTTAGCTCTGCATTGGGGGTAATCTCCGCCATCGTCTTTATCGTCGTCGTGCCTGTCGTGGCCTTCTACCTGTTGCTGGATTGGGACAATCTGGTCGCCAAGATCGACAGTCTGCTGCCACGTGACCACGCGCCTGTTATTCGCCAGATCGCCTCCGAAATCGATCAGACACTGGCGAATTTCGTGCGCGGCCAGATCACTGTTTGCGCGATCCTCGGGGTATTTTACGGCACGGCACTGATGTTGGTCGGTCTGCAATTCGGGCTTGTCGTGGGCTTCATCGCTGGGCTGATCTCATTCATTCCCTATGTCGGGGCGCTGGTTGGCGGAGGCCTCGCGCTGGGCTTGGCGCTGTTTCAGTTCTGGGACACACCTGCAATGATCGCCGCCGTGGCGGTTGTCTTCGGCATCGGACAGTTTCTGGAAGGCAATATCCTGACCCCGAAACTGGTCGGCGGCAGCGTGGGCCTGCACCCGGTCTGGCTGCTTCTGGCCCTGTCAGTTTTCGGCACGCTGTTCGGATTCGTGGGCATGCTGATCGCGGTGCCGGTGGCAGCGGCCATTGGCGTGGTGGCGCGGTTTGGAACGGATCAATACCGTCAAAGCAGGCTCTACCGGGGCCTGGACAAAACCGACGACGCATAACCGCGATGGCAGAGCAACTCACCTTTCCTATTGCCTCAAAACCGGCATTGGGCCGTGACGACTTTTTCGTCTCTGAGGCCAACCAGATGGCGGTCGCCCTCCTGGAAGATTTCATGACCTGGCCGCAGGGCAAGATGGTTCTGCTGGGGCCTGAAGGGGCAGGCAAAACCCATCTGGCCCATGTCTGGGCCGGACAGGTCGGTGCCAAAATCCTGGCGGCTGCGGAAATGGCATCTCAGTCCCTTGATGCCGTATCGGAGGCTCCGGTCGTTGTGGAAGATATCGACGCGGTCGCGGGTGACACAGAACAGGAAACCGCGCTCTTTCATTTGCACAACCTGGCCGCCGCGGCAGGGCAGCCCTTGTTGATGACAACCAAGACCGCGCCAAACCGGGCGGGCTTCCAGCTCAAAGACCTGCAAAGCCGGCTGTCAGCAGCAAGTCTGGCCCGAATAGAGCCGATGGATGATATGCTTCTGACAGCGATTTTGATGAAGCTCTTTGCGGATCGTCAGATTAACATCCCTTCGAATTTGCTTAGCTATATTCTGCCGCGTCTGCCGCGCAATTATGCCAGTGCGCAGCGATTTGTCACGGAGATGGACCAGACCGCGCTGCGCGAAAAGCGGCCCATCGGGATCGCACTGGCGCGCGAGATTATCGCAAGTGATCTGGACATTCCCCCTGAAAATACTGCATAATTCATTGTGACGTTACATTCTGACATTAGCAGCGGGTCGATGAACCTGACCGATTTCCTTGCTTCGGATTATCCGGAGCCTATGTCGTTGGACGATCTGGACCTGAACGGTCCGGACCGCTTCTTCAATCGTGAGCTGAGCTGGCTGTCGTTTAACACCCGCGTGTTGGAAGAAGCTCTGAACCCGCGCGTGCCTTTGATGGAACGGGTCCGGTTTCTGGCTATTTCCGCAACCAATCTTGATGAATTCTACACCGTGCGCGTGGCGGGTCTGCGCGAGCTTGCCAATGCTGGCAACACCATACCTGCCTCCGATGGCCGCACCCCGGCAGAGCAACTGGTCCTGATCGATGCCGCCGCGCGCGAGTTGATCGGTCAGCAAGACAACACCTGGGAAATGCTCAAGGATGCGATGGAGGAGCAAGGCGTTTATCTGGCTGAAGTGGGAGATTTGTCGAAGGCGGATCGCAGCTATCTGGACAGCTATTTCATGTCCAACGTGTTCCCGGTCCTGTCGCCTCTGGCCATCGATCCGGCGCATCCGTTCCCGTTCATCCCCAATGCGGGTTTCTCCCTTGCGCTGCAGCTTTCGCGCAAAACCGATGGGCGCAGCTTGCAAACCCTGCTGCCGATCCCGGCGCAGATCGACCGGTTCGTTCCACTGCCCTGTAAGG
>CAYGQQ010000016.1:0-43345 GCA_964352105.1 uncultured Rhodobacterales bacterium | reverse complement strand
ATATACTTGATGGGCTTGAGAAAGACTTTGGTCCTGATGATCTGGCCTATGCAACAATTCGAGCGGGCTGCGCGCGCGGGGTTCTCTCGCACAAGGCGGAAAAAGCGCTGCGTAAAACTGTCGCCGCTATTGACATCAAAAAGAAAGATCTCGGCCTGGCCGACCTCGACCGAATGCGTCGCGCTTCAATTCAGGACGAGGCTGAACTTGTGGTCATCGCGTTGCAGCAAATCGCAGCCGCATCGGTCCAGAACGGTCTCGATCAACTAACCGCAGACACCGCTGGCGACACACAAGCACGGCGCAGGCGGTTTTGGAAGATTGCACTTACAGATCTTGCCGGGGGTGGCGCCGGCTTCCTTCTTGGTGGGATCGGTGGTGCTATTGCAGGCGCAGTTGCGGGCAGTGCAGGTGCAGCTGCGGCTGACCTTTAAATCATCTGCGGTGGGACTAAACCTCCCACCGCTTCATATCGCTCTCCGCCACTTTCGCGTTGAAATTTTCTTGCTGGATTTCGTTGATCTTGCGTTCCCATTCCAGCGCCTCGCCGATTTTCAGTTGCGCCCAGGTGCCTAGAATCCGGTTGATACGGGTCTGGTAGCCCGGGCCCATCGCGCGGAAGAATTTGGCGACGCTTTCGTCCAGCCGCAGTGTCACCTTCATCTTCGGCTCCTGCACGTCCAGATCGGTGGCCAGCCGGTACCACGCCAGGGGGACCTCGCTGCGCATGGCGGTCGAGATTTCCTCCTCCTGAGAGGCAAGCCATAGGTAGTGGCTCAGCTTGTCGCGGGCGATGCGTTGGGATTTGGTCATTCGTTTGAGCGGGACATTCATCGGCGGAGCACTCCTGTTCGAGACACGCAAACTCTGCCCACAGTTGGTAAACCCCGTCCAAATGCGCCGCGCGTTGGGGTCCGACGGAAGTCCGACAGGGTGCCGACGCAAATCCGACGCCGATTTAATCGCCTTTACTTCCACCAAAAAAGCGCGCATATGCGGCCTTGCTACGTTTGCCTATTTCGACCCACTGTCTTCCCTAATACGGCCGCCAGTCTTTCGTCACAGACCAATCGCGCCGGGTTGCCGCACTCATGCGGGCAGCATATTATCTAAGGAAAACAGAGACATGGCCACAGGCACAGTCAAATGGTTCAACACCACTAAAGGTTTCGGCTTTATCGCACCAGACGGCGGCTCCAAGGACGTCTTCGTTCACATCTCCGCGCTGGAACGCGCAGGTCTGAACACATTGGAAGACAACCAGAAAGTCACATTCGACATCGAAGCCGGCCGCGACGGCCGCGAAAGCGCGATGAACATCGCAATCGCGTAAGCTTTTCGTTTCAAACGAAAAATTTGGATTTGAAGCGGGCCCCTTTGCGGGCCCGTTTTGCATTTTTGACTCACTTCGGCGAATCTCTGCCAGTTCCCCGATTTGGGGGGTGGTTTTCTTTTTGTTAACGGATATCCTCGTTCAAATCAGGCAAGGAGGGAGACTTGCGCTGGTAAAGGGAGTGATGAGATGGCGATTTTTGCGCTTATCCTTAGTTCCTTAATGAGTTTCGCGTCGGCAGTTGTGGCGCTGTTTTTATTGAATTTTGACGCCTCCACGGCGTTCTGGCTCTACATGACCGGCGGCATCGCTGGCGGTGCGTTCCTGATCGCGACCTCTCCTACAGAGCATGGGCTCGACGAAGCCTGAAAATTAACAGAATTTTATCGAACTAACGCGAACTTAACGTTCGGTTCACATTCATGCCCTATTCTCGCCTAGGTGTGTGGTTAGGGTTTGGTATGGCAGTTATTGGCATCATATATTCAGGTTTCTTTGCCTTCCTTGCAGCAATCGCTGCGCTGGTAGCGTTTGAGCTAAGCTGGTGGATGGCAATCGGAATATATTTTGCAACCGGCATGACATGCTTCGCCATCACGATCCGCCAAATATTGAAACAGGCAGACGCCGAAGATTTCTAAGTTGGTTAAAAAAAAAGAAAAAAACCGCCCCTTGAAGGCGGTTTCTTTTTGGTTTGCGGTTTTCGGACGTCTTAGGCCGCGATCAAAACCTGCTCAACTTCAACCGTGCGTGACGATTTGAACATCATGGACGGCGCAGCAACCGTCGCCTCAACATGTGGGATATCGGATGGTTTCAGCAAAAGTGGAACCGCACGCGCGCTGTCGGAGTTGCGGTTTTTCAAACCCTGCAATGCGTTGATGCGGCCGTCACGTGCTTTTTGTGTCATTGATACGTTCATTGTATTTCCCCTCTGTTTTTATGAAGCAACTGAGACACTCTGAACTTTCAACTTCTCTGCATTTGAAGGTAACCACTTCCTGAAACTCAGCAAGTATGTTTCTCCATACCCTCGCTTTTTGTAATTTTATTTCGCAAAACGAAACAAACCCCTGGAATCCAGAGGTTTGATCACCAGAATGGCGCTGAGGGGCTGAATCTGACGGAAAACGGTCCGCGCCAGACGGACACAGGTCAGAGATTTGCTACCTAAAGGAGAACACGCCAGAACAGGAACACAGGCACCATCATCGCAAACCAAAGGCAAAACCATTTCGCTGCAGACGAGATGCGCCCGAATAGGCCATCACCCATAGCGGCCTCACCATAGTTCATCGCGCCGCCAATCATCGCATAGCCTTGCGCTTCGATTTGCCGGTCTTTCGCCGCGATGGACTGCAAAGCCCATTCGGTTTTCTCTGAATATGCGGTGGCTGTGTTGCGGGTCATTAAGCTTTCATCCTGAGGCACGTGTTATCTCCTTAATCCATAGCAGACATATGGAGCTAAGTCTCTGAAAGGAAAGGCCGTACAACATAAAGCAAGCACGATTTTGGTTTGAATTTCCCTAAATTAGTCCGCATAACCCCGTGATGGCGGAATTAACCACATTCGACGTTGTTGTTTTGGGCGCTGGACCCGCCGGATCAGCCGCCGCAAAAACCGCCTGTTCTCTTGGCCTGCGAGTGGCAGTTCTCGACAAATCCACCTTCCCCCGAGAGAAGCTCTGCGGTGGGTTGTTCACGGGCCGCAGTCAAAAGGCGATGCGCAAGGTTTTCGGCCTTGAGGTGACGCAAGATCTGTTTCTGACATCGACCCGAATGCGCTTCACCGATGGGAACCAGGTTCTGGCCGACATCCCAGATGCGCCCCCCGTCCATCTTACCATGCGCCGTGATCTGGACGACACACTCTGCAAACAGGCGATTGATGCAGGTGCGGCCCCGTTTCTGGATGTCAGCGTTACCGGCATCGACGTCCCGGCCAGTGTCATCATGACAGGCTGTGGTCAGGTCATTAACTACGGCGTTCTGATCGGGGCGGACGGTGCGAACTCACTTGTTGCGCGGACCCTGTTTGGGTCAGCCTTCAATCCGGACACGGTTGGTTTTGGGCTAGAGATCGAAGCGCCCGCACAGTCCACAAACAAGGCCGTCACTGTGGATTTCACAGCCGCAAACTGGGGTTATGGCTGGTCCTTTCCAAAGCACAAATCCACAACGATCGGGGTCGGGGGCGTACACGGGCGCAACGACGACATGAAATCGAACATGCAGACCTATCTGAACCGCACCGGAGAGGATGCGTGCCAAAAATTCAAAGGTCAGTATTTGCCCTTTGGCGACTACAAGAAGTCCCCCGGGTATGAAAACGTACTGCTGGCAGGCGACGCCGCAGGTCTGGTTGATCCGATCACCGGCGAAGGTATCGCGCTGGCAATGGAAAGCGGAGACATGGCAGCCCACGCCGCTTTTTACGCAATCAGATCAGGACAACCACACACGGCTTTTCGCCGCTACCGAAAACGTCTCAAGCCCCTGCATTCTGACATCAGAAACGCACGGCTCTGGCGCTTGGCGATGTTCCATCCGGCCTCCAAACCGCATTTCCTGCGCGCATTTTCTCGGGCCGAAGGGTTACAGAGGAAATACCTCAAGCTTTTGGCGGGGGAGGCAAGCTATGCAGATTTACGCTCAGAACTTTTTGCAAGATTGCCGAAACTGGCCTGGCGAATTCTGTGCCATAAGTTGAAACCATCCAGGTAAAGCTTGAGCTTTCAAAGAGGCATTCGCGCCTCAAAATTGCGCTTGCCTCTGGCCGAAATGACAGGCCTATTCGCCTGTATGAAAGATCCATTTTTCTTCGGCTATGGTTCTTTGGTGAACACCAAGACCCATAATTACGCCCGCACCTACAAGGCCCAAATCCAAGGCTGGACGCGGATTTGGCGCCATACCAGCAACCGTGCGCAGGCATTCCTATCTGTCGATCCTCTGGAAGGCTCCACGCTGGAGGGCCTGATCGCCCATGTGCCGGACAACGACTGGACAGCGCTCGATATTCGGGAGCATGGCTACGCTCGTCAGCCGCTCGACGATCATCGGATTTCGCATGATCACGACGCAGCGCTAGATATCCAGATGTATCAGGTGACCCAAGACATTCAGGATACACAAAGGCATCCGATCCTGCTGAGCTATCTTGATGTCGTCGTGCAAGGCTATTTGCAGGTATTCGGACCGGACGGTGTCACGCGGTTTTTTGAGACGACCAAAGGCTGGGACACGCCAATTCTGAACGACAGAGACAACCCGAAATATCCACGCCATCAGAGCCTATCAGCAGCTGAGACAGATCTGGTGGACAGCCACCTCGCGGATCTAGCGGCGAAAATTGAACAGATTTAGAAGCCGCGATTGACGTTTGAAATGCTCGTCGGCGGGAAGATCTTCGGCATGTGTTTCCATCGCAATGACCTTACGCGCCAGCCACCAGGCGATGGCCGCGAAAACCACACCCCCCGCCGCTTGCCCGATCAGGATACCGACCGCGCCAAAGAGGTAGCCGCCCGCGATCACAAAGGGGATTGTGCCAAGCGTATGTCGACCCCAGTTGACCCAGGTGGAATAGAACGGGTGGCCCAGATTGTTGAACGCCGAATTGGCCACGAAGATGACGCCGTTGAAGAAGAACGCCAATGCCAAGGGGCCGCAGAACAGCACGATCAGATCAAGCCCGACCCCTTCGGCCTGAAACAGCGCAATGATCGGACCACGCAGGAAGAACAGGACCAGCGCGGCAAAGACAACGTAGATCGCGATGAACAAGATGCCCTCGTTGAAGGCTTGTTTCACGCGGTCATGACGTCGCGCCCCAAAGTTTTGCCCGATGATCGGACCAAGCGCGCCGGACAGCGCGAAAATCACCGCAAATGCCAGCGGCGTCAGGCGGGAGACGACGGCCATGCCTGCAACGGCCAGCTCTCCGAACTCGGCCATGGCGCGGGTAACATAGGCCTGCCCGATGGGCGTCGCCAGCTGCGTCAGAATTGCCGGAACCGCGATGGCCAGAACCGGCATCAAATCCCGCGCCGCATTTGCAGGCGTCGGGCGGTCGATGCCGCCATGGTGCTTGATGATCGGCAGCAAGGCCACGCCCGCGATTGTGATCCGCGCCGCGACCGAGGCCAGCGCCGCGCCAGTAAGCTCCAGATCGAACCCGAAGATCAGAATTGGATCGAGCACCGCGTTCACCAAACCGCCAAAAATAGTAGCCATCATCGCACGTTTTGCGTCGCCGTAAGCCCGCAAGATCGCGCCCCCCATCATCCCGATCATCAGCAACGGCAAGGAGGGGATAATGATCGACAGGTAGAGCACCGCGAGGTCTTGCGTGGCCCCTGTCGCCCCGATCAAGGCCGTCAGCGGTTCCAGAAAATTCCAGACGATTGCCGCGAAAATGCCGCCGAAAATCACGCCATATAGAAGCGCGTTGGTTGTCAGGCGCCGCGCCTTGTCTTCGTCACCTTCGCCCAGCGCGCGGGCCACAAGCGCACCGCCTGCAATAGACATTCCGATGCCGAAACTGCTGGTGAAAAACAAGATCGCGCCTGCATAGCCGACGGCAGCGGCAAGCTCCGCCTTGCCCAACATCGAGATGAAAATCATATCGACGAAATCGACAAAGAAGATTGCCATCAGCCCCACGGACGCCGTCAAGGACATCACCGAGATATGGCGAAACAGGCTGCCTTCCAGAAACTTGGCTTGCTCAGACATTATGCCTGAGTGTCACACAGACATTGTCGCGGCGACAGCCTTTTTCCAACCGGCATATTTTTGGTCTCTGGTGGGTTCATCCATCGCAGGCTCAAAGCGTTTTTCCAGCGCCCAATTGGCCGCAAAACCATCCTGATCGGGGTAGAGACCCGCACGCATCCCGGCGAGCCATGCAGCCCCTAGCGCGGTGGTTTCCAGAACTTCTGGCCGGTCAACCTGTGCTCCGATGATGTCGGCCAAAAACTGCATCGTCCAATCAGACGCGGTCATCCCGCCGTCCACCCGCAAGACGTTTTCGCCGTCGCTTGCCCCGGTGCCTGCCCAATCCGCGGTCATCGCTTCCAGCAGATCGCGGGTCTGAAACCCGACGCTTTCAAGCGCCGCGCGAGCCATTTCCTCAGGCCCGGACCCACGGGTCAGCCCAAACACCGCGCCGCGGCATTCGGCATTCCAATAAGGCGCGCCAAGGCCGGTGAAGGCTGGCACAAGAATGACGTTCTGTTCAGGGTCCGCAGCCTCCGCCAGAGGTTGCGTCTCCTTGGCCTCGCGGATCAGTTTCAAACCGTCGCGCAGCCATTGCACTACCGCACCTGCGATGAAGATCGACCCCTCCAGCGCATAGGTCGGCTTGCCGTCCAGCTGATAGGCGATGGTCGTCAGAAGCCGGTTCTCCGACGTGACCGGCGTGTCGCCTGTGTTAAGCAACGCAAAACACCCTGTCCCATAGGTCGATTTCAACATGCCCGCCTGAAAACAAGCCTGCCCGACAGTGGCGGCTTGCTGATCGCCCGCCACCCCTAGGATCGGGATCTCGCGACCAAACAGGTCCGCGCGCGTCATGCCGAAATCGGCGGCGCAATCCTTGACCTCCGGAAGCATGCCCATCGGGATGCCCAGCATCTCGCACATAGTGGAAGACCAGCGCCCTTCCCGAATGTCATACATCAGCGTGCGGGCCGCATTGGTGGCGTCCGTCACATGCTGCGCGCCACCGGTCAGCTTCCAGATCAGGTAGGTATCTACGGTTCCGAAAAGAAGCTCCCCCGCTTCCGCGCGGGCGCGCGCACCATCGACATTTTCCAATATCCAGCGCAGCTTCGTCCCGGAGAAATACGGATCAAGCAGCAGGCCGGTTTTGGCCGTAACCGTTGGTTCATGCCCCGCCGCGCGCAACTCATCACAAAACGCGGAGGTGCGGCGGTCCTGCCAGACGATCGCGTTATAAACAGGCTCGCCAGTGATCTTGTCCCAGACCAAGGTCGTTTCGCGCTGGTTGGTGATACCGATAGCCGCAATTTGGTCCGCCCCAAGCCCCGCGCGCTCAATCGCGGCGCGGCAGGTTCCAGCGGTTGTTGACCAGATATCCGCCGGATCATGTTCGACCCAGCCCGATTTGGGGAAATGCTGTGGAAACTCTTCCTGCGCGGAGTTCACGATCTTCATGTCCGTGTCGAAAATGATCGCCCGGCTGGAGGTCGTCCCCTGATCAATTGCCAGAATATGTGTCATGTCGTTCCCCCTTTAGGCGCGGCTGTCTTGCATCCACTGGTCCAGCACTGTGATCTCTGCGTTGCTCATCCGCAAGCCCAGTTTCGAGCGTCGCCAGACCACATCTTCCGCCTTGCGTGCGAACTCCTTGGTCATCAACCAGCGGATTTCCGTAGCTGTCAGGGTCGCGCCAAAGGCTTGCCCCAGATCGCCCGCCGTCTTGGCCTTCCCAAGGATGTCGCGTGCATCGGTGCCATAGGCGCGGATCAGTCGCTTGGCCCAGAACGCATCCAGAAATGGGTAGTCCTGCATCAGCCCGTCAATCAGCGCGCCAACCTCGTGCACTTCAAAATCGCCGCCGGGCATTGCGACCCCTGCGGTCCAATGGCCCGCAGCTTTCGGAAAGAACGGCGTGATCTTTTCCAAAGCGTGTTCGGCAAGCCGCCGGTAGGTCGTGATCTTGCCGCCAAATACGTTGAGCATCGGGGCACCCCCCTCGGAATTAACCTTCAAGACATAATCCCGCGTGGCCGCCGTCGCAGAGGTCGCACCATCATCATAAAGCGGCCGCACGCCCGAATAGGTCCAGACGATATCGTCCTGCGTGACCGCTTTCTTGAAATAGTTTGAGGCAAAATTCAGCAGATAGTCCCGCTCCGCGTCGGTGCAAACAGGCTTGTCATCAGGATCGCTATGCTCAGCATCCGTTGTGCCGATCAGCGTGAAGTCAGTCTCGTACGGGATCGCAAAAATGATCCGGCCATCTTCGCCCTGAAAGAAATAGCACTTGTCGTGATCATAAAGCTTCTTGGTGACGATATGGCTGCCGCGCACCAACCGAACACCCTCAGACGCATTCAGCCGCGCCGTGTTCTTGATCACATCCTCAACCCAAGGCCCGCCAGCATTAACCAACATACGCGCTTGGATTTGGTTGGTCTGACCGCTCTCGCGATCCTCAAGCGTGATCTCCCAAAGCGCCCCCTGGCGTTCCGCACTGACCACTTTTGTCTGGGTCATGATCTGCGCGCCGCGCGCCTCGGCGTCGCGGGCATTCAGCACAACCAACCGCGAGTCCTCGATCCAGCAATCACTATATTCAAACGCCTTGGCAAAGCGATCCTCAAGCGGGGTGCCCGTCGGGTCGCGCGTCAGGTCAACGGTTTTCGTTCCGGGCAGAATTTCCCGCCCGCCGAGCGTATCGTAAAGAAATAGTCCAAAACGGATCAACCAGGCGGGCCTGCGCCCCTTCATCCACGGCATCACGATGTTCAGGATTTTCGAGGTCGGCGTCGCCCCCTCAAACCGCATGTCCTGGTGATAGGGCAACACGAACCGCATCGGCCAGCTGATATGGGGCATCGCCTTCAGCAACCGCTCCCGCTCGATCAGGCTTTCGCGCACCAGCCGAATTTCGAAATATTCCAGATATCTCAGACCACCATGGAACAGCTTGGTCGACGCGCTGGAAGTCGCTGAGGCCAGATCGTTCATTTCTGCCAGAGCAACCGACAGGCCACGCCCCGCAGCGTCCCGCGCGATCCCACAGCCATTGATGCCACCCCCAATGACAAACAGATCAACCGGTTCTGAATTCGACATGCCTAATCCCCGACTCATGGCGCGAAGTTTCGTTCTATCCACATGTTTACTTTCGTTTGGTCAAGGATTACTTTCGCTTTAGCATCAAATCACCGGTGAAGACCAAATGGCAGACAGTTTCAGACATACCGAAATTCTTGATATTGCCCGGGCGGAGGGCCGCGTGGAGGTCGACGAGCTCTCCCGCCGATTTGGCATCTCCGTACAAACCATCCGCAAGGACCTTGCTGAACTGTCCCTCAAAGGGTCACTCAAGCGGGTCCATGGCGGCGCGATGCTGCCAACGCGCCTGACCAATATCGGCTATGAAGAACGCCGTGCCTTGAATGCCGAGGCAAAGACCAGGATCGGAAAAGCCTGTGCAGAGCTGATCCCCGAGAACGCGACTGTGTTTCTCAATATCGGCACGACAACCGAAGCCGTGGCGCGCGCCCTTCTAAATCACCGCAACCTGATGGTGGTGACCAACAACCTCAACATTGCCAATATCCTGTCGGCAAACCCCGATTGCAATGTCATGGTCGCTGGTGGATTTCTACGTCGGTCCGATGGTGGCCTGACCGGATCGCAAACGACGCAAACAATCGCGAATTTCAAATTCGACGTGTCGGTGATCGGCTGTTCGGCTTTGGATGATGACGGTGACATCCTCGATTTCGACCTTGAAGAAGTTGACGTCAGCCAGCGGATCATTCGCCAATCGCGCAAAGTGATCTTGGCCGCGGATACCGCAAAGTTCGCGCGCACCGCGCCCGTGCGCATCGCTTCAATCCGCGACATCGATCAGATCGTTACCGATGCACCCCTACCTAAAGGTTTGGCGACGCATGTTAGCGATTGGTCAACTCAAGTAACGATTGTCTAAACTCAGCATTCCGGCAGATTGACCGCCAAACCACCCTGACTGGTTTCTTTGTACTTCGCGCTCATATCAAGCCCGGTCTGGCGCATCGCCTCAATGCAGTTATCAAGCGGCATGAAATGCACGCCATCCCCCCGCAGTGCCAACGACGCCGCAGACACAGCCTTGATCGCCCCGAGGCCGTTACGTTCGATACAAGGCACCTGAACCAGCCCGGCAACCGGGTCACAGGTCATGCCCAAATGATGCTCAAGCGCGATTTCGGCGGCGTTTTCCACTTGCTCCGGTGTCCCGCCAAGAGCCGCACAAAGACCCGCCGCCGCCATGGAGGACGCAGAGCCGACCTCCCCCTGGCATCCAACCTCGGCCCCCGAAATCGACGCATTATGCTTGATCAAACCGCCAATCGCAGCAGCCGTCAAAAGAAACACCCGCTGGCCATCTTCGTTGGCGCCAACACAATGGTCCCGGTAATAGCGCAGTACCGCCGGCAAAACCCCCGCAGCCCCATTGGTCGGCGAGGTCACAACCTTGCCGCCAGCCGCATTTTCCTCGTTCACCGCCATCGCGTAAACGCTCATCCAGTCATTGATCGTATGCGGTTGAGACAGGTTCTGCCCCTGCTCCGCCACCAATTGCTGATGGATGTTTTTCGCCCGCCTGCGCACAGACAGACCACCCGGCAAAATGCCATCCATGCGCAAACCCCGATCAATGCAATCAAACATCGCATCGCGGATCCGCGCCAAAGATTGGTCCAACTCCACCTTGCTCATCTGGCTCAGTTCATTGGCCTCTTTCATCTCAGAGATTGATTTCGAGGACGCTTTGGCCATCCGCAGCATCTCTTGCGCCGATCCAAACGGATAGGGAAACCCCTGCGCCTCTTTCTGGGCATGAAGCGCACCCGCATCACCGCGCGACATGTCCTCCAACTCCCGCGCCGTCAGAACGAACCCGCCGCCAATCGAGAAATACGTCTCCTGCGAATACAGGTTTCCAGCGACATCATAGGCCCGCAGCACCATGCCGTTCGGATGACCCTCAAGAACCTGATCATAGTCAAAGATCAGGTCTTTCGCAGGATCAAACTGCAACGCCCCCAACCCTTCAGGCGCGACCTTCTTGGTCTGTGTAACCTGCGCAACCAGATCGTCTACGTCGTCAGGCTCCAGCGTTGCCGGAAGAAACCCCATTAAGCCAAGAATAACAGCTCGGTCCGTGGCATGCCCTTTGCCAGTAAAGGCCAAAGACCCATGTAAGGAGGCCCCAAGCCCACCAAGCGCACCAGCCCCCGGTTCCTTGTTGCGACCCGCACGAAGCTCATCAAGAAACCGGCCAGCCGCCGTCATCGGCCCCATCGTGTGGGACGAAGACGGTCCAATCCCGATCTTGAAGATATCGAAGATACTTAGAAACATAACCGCTCCTTACGCCGTCAACATCCCTATCTCAAAGCCAGAAAAGACACCACACCGCTCCGATGCGACAGCTGGCTTCTTTTTGGCAAAAATACCTCCCGCCGGAGGCAAAACGAGGCCCCGCAGGGCCTCGTAGTAATTCATGTCGCGGAGCGGCTATAGGATCAGCCGCGACCTTTCCAGGGCACCAGACGGTTCTCGGCACCGCGCATCAGCATATCGATACCGTAGCCGATAACGCCGATGATGATGATCCCGATGATAACGATATCGGTCAGTTGGAACTTGGACGCCGCAATGATCATCTTGCCTGCACCCTTTTCAGCCGCAACAAGTTCCGCGGCCACAACTGTGCCCCAACAAACACCCATCGCAACCCGTGCTCCGGTAAAGATCTCCGGCAGGCTGTTGGGCAAGATCACCTTAGACAGGATCTGCCTCTTGGTCGCACCAAGAGAGTAAGCCGCATGTACCTTGGAGATACTCACGCCAGACACACCGGCGCGCGCCGCGATTGTCATGATCCATAACGCCGCCAGGAACAGCAGCGAGATCTTGCCTTGCTCGCCAATCCCGAACCAGATGATGATCAGCGGGATCAAGGCCAATGGTGGGACCGGACGCATGAACTCCACGATCGGATCAAACCAACCGCGCAGCCATCCGTTCAGGCCCATGGCAAAGCCCAGTGGAATTCCGAACAGGCAGCCCAAGGCGAAACCGACGACAACCCGCACAAGCGACCAGAAGACGTTTTCCCAAAGACCAACGCCTTGATAGCCATTCTTGTTCAGGTCAATGAACCGGCTCCAAACGGCCTCAGGTGGCGGCAGGTAAAGCGCCTCCATCGTCATGCCGACATCAGGCTCAACAGACAACGATCCCCGTTGGGTCACCAAAATAGAGCCGTCCTTGAACGCAACGGAGTCGCCGACCTCAATTGACTGTCCATCAATCGCTGTGAACCGGAAGCCCTCATCATCTTGGGTTTTGACCAAGACCTTACGGCGCTGTGCAACTGTCACCGACTGGTTCTGTGCGAAATCGCCATCTTCCGCCGCTGGGGCTGGTGCGTCTGGCTTTTCACCAAACTGATGGACCAGCAGATCTATCTGACCGGTTCCGGTCTCACCCGCAGCGTTCACGGCCGTATATTCAAACGAGGTCGGCCCTTCATGCGGCCCCGGCAGGATCTTGAACGGCAACAAGCTGGACCCTGTGGCAATCGCCCAAAGCAAGAAGATCGTGACGACAGCCGCGACCGAGGCGACCCGGTTGGCAACAACCGCACTTTCGTCGCCAAAAGTCACGGTTTTCAACGATGTATAGCCTTTGGCCTTCTCACGACCTTGGCTGTAAAGGTTCCAAACGAAGTAACACGCCGCTGATACGCCGACATAAACGGCGAAGATAAAAGTGATGCCGACGATCATCCAAAGTGACGAGCCGACCAGTTCTGCAATTTCTTGTCCCATCAGGCTGTCTCCGTCCGACCCATAATTTCTTCTTCCATGTCCCAGATCATATTCAGGATCTCGTCACGGGTTGGCCCAAAATCCTTGTGCCGCTTAACTTCGCGTAAATCAGCGCCAACGCCCATTTCTGCGAAAGGCAGACGGTATTCCTTGTGGACCCGTCCAGGGCGGGGTGCCATCACCAACAGGCGCTCGCCCAGAAGCAACGCCTCTTCCACAGAGTGCGTAATCAGGATGATCGTCTTGCCGGTTTTCTTCCAGATATCAAGCACGAGGCTCTGCATCTTCTCACGGGTCAGCGCGTCAAGTGCACCAAGCGGCTCGTCCATCAAAATGACGTCAGGGTCGTTGCACAGGCACCGCGCCAGCGCGACCCGCTGCTGCATCCCGCCGGACAATTCATAAATCATCTTTTCGCCGAAATCCTGCAGGCCAACGATACCCAGCAATTCCTTTACGCGCGCATTGATCTCGGTCTTCGGGGTCCCCTTCATCGAGGGGCCAAAACCAATATTTTCAGACACATTCATCCATTCAAACAGCGCGCCCTGCTGGAAAACCATGCCGCGTTCAGGATGCGGTCCAAGCACCTTGTGGCCGTTGAGGTCGATATTCCCTGCCGTCGGTGCCAAAAACCCCGCCAGAATGTTCAGCAATGTCGTTTTCCCGCAACCAGATGGTCCAAGAACCGACAACAGCTCCCCGCCTTTGATATTTAGGTTAATGTTCTTGAGTGCCTCGACCGATCCGCCATTTGGCAGCTCAAAGGTCATTGAGACGTCATCAATGGTCAGCCCTGACATGACAACTCCTGTCCCCGAAATGAATTAAAAAGGCGTGGCACCCTTTTGATGCCACGCCCAATCTTGAGAAGCCCGGTTTGGCTTACATCTTGGACGCAGCTTCCAAGTAAGACGCATCTACCAGCGGAACATAGTCGTCCAGCGCTGTGATCTGACCAGCTTCTTGCAAGCTCGCTGCGGAAGAGGCGAGGTACTCTTGTACACCGCCGGCCATCCAGTAATCAGACAGCTTCTCGGCGACAGTTGGGTAGCCGAATTCTGCCGCTGTGGAGCGAACAGCGTCTACATCCATACCCGCCGCTTTCGCGATATCAGGGAACATGGCCTCTGCGTCGTTTGCATAGCGGGCTTCCATGTCGGCATTCACCTTCAGGAATTTCGCAACCAACTCAGGGTTTTCTGCACCAAACGCAGCCGGGATGGACACAACGTCAAAGACGCGGCCAACAACAGCTTCTTTTTCTGCGCCTTCAAGCAACACGTTGCCGTGCTCTTTCATACGCTGCAGAGGACCGGACCAACCACAGGCCATGTCCAACTCGCCCGCTGCGAACGCAGCAGCACTGTCTACTGGTGCCATATCGACGATTTTCATGCTGTCGACGTCAACGCCGAAATGCTTCATTTGAGCGAGGAAGCCAGAATGCGCCGCTGTCCCCAGTGGAACGCCAACCTGCTTGCCAGGAAGTTCCGCGCCAGCATTCATTTTGTCGATTTCCAGCGAGGACCGAACAACGCAGTTGTCATTGTCAGAGTAGGACACAGCAACGTCGATTGCTTTCAGGTCCTGACCGGCAGCAGTTGCCACCAGGAACGGTGTCACGCCTTGGCTGTAGGAAATGTGTACGTCGCCAGATGCCATAGCAGCAGACATTGCGGTCCCGGCATCGAAAGACACCCAGTTGATTTTGACGCCCATTGCTTCTTCATAAAGCTTGTTTTGCTGCGCATATTGGTTCGGCGTTGGCCACTCAAGGAAGTAGGCAACCGTGATTTCTTCGAGGTGGCCGTCCGCGAACGCTGTCTGAGCGCCGGCGAGCATTGCCACGGACGCAACAGCGCCCATCAATTTAGTTGTGAGTTTCATATGGATATTCTCCCAGTGATATCTATCAGCGTGTTTCTACACGCCTTTGTTGCAATATCTGACGAAATTGGCTTCGAGCCGATTTGCCTTTGCAGATGGCAGTGGAGGAAAATTGCAGCTATTAGTCAATGGCTAGATTTGGCTTTCACAATTTCCGAAATTTTCTTCGCAGCTAAGCCGGAACTATCCGCAACACTCTGTTAATCATATATTTTTTACTATTAAAGCCGCAACTATCGAACAGGTTCACGTCTTTCTGGACCGATCCATGCACAGATTCTGGCCCTATTGTCTGTCTATCCTATATGCAGCTTGGAAAAAGGGCCTAAACTAAACGGGTCCGCGACAGAATCAGTCGCGCTTTTTTCGACTTCATAAAAACCCGGAGGCTCTGATGGACGGCAATCTGCAACCAAATGATATAAGCGGCATCGTTGAAGCTGACCGCGCCCATGTCTGGCATCACCTGATCCAGCACAAACCTTTTGAAACCGTTGATCCCCGGATCATCGTCGAAGGCAAAGGCATGCGGGTCTGGGACCAGAACGGCAAAGAGCATCTTGATGCGGTGTCCGGCGGGGTCTGGACCGTCAACGTGGGTTATGGCCGTGAAAGCATCGCCAATGCGGTCCGCGACCAGCTGGTGAAAATGAACTATTTCGCAGGCTCCGCAGGCTCGATCCCCGGCGCGATGTTCTCGGAGCGTTTGATCTCCAAAATGCCGGGTCTGACGCGGGTGTATTTCGCCAACTCTGGCTCGGAGGCCAATGAGAAGGCGTTCAAGATGGTGCGCCAGATCAGCCATAACAAATATGGCGGCAAGAAAAACAAGATCCTGTATCGTGAGCGCGACTACCACGGCACAACGATCACGACCTTGTCCGCGGGTGGCCAGCCTGAGCGCAACGCGCAATACGGGCCGTTCACACCGGGCTTCGTCCCTGTCCCGCATTGCCTGGAATACCGCGCGCAATGGGACCTGACCGGTGCGGAATACGGCAAACGTGCCGCCGACGCGATCGAAGAAGTGATCCTGCGCGAAGGGGCCGACACCGTTGGCGCACTTTGCCTTGAACCAGTGACAGCCGGTGGCGGCGTGATCACCCCGCCCGAAGGCTATTGGGAGCGGGTTCAGGAAATCTGCACAAAATACGACATCCTGCTGCATATCGACGAGGTCGTCTGCGGCGTTGGCCGGACCGGCACGTGGTTCGGCTATCAGAATTACGGCGTCAAGCCAGACTTCGTGACGATGGCGAAGGGTGTGGCCTCTGGCTATGCGGCGATCTCTTGCTGCGTCACCTCTGAGCGTGTCTTCGACATGTTCAAGGAAAACGCCGATGACCCAATGAGCTACTTCCGCGATATCTCCACATTCGGCGGCTGTACTGCAGGTCCGGCTGCGGCGCTGGAAAACATGCGCATCATTGAAGACGAGAACCTGCTGGAGAACACCGTCAAGATGGGCGAACGTATGGTCGCAAATCTGGAAGCGCTGTCTGAAAAGCATGAAGCCATTGGGCAAGTGCGCGGCAAAGGTCTGTTCTGCGGCGCGGAGCTGGTCTCTGATCGCGGCACCAAAGAGCCTATGGACGAGAAGCTGGTGCAAGCCATTGTCGGCGATTGCATGAAGCAAGGCACGATCATTGGCGCTACCAACCGCTCCCTGCCGGGTTTCAACAACACGCTGTGTTTTTCGCCCGCGCTGATCGCAACAGCGGACGATATCGACGAGATCACAAACAGCGTCGACGAGGCTTTGACCCGCGTTCTGGGTTAACAAGACCCCACAAAACGAAAAAAGCCCGCGCCGTATTGGTGCGGGCTTTCTTTTTCGCGCGTCTTGGGTGCTACCGCGTGGCGATACTGCGCAAAACCAGTTTCACGGCTGTTTCATATGGCGCAGCAAACGTCCCGGTAGAAATCGCCAAAGCTGCCCGATCAAACATAGAAGCCAGTAATTCCGACAAAGCGTCGAGCGGCAGGTTGATGCCTTCTTTTCGGGCGATATTTGCCAGACCTTCGCGCAAGGCTGGCGCGCCGGTGGACGCATCGATACGCGACATTTCCTCTTTACCCAGAACAGAAGGGCCTTCGATCAACAAAAGTTTGCTGCGGCCGGGGACTTTCATCGCTTCAAAATAGGCTTTGGCTCCTGCCATCATCGCCTTTTGCGGCGTGTCGAAATCAGGTGACGCAAAGTTTGCCTCTCGCGCCACCGCGTCCGCTTCTTCGGTCACCACAGCGCGGAACAGATCCGTCTTATTTTCGAAATAATGATAGAGCGCTCCTCGGGTCAGCCCGGCCCTACGCACGATCTCAGGCGTACTGGCATGCGCGAATCCATTGGATACGAAGATTTTCCGAGCCGCGATGATCAACGCATCACGCGTATCAACGGCCTGAAAATCATTGATTTTTTCAGCATTACTATTCTGAACTGGAAGCAGTTCCATAAGACGTCACCATTTAACAAACACGATACATACACTATGTAGGCGATTTTCCGCTTTCGAGTCAAAGAAACGGACTGTTGCGAAATTCGTGACGTTGCTTCCTTTTTTGATCCGGCTCTGCCATGTATAGCCAGTAAAACTTCAATTTATATCCAGAAAGACCTGCATGCCCATCGCTGTCGAAACCTTTTTTCTGGACCCCGGATTCGACGGGACGCTCCAGCAACAAATCCAGCAAATGGTCGCCGGGGGTATTCTGTCCGGTCGATTTCGCCCGAAAGAGAAGTTACCCTCCTCCAGAAAGCTCGCCCAGCATCTCGGTGTGAGCCGGATCACCGTGACCTTGGCCTACAATGAATTGATGGCCGATGATTACCTGTCCTCGGCCGGGCGTTCTGGCTATTTCGTTTCGGAGAACGCGCCTGAGCCGCCTGAATTGGCACAAAGGTCCTCCAAAGACACGGTGGATTGGAGCCGTGCTATTGGGAACAAGTTTTCCGGAAATCTGTCAGTTGAAAAGCCCACGGATTGGCGACGCTACAAATACCCGTTTTTGTATGGTCAGGTGGACCCGAACCTGTTTGACCGGCAGAACTGGCGACTTTGTGCGGTGCGCGCGTTGGGGCAGCGCGACTATGACAGTCTGACCGCGGATCAAGGCGACCGCGATGACCCGCAACTTCTGGAATTCATCGCCCGCCATACTCTGCCCCGACGCGGGATCCTTGCAAATACGGACGAAATCCTGATCACAATGGGGGCGCAGAACGCGCTTTGGCTCACGGCGGAGGTTTTGCTGACCCAACGCCGAACTGCGACACATGAGGACCCGTGCTATCCCGGATTGCGCCATATCCTGCGGCAATCACGCTGCCACCGCGTGGGGTTGCCGGTCGATCATGAAGGCTTGCAGCCAGACAGCATTCCGCCTGAAACAGATGTCGTCTTCACCACACCAAGCCACCAATGCCCGACAACTGCAACCATGCCGTTTGAGCGGCGCAAGGCCTTGCTAGAGGCGGCCGCGAAGGATGACTTCCTGATTGTGGAGGATGATTACGAGTTCGAGATGTCCTTTCTCACCCCGGCCTCCCCGGCGCTGAAATCTCTCGATGAAGACGGCCGCGTGATCTATGTCGGCAGCTTCTCCAAATCGCTGTTTCCGGGCCTGCGCCTTGGCTATTTGGTCGGTCCCGCCCCATTCATCCGGGAAGCACGCGCCTTGCGGTCTGCGGTGTTCCGCCATCCGCCGGGGCATATGCAACGCACCGCCTCATACTTCCTATCGCTCGGCCATTACGACGCGCTGGTGCGCAGGTTGCGCAACGCGTTTCACGACCGTCGCCGCATTATGGACAAGGCTTTGGCGGATAACGGGCTTGAAGTTGCAGGTGCTGGCAGCTTCGGTGGATCAAGCTACTGGATGCGCGCACCTGAGGGCGTCGATACGGAACGATTGGCCGAATATCTGCGCACAAAATCTGTCCTCATCGAACCGGGGCCTGCTTTTTGCGAGCGGGAAGACCGTCACAACCGGCACTTCCGGCTGGCTTATTCTTCGATTACGACGCCGCAAATCACCCCAGGCGTGTCGTTGATTGCAGAAACTATCGCTGAGATGCAGTGCTAGACTGGCCTTAACGTCGGCCACTTTTGGACATAACACTATGGCAAAAGCCACACTAACTGTACGATGGAACGCAGCGCCACTGACTCGTGCTGCTCGTATTCATGTCTAGGGAGCGCCTCCAATGAAAATGACGACCGAAGAAGCCTTCGTAAAAACACTTCAAATGCACGGCATCCGCCACGCGTTTGGGATTATCGGATCGGCCATGATGCCCATTTCCGACCTGTTTCCAACATCCGGAATCACATTCTGGGACTGTGCCCACGAAATGACCGCCGGTATGATGGCTGACGGCTACACCCGCGCCACCGGCGAAATGTCCATGATGATCGCGCAAAACGGTCCGGGCATCACCAACTTCGTAACGTCCGTGAAAACCGCCTACTGGAACCACACGCCCCTGCTGTTGGTCACACCACAAGCTGCCAACAAGACCATTGGCCAAGGCGGTTTCCAGGAAATGGAACAGATGAATCTTTTCGCGGATTGTGTTGCGTATCAGGAAGAGGTTCGTGACCCATCCCGGATTGCCGAAACCCTGAACCGCGTGATTATGCAAGCTTACCGCGCCTCTGCCCCTGCGCAGATCAACATCCCGCGTGATTTCTGGACACAAGTCATCGATATCGAACTGCCCGTGAAGGTCGAGTTTGAGCGTCCAGCCGGTGGAACTGAGGCAATCAAAACAGCCGCTGAGCTGCTGTCTTCCGCAAAATTCCCCGTCATCCTGAACGGTGCCGGTGTGGTACTTGCAGGCGGCATTGAAGCCTCTGCGAAACTGGCCGAAACGCTCGACGCGCCGGTATGTGTTGGCTACCAGCACAATGATGCGTTCCCAGGCAACCACCCGCTGTTTGCGGGTCCTTTGGGCTATAACGGCTCAAAAGCCGGGATGGAGTTGATCTCCAAAGCCGATGTTGTTCTGGCCTTGGGCACACGCCTGAACCCGTTCTCCACGCTGCCGGGTTACGGGATTGATTACTGGCCGACAGACGCCAAAATCATCCAGGTGGACCTGAACCCTGACCGCATCGGCCTGACAAAGAAAGTCACCGTCGGTATCGTGGGTGACGCCAAGAAAGTCGCCGAGGGCATTCTTGAAAATCTGGCCGATGGTGCGGGTGACGCTGGCCGCGCGGATCGCAAGAACCTGATCGCACAAACCAAATCCGCTTGGGCTCAAGAGTTGACCTCGCTGGATCACGAAGAAGACGATCCGGGCACCACTTGGAACGAGCGTGCACGGACTGCCGAGCCTGGGAAAATGTCCCCGCGCCAAGCATGGCGTGCAATCCAGTCCGCGCTGCCGAAAAACGCGATCATTTCGTCTGACATCGGCAACAACTGTGCGATTGGCAATGCCTACCCATCGTTTGAGGAAAGCCGCAAATATCTGGCACCGGGCCTCTTTGGTCCATGTGGCTACGGCTTCCCGGCAATCGTTGGCGCGAAGATTGGCTGCCCTGACGTGCCTGTTGTTGGCTTTGCAGGCGACGGTGCGTTCGGTATTTCCATGAACGAAATGGTGTCTGTGGGACGCGGTGACTGGCCAGCAATGACCATGATCATCTTCCGCAACTACCAGTGGGGCGCGGAAAAGCGCAACACGACCTTGTGGTTCGACGACAACTTCGTGGGCACCGAGCTCGATACAAACGTGTCCTACGCGAAAATCGCCGATGCCTGCGGTCTGACCGGCGTTCAAGTGTCCACAATGGAAGAGCTGACAAACGCTCTGGCAACAGCCGTCAAAGGCCAGATGGAAGGCAATGTCACAACCTTCATCGAAGTTCTTCTCAACAAAGAACTGGGTGAGCCGTTCCGTCGCGACGCGATGAAAAAGCCAGTTGCTGTTGCGGGTGTTTCCGCCTCCGACATGGCAGCTGAATAAGCCCAAGCACGCACATTGCCCGTCCGGTTTTTCCGGGCGGGCTTTTCTCGTTTTACCACTCAGGATGAGTTTTTATGTCTGACCGCTCCCCTTTTCTGTCTGCGCGCGAAGCGGTTTGCCCTGAAAATTTGTTGGACCTCGCCCGTAAGGCGCAAACGCCCCGCGTGGCCATCGCCCGGGCGGGAAGCCCGCTACCAATGGAAGCTGCAAAAGACGCGGTCGAGGCCGGGATCATGGTCCCCGTTTTCACCGGCGAACGGTCCATGATCGAGACCGAGGCGGAGGCACTTGATTGGGACATATCCGAATTTGAAGTCATCGAGGCGGAGGGCGAATTAGCCGCCGGACAAGCTGCAGCTTTTGCCTGTGGCGAAGGCAAGGCCGATGTGTTGATGAAGGGCCAATTGCACACGGACGTCTTCATGAAATCCGCGCTGAACCGCGATGCAGGACTGCGCACCGGCAATAGGCTTGTGCACATTTTCCACATCTCGCATCCGGATGGCGGCAAGCCCTTTGTCATCTCAGACGCGGCGGTCAACGTGACCCCGAATATCGAAACCCGCCACGACGCGACCCGCGAAGTTGTCAACTTGCTGCACGCTTTGGGCAATGATCGCCCCAAAGTTGCATTCCTCAGCGCCACTGAAAGCGTCATCCCCTCCGTGCCCTCCTCCGTGGAGGCTGATGAGCTGACCAACTGGGCCCGCGAAAACATAAAAGGCGCTGATTTCTCCGGTCCGTTGGCGATGGATCTGATCCTGTCGCCAGACGCTGTTGCCACAAAGGGCCTGACAGATGACCCCGTGGCAGGACAAGCCGACGCAGTAATCGTGCCCGACATTGTCGCAGGCAACGCAATCTTCAAATCCTTTGTTTATCTGTCCGGCGGATGCGCGGGTGGCATTGTGATGGGGGCGAAAGTGCCGATACTTCTGACCTCGCGCGCTGACCCACCTGCCGCGCGCCTTGCCTCTATCGCACTTGCCGCTATCGTCAGCGCAAATACGTCCGCCCCGAAAGGAACCTCATGAACCAGCCCGTTATCGACCTGTCGCCAAAAGTCAGCGACGAGATTCGCAAGACGACCTGCTACATGTGCGCCTGCCGCTGCGGGATCAACGTCCATATGAAGGACGGCAAAGTCGCCTATATCGAAGGCAACCGTGACCACCCAGTGAACAAGGGCGTGCTTTGCGCCAAGGGCTCTGCGGGTATTATGCAGGTCAACGCGCCCTCGCGACTTCGTGCCCCTTTGAGACGTGTCGGCCCCCGCGGCTCTGGTGAATTCGAGGAAATCAGCTGGGAAGAGGCGCTGAGTATCGCCACCGAGACACTGGCACCTATTCGCGCAGAAGCGCCGCAGAAGCTGGCCTTCTTTACCGGCCGCGACCAGTCGCAAAGCTTCACCTCCTTCTTCGCGCAAGCCTTTGGCACGCCAAACTACGCAGCCCATGGCGGGTTCTGCTCGGTCAATATGGCGGCGGCGGGCATCTACACCATGGGCGGCGCATTTTGGGAGTTCGGCCAGCCCGACTGGGACCGCACCAAGATGTTCATGCTGTTTGGCGTTGCCGAGGACCATGACAGCAATCCGATCAAAATGGGTCTGGGCAAGCTGAAAGCGCGCGGCGCGAAAGTCATCGGCGTAAACCCGATCCGGTCCGGCTATAACGCGATTGCCGACGAGTGGGTCGGCATCACGCCCGGCACGGACGGTTTGTTCATCCTCGCGCTGGTGCATGAGTTGATGAAGGCGGGCAAGATCGACCTCGACTACCTTGCCAATCTGACAAACGCGCCTGTCTTGGTGAATGGCGATCCGAAATCGGAAGAATACGGTCTTCTGATGCGCGACAAGGACAACAAATATCTGGTCATCGACCGCGTGACCGGAAAACCTGCCGCCTATGACAAGAAAGGCGTCCGGCCTGACCTGCGTGGATCGCTTCGTGAGAAAGGCAATTCGCACCGCTCCGTCTTCCATCTGATGATCGAGAAGTATCTTGACCCGCAATACGCCCCCGAAGCCGTAGCAGAGCGCACGGGCATCGCCGCGGACCGCATCAAGCGAATTGCGGCAGAACTGGCTGACGTGGCCTTCAATCAAGCCATTGAAATTGATCAGGAATGGACCGATTTCCGCGGCGAAAAACATACCAAGATGGTGGGCCGCCCTGTGTCCTTCCACTCTATGCGGGGCGTCTCGGCACACTCCAACGGGTTCCAGACCTGCCGTGCGCTGCATATCCTGCAGATCATCCTTGGTTCAGTCGAGGTTCCCGGCGGTTTCCGCTTCAAGCCACCCTACCCAAAGCCGCCCGAGGCGCATCCGAAACCCCATTGCGGCGTGCAGCCCGGCCAACCGCTGGACGGCCCGCATCTGGGCTTTGTGCATGGTCCCGATGATCTGTGCCTCGATGCCGACGGCAACCCTGCCCGTATCGACAAGGCCTTCACCTGGGAAAACCCGATGTCCGCCCACGGGTTGATGCATATGGTGATCTCCAACGCCCATGCCGGCGTGCCTTACAAGATCGACACGCTGTTCATGTATATGGCGAATATGTCGTGGAATTCGTCGATGAACACGCGCGGCGTCATCGACATGCTGACCGATCAGGATGAGGACGGGAATTACGTGATCCCCAATATCATCTATTCCGACGCCTATTCCTCGGAAATGGTGGCCTATGCCGACCTGATCCTGCCCGATACGACCTATCTGGAGCGTCACGACTGTATCTCCCTTCTCGACCGCCCCATTTGCGAGGCCGAGGCTGCGGCTGATGCCATTCGCTGGCCGGTGATCGAGCCTGACCGCGATGTCCGTGGCTTCCAATCTGCGCTTTGTGATCTCGGCGCGCGTCTTGGCTTGCCCGGCTTCGTCAACGACGATGGCAGTCAGAAATATGCTGACTACGCCGATTACATCACCAACCACCAGCGCCGCCCGGGCGTCGGCCCGCTCTCCGGGTTCCGAGGTGAAAAGGGTGACAAAAACGGCCGCGGCGAGGTAAACCCGAACCAGATCCAGGACTATATCGACAATGGCGGCTTCTGGGTGCACCACATCCCCGAAGAGGCGCAATTCTACAAGCCATGGAACAAGGCCTATCAGGATTGGGCCGTAGAGACGGGCATCTATGACGCCCCGCAGCCCTATATCTTCAACCTTTACGTTGAGCCGATGCGCAAGTTCCAGCTGGCCGCCGAAGGTGTCGGTACCCGCCAGCCTCCAGACCATTTACGTGAGCGCATCAAGGCCACGATGGACCCGCTGCCCATCTGGTATCCTCCGTTTGAGGATGGCCATGTTGACCCGGAGGAATTCCCGATTCACGCCCTGACACAGCGCCCGATGGCGATGTATCATTCCTGGGGGTCGCAAAACGCGTGGCTGCGCCAGATCCATGGCCGCAACCCGCTGTATTTGCCGACAAAACTCTGGGAACAAAACGGCTTTGAAGAAGGCGATTGGGCCGAGGTCACCTCCGCCCATGGCACGATCACCGTGCCAGTCGCCCTTCAGGCTGCATTGAACGAAAACACGATCTGGACCTGGAACGCCATCGGCAAACGCAAAGGTGCTTGGGCGCTTGAAAACGATGCGCCAGAGGCCACCAAAGGCTTCCTGCTGAACCACCTGATCCACGAGCTTCTGCCGCCAAAAGGCGACGGGCTGCGCTGGGCCAACTCTGACCCGATCACCGGGCAAGCCGCCTGGTTCGACCTGCGCGTGAAACTGCGCAAAGTCGCCGCTCCCGCCGAGACGACACCTAGCTTTGATCCGATCAAATCACCTGTGGGCACTGGTCCGAAAAATCTGACATGGGAGTCCGGCCAATGACCACTCTTCCGCAAAGCACTGAGCGCAAGCTTGGCCTCGTCATCGACCTTGATACCTGTGTTGGCTGTCATGCCTGCGTGGTGTCCTGCAAAGGCTGGAACACCGAAAATTACGGCGCGCCGCTCAGCGATCAGAACGCCTATGGCAAGGATCCCGTCGGCACTTTCCTGAACCGGGTGCATTCCTACGAGGTCACGCCCGAGGTCGGGGCCACCCAAACCGTGCATTTCCCCAAAAGCTGCCTGCATTGTGAGGACGCACCTTGTGTGACCGTCTGCCCGACCGGGGCCAGCTACAAACGCGTCGAAGACGGTATCGTCTTGGTTAATGAAAGCGACTGCATCGGCTGCGGTCTGTGCGCCTGGGCTTGCCCTTACGGCGCACGAGAGTTGGACCAGGCCGAAGGTGTGATGAAGAAATGCACGCTCTGTGTGGACCGGATTTACAACGAAAACCTGCCCGAAGAAGATCGTGAACCCGCTTGCGTGCGCACCTGCCCCGCAAATGCCCGCCACTTTGGTGATTTCGCCGATCCCGACAGTAAGGTCAGCCAATTGGTGGCCGAACGCGGCGGCATGGACCTGATGCCCGAACAAGGCACCAAACCTGTCAACAAATACCTGCCACCACGCCCCAAGGACGAGGAAATTGACATCCTCGCCCCGCTTCTGGCCCCCATCGCCGAAGAGCCTAAGGGCTTCCTCGGCTGGCTTGACCGCACATTGGAGAAACTCTGATGCATCCAGCACCCTCCATCATTTTCTTCACCGTCTTCAGCGGCTTAGGCTTTGGAATGCTCAGCTTTCTGGGCCTTGGCAAACCCGACGTGTCCGGCTTCACAGCCTTTGTGTTCTTCGCCATCGCCTTCGCCATGGCCGTGGGCGGGCTTGCGGCCTCAAGCCTGCATTTGGGCAACCCACAGCGCGCGCTGAAAGCCTTCACACAATGGCGTTCAAGCTGGTTATCGCGCGAAGCCTGCCTGTCTGTCGCCGCACTCATCACCATGGGGCTCTATGCCATCGGCGTGATCTTCTTCGACACCCGCATCACAATTCTGGGCCTTTTGGGCGCGAGCCTATCGATCCTGACGGTCTTCGCGACCTCAATGATCTATGCGCAACTCAAAACCGTGCCACGCTGGAACCAATGGACGACCCCTGTCTTGTTCTTGTTTTACGCAATGACCGGCGGCGCGTTCTTCACCGGGCAAATGTGGTTAATGCCATGGCTCTTCCCCTTGCTCGCCTTACTGCAAGTCATCGCCTGGATTCTGGGCGACAAACGGTTCGCCGAGGCCGGCCAAACGATCGAAAAAGCAACCGGCCTTGGTCGCATCGGCAAGGTGCGCCTGTTTGAAGCCCCGCATTCCAGCGGCAACTACCTGACCAAGGAAATGGTCCATATCGTCGGGCGCAAACACGTCTCCACCCTACGTATCATCGGGCTGCTCAGCCTCAGTGTGCTGCCCTGGATTGCGATGATGTTCCTGCCCTTTGGCCACATGCTCGCCTTCGTCGCGGCCATTCTGCACATCATCGGCGCGCTAACGACCCGCTGGCTGTTCTTCGCACAAGCGGAACACACGGTCGGCCTCTATTACGGTCAACGCTAATGAAAAAAGCGGGCGCTCAACACACCCGCTTCTTTTTGGCAAAAATTCCTAAATCCGAGGCGCGCAACTAGGCGTAACGCTCCTGCTGGGCAACCTCGAAATCAAAAGTCTGATCGCCCGCAAATTTTTGCAGCCGCCAGTCGCAAGCCCGCGCATGACCGTCCATCCCCTCAACCCGGCTGAGCCGCGAGGCGACGGAAGACATCTCCGTATCCGCGTCGGTTTTGATCTCTTGCCAAGTCAGAATCTTGAGGAACTTCATCACGTTCAACCCCCCTGTATAGCGCGCTGCTTGACGCGTTGGCAGGATATGGTTGGTCCCGGAACATTTGTCACCATGGGCAACGGTCGAGCCCTCGCCAAGGAACAATGACCCATAGTTGCGAAGTCGGTTTTTCCACCAGCCAAGATCCTCCGCCTGCACTTGCAAATGTTCGCACGCATAGCGGTCCGACACTTCGGCAATCTCTTCGCGTGTTTCACACAAGACAACCTCGCCGACATTCGTCCAAGCCTCCAAGGCGACATCCCCAGTGGGCCAATCTGCCGCCACTTTCGGGATAATCTCGGAGACTGTTTCGGCCATCTCAGCGGAGTTGGTGAACAACCAAACCGGAGAATTCGTCCCATGCTCAGCCTGGCTCAGCAGATCAATCGCAACCGTCATCGGATCGGCAGTTTCATCCGCGATCACAGCGCTTTCCGTAGGGCCCGCAAACAAGTCGATCCCCACGCCACCGAACAGCTGCAACTTGGCCTCCGCGACAAAGGCGTTGCCGGGGCCCACAAGAATGTCCGCAGCCCGCGTCCCAAACAGTCCAAACGCCATGGAGGCCACGGCCTGAACGCCGCCCATCTCCAAAATCACGTCCGCGCCCGCAAGGTCCATCGCATAGGCCACGGCCGGATCAATCGCGTCCCCACGGGGCGGTGAGGCAGCAACCACAAATGGCACACCCGCAGCACGCGCGGTTGTCACGCTCATCAATGCGGACGCAACATGGGCATAGCGCCCACCCGGCACGTAACACCCAGCGCAATCAACCGGCACACATTTCTGGCCGAGGGTCACACCCGGTTCCGTATCCAGCGAGAAATCCGTCAGGCTGGCGCGCTGCGCTTCGGCAAATCGTTTGATCTGACGATGCGCATACTCGATATCCGCCTTGGCCTGGGCAGGCACTTGCGCGATCAGATCGGCTTTCTTTTCGTCGCTGAGAACAAATGGCGCTGTCCAGCCATCCAGTTTTTCCGCATAGCGTTTGACCGCCGCTTCGCCATCCGAACGGATATCAACCAGCATCGCTTCGACAATATCCCGCGTATTGCGATTCTCTGTCTGCATGTCCTTGGAAGGAGTTTTGATATGTTTCATGGTGGCCGCCCTGACAAGATTATGGATGGCAGAGCTTGTGGTCAGAGCAGTGCTTTTCGCAATCTCAATTCGCTGTTCTGCTTTTGATTTCGGAAAATCCGAATTCATCCTGTTGGCTAGTCATTATCATCAAGGGAGGCACCTGCTCCTTTGACCCTTGAGAGGTCACTTTCAGGAACAAATGTCTTAGCCGCCATATCCTTCAACGCCTCAATCGCGGCTGTAGGAACGAGCTGCAACTCACTGGTATCTTGCATTTGCCCGGATGCGGCAAGCCGCACGTTAAACGCGCCCGATTTGCCTTCTTCTAAATCGAAAAATACGCCGTAGTCGGACTGCGCTTTGTCCAGCAACGCCATCAAGACATCGGGGAAATCAACACCAGCAAGATGAACAACACGCGTGCCATCAATCAGCGCATCGACGACCGCGGGCGCGGCCATAGCAGCCCCGCAGTCGGCAATAAATAACGTTTCGCCGTCTTCTCGGCAAACGAGCGGCAGATGGCTCCGCATCAACGCTCCGGCGACACTTATCATCAGGTTTGGGCTTTGAGCAAACCACCCCGACGCGGCTGCAAGTGCCTGCGTGTGTCCAAGCGGCAAACCGCTGCCAATACCGGCTTTCAGGATCAGGGCAAAGATTTCTGACAGAGAGGCACGTATCTTTTGACCACCCCCGGTTTTATGGTGTTCAGCAGCCCAGAGTTGCCCTGCCGTCATGGGGAAAACACCGGCAGCCACCAATCATCGGCATCGTCCAACTCATCCGCCAAAGGCGCGCCTTGCGCGAGCGTTATCCGCGTCCAGCGGTCGGATTTGGGATCAAACTTTGCGGCACCGAAAAAGGACAATTTACACCGCAACATATCAATGGGTTTGCAATCTTCGCAAATCAGATTGTCTTGAATTTCGGAATAGGGATGGGTCGCATTCAATTGCACCCGGTGGGCAGCCGCGCGGTGCTGCGGATAGGTCCGTAAAAAAGCCGAAACCCGACCTTTAGCATCCTGCAAGTCACGGTAAAGCGCCTGAACTTGCCGCGCGATATCAAGCGGGCTTTCAAGCTCCGCGCCCGGCTCTTCATAGCGAAGCCCCAGCCTTGGTTCTTGCTTCGCTGCACTGACATACCAAAACTGCCCTGTCTCGGATCGGCTTTCAAAGTCACAAGCCAACGCGAAGGCATAATTGTTGGAAATCAGGTCCTTGAGCGTTTCGACTTCCATGCGCGGATCCAGCGGCTGCCCGCATGAGACCCCCATCTGATTGGTCAACCCGTCGATCAGGTCGCCAAAGGGCTCAAGGATCAGGGAGACAGTAAGCTCCTGACAATCAGCGCTTAATCCTCCGACCCGTTCGAGAAGTTGGTCAAGCGGCGCTTTCCGATCTAGCGTCTCTTCGATCCACCCTAAAACCCCGTCCCAATCCTGCCGAAGAACGTCGATCCTCGCTTGATGCGAGGCATCAGGCACCGTCCATTGCGCCAAATGCCTGCCTGCGCGCTGTGCCAATGCGACCAGTCTCTGCCGTTGGTCCGCGTCCAGATCCGGCAAAGCACGTAGATTGGCGAGCGCTGTTTCGCGGGCCTGCATCCAATTGTTCAGCAGGTCCGGGTGCGACACCAAAAACGGTGCCATTCCAAGCCCGGTGGAATTGCCAATCCCAAGATGCCGCTTCAGGTCGCGGTCCAATTTCCCCCCGCCAACATGCTCGACGAGGTCATGAGAGAACCCACGGATCAACCAAACCGTGAGCATCTCCGCCATGAAAGGGCCTTCAAGGCCGGGGCGTTCACGGATGATGTCCCTGTCAGCAATGCCGAACTTGCCATTCCCGTAAACGGCCGTTGTGCGCATCAGGTAACCCGTTTCTGCCACCTGCAACCGGTCAGGCTGCTGCCCCTGCTTGAGGCAGGACACGACATGTTCGAAAAGCCGCACCGACTTGTTCGCCCGGCTCAGAACAAGATCACGGTGCGAGAAGCGGCCAGCTTCCTGCAGCGGAGCGTTGGCTTCCAGACGCGCGATTTCCGCTGCATCCGGCACACCGTCATAAAGTATAAAAGCACTGTCCCAAGCGGTCGCAATAACCCGGTCCGTGCGATCTTCCGGGGCCAACTCGTTCGCAAAAGCAACCAATGAATATTGGTGCTCGCCCAGTGAAACCGTGTAGACCGCATGGCCGAACCCTTTATCGCTGATGTTCCAGACCGGGCGCGTGACGACAGCCTCTTCGCGTCCAAGGCGTCTGAGAAGCGTTCTCAGGAAACTCAGACGTGACGGAAACATCGCCCCCATCCGGGACAATTTCATGACCACCTTCGGGTTGCGTAGGGGAACCTGAGAAATGTCCTGCATTTTCATCCAGCGCCCCGCAGCGCCACAAGCCGAGGGGCAGCAACGCACATCGCCGCATCCGCAAGGACCTTGTTTGGGAAGCGGGGTAAGTGCAAATCTGATGGGCCTATCGAAATCATTCGCGAACTCTCTCAGATTCTCTTTCAAAGGCAAGAAAAAGGGGCGGCCCCGGCCACCCCTTTTCGCATTTTCTAGGTTTCAGGACGAAATACCGGCCTCAGAAATCCACGGCTGTGTATTTGACTTCCATGTAGTCTTCCAAACCTTGGCTTCCGCCCTCTTTGCCAAGACCACTGTCCTTGACCCCCCCAAATGGGGCCTCAACGGTTGTGATCAGCCCGGAATTGATGCCGATCATCCCGTATTGTAGTTGCTCGTTGAGCCGCCAGATCCGCCCGATATCGCGGGTATAGGCGTAGGACGCCAGGCCGAACTCCGTATCATTCGCCCAGGAAATCGCCTCGTCCTCGGTTTCAAACTTAAAGACCGGAGCCAGCGGGCCGAAAATCTCATCCTTTGCAAACATCATATCTTGTGTCGCCTGCGTGATAATTGTCGGCTCAAAGAAGCTGTGCCCGTTGCCGTGACGGCCACCGCCCAACGCGACCTCACCACCTTTGGACGTTGCATCGGCCACAAATTCCTCGACCTTTTCGACAGCGTCCATGTCGATCATCGGGCCTTGCTCCACCCCGTCTTCCAGACCGTTGCCGACCTTCATTTTCTTGGTCTCAGTGATCAGTTTCTCAACGAATTCATCATAAACACCGGCCTGCACATAGATCCGGTTCGCACAAACGCAGGTTTGACCCGCGTTGCGGAACTTGGACACAATCGCGCCTTGCACGGCCTTGTCTATATCGGCGTCATCGAAGACGATGAACGGCGCGTTGCCACCCAATTCCATCGAGACCTTTTTGACCGTATCTGCGGACTGGCGGATCAGCTCTTTGCCCACTTCGGTCGAACCTGTGAACGTCAGCTTGCGTACACGGGCGTCATCCATGATCGCGCCACCAATTTTACGCGCAGAACCCGTGACGATGTTCACAGAGCCGGACGGGAAGCCCACCTCTTCACATAGCGCGCCCCAAGCGAGCCCGGAATAAGGTGTCGCCGTTGCGGGTTTTGCAACGACCGTGCACCCAACAGCCAAGGCGGGCGCGATTTTGCGTGCAAGCATCGAAGACGGGAAGTTCCACGGCGTGATCATGCCCACAACACCGATCGGGTGCTTGGTCACAAGGATGCGGCGGTCGCCACCGGGGGCGGGAACAATTTCGCCTTTTGCGCGACGGGCTTCTTCGGCGAACCAGCGCACATAGGCCGCGCCGATAGTGATCTCCCCCTTCGATTCAAAGAGCGGTTTGCCCTGCTCCACCGTCAGCAATTCCGCCAGCGTATCGCGGTTGTCCAACAGTGCGTCATGCAGCTTCCAAAGCAGGTCGAGACGCTCCATCAAACCCATAGAGGCCAGACCCGGAAACGCAGCAGAGGCGGCATCAATCGCACGGTTAGTCTCGTCAGCTCCACAGTTTGGGATCGTGCCGATCACCTCGCCCGTGGCCGGGTTTGTGACATCGATGGTCTCCCCGCTATCAGCGGGGATCCACTTTCCAGCGACGAGGTTCGTTTCTTTCAAGTATTTGGTATAGCTCATCTTTTATCCTTTTGAGAACGCAAACTGCGTATGCTGTGTGTAGGTCTCACCCGGTCTGAGAACCATGTTCGGGAAACCGTCGTTATTTATTCCGTCGGGCCAAGCCTGAGGCTCCAGCGCGATGCCTGAATTCTTGCCGTAACGCCGCCCACCCAGACCGTCAGGCGATACATCCAGCTTGAACCCGTCATAGACCTGCAAGCCCGGCTCTGTCGTTAACATCCGCATCGTGACGCCGGATTTGGTGGACCGCAAAAACCCGATTTGACGTAGCGGCTGGGCTTGATCTGACAGACAAAGGTTGTGGTCAATTATCGTCTCATCTGCGATCTGGCGTGGGCTGCGGAAATCGAACCTGCTTCCCGAGACGCCCCTTGCCTCACCTGTAGGGATGAACTCCTCGTCCACCACGGTATAGCGGTCGGCATCAACTTGCAGGACGTGGTCGTCAGTCGTGGCACCGCCATCAAGGTTCCAATAGGTGTGATGCGCCAGGTTGCATAATGTGGGCTTTGTGGTTGTCGCCGACATCACCATGTCGAAGACGCCGCCATCAAGCAGCACATAGGTCACGGAGATATCCATATCGCCCGGAAATCCCATTTCGCCGTCGGCAACACAAATGCTGAGGCAAATGCGGTCGGCAGCAACCTCATCAATCCGCCAGTTGCGCTTCCCGATCCCTCGGGAACCGCCATGCAATAGATGCTTGCCCAGAAAGTTTTGATCCCCTTGATAGGTCGTTCCATCAATGGAAAATTCGCCGCCCTTGATACGGTTCGCGCAGCGCCCGGCAATAGCCCCGAAATAGGGCGAATCCGTCAGATACGGGTTGAAACTGTCGAACCCTAAAACCAAAGGGGCCTCATGGCCTTCCAGCCGCAAATCCTGCAAAACGGCACCGTAACTCAGGATGTCAGCTTGCAATCCACCGCCGGAAATCCGGCAGCGTTGAACCTCTTCCCCGTCTGGCATCTGCCCAAAGCTCAAGGACCTTTTCCCCTTAGATCAATGGCTTGACCGGATCTCGCGCTTTCTTCAGCGGCCTCCCCGACCAGAACCGACCAATATCCGTCTGACAGGCTAACTTCTGGCGCACCTTTCCCGGTGCGCACAAGGTCCAGAAACCGCTCATGTTGGAAAAAAGTGGAACCATGGTGATCACCCGCATTGAGGATTTTCTCATCCACATGGATTTCTTCACGGATCTCTTCCTTCAAAGCCCGGATCGACATGGCGAATTCCGACTTGCGCTCTTGCCCATCGGGGGAGAACCGCGCGGGCCCGGGAACAAACGCTTCAAGCCGCGCCTTTTCGCCCGTTACCGCGATCGTTTCCTGCCAGTATGATCCTTCGGCGAACATGCAAAGATCCAGCATCCCGCGCGCGCCGTTTTCAAAATCAACCACGACATAGGCATTGTCGAGGATGTCTGGCATCTTGCCGTAATACCGCTCGTCCCGGTGGTTCACATCGACCCCGCCACTGGCATAGACCCTGACTGGATCGCTTTTAAGAACAAGCCGCATCAGGTCCCAGAAATGGCAACATTTCTCGGTCAATGTGCCGCCGGTCCGCGCATTGAATCGGTTCCAGTCGCCGACTTTCTCCAGAAACGGGAACCGGTGTTCGCGGATCGACATCATCCGCGGCGTGCCCGCCGCCCCTTGGTCCACCGCCTGCATCAGTCGTTGCAATGGCGGCATATAGCGGTACTCCATCGCGACCCAGACAGGGGCCTTCCTCCCTTGCGCCATGCTCAGGAGGTCACGGCAATCTGCCGATGTCGTGGCCAAGGGTTTCTCGACCAGGATCGGCTTATCTGTCGCCAGAACCTGCTGCATTATACCGGCGTGCAAATCGTTAGGCGCGGCAATCAGATAAACATCACAAATATCAGCAGCCAGCATGTCTGAGGTTTTCTCAAACCCTTGGTCTGCGCCAGCGGCCCGCAGCGATGCCTCCCGCATTTGGGTGTCCGGGTCGGCAACAGCACTTACCCGCGCACCGTCCAGCAGGGAGATATTTCGGATATGTTCCTGGCCCATCATACCAGCGCCAATCAAGCCATAACGGATCATCGCGCTGCTCCCAACTCAACAACATTAAGGTTCATTCCCGCCGCGATGCTGCGCAGCATTTCCGCGTGATCGCCATATGCCAAAGCCATGTGATGCTCCAATCCGCTGTCCATCACATCGCGCAGAACAGCGTCCGCACCATGATCAAATCGCACCACACCCGAGGTGCCCGTAAAGGCCATTTCGCTGCGCAGCATTTCTGCGGTCGCTATGACAATTTTTGGCGTTCCAAAGGCTTGGCTCAAACGGAAAAACGTAACCCGGCCCGGCTTCAAAGTGAACTCATAGAGGAGCGCCTGTTTGCGATTGGTATGAACCGTTGCGCGCGGTTCATCATCGGTCATCGACACCGGCGCTTGTCCGCAATGCCAGACAACACCGGTATCATCCCGAATGTCCATATCCACCAAATCAGCAAGAAAAACAGGAGCATCGGCCACTTTTTGCAAGATCGCTTGTGTAACAGCTCCGTAGACATCCGCTTCACATGCACAGGGAACCCGCGCCTCACCCATCATCGAAACCGGACCGCAAACAGCGCCGCCATATTCCGTAAACGTCTCTGGCCAACACCGAATTGCGAACGCATCAAACCCATTTTCGCTGCGCAGCATTTCCAAGGCACCCGCAAGCCTTAGAGAGCGGTCCAACTCCCCACGATCCATGTCCTTGAGATTCGGCAATTGCGCGGCTTTCTTGCGGTAGGGCGCAACCTTCGCATCATCCAAAGCGCGGGCCGCGTCGAATAACGGGTCCAAGCTCATTTCAGTGACCTCTGCCCCTGTGAGCGCTCGAAGATCGTCCTTATCATAAGCGCATGTATCAAAGCCGTCCGGATGCATGCCGATACGTGCGATCTTGAGGTTTGGAACAGGAAACTCAGATGCGTCAGCTTCGGAGGCAACACCCGCGATCGGATCAACCACTCTGTTGCCAGCAAGAAGGTCCGCCAGCCCAGCAGGTGTTTCCGCGTCTTTAGGGTCTGCATAGAACCAGGAAGGGTTAACACCGTTGCGTCCCAATGCATGGTTCGCAAGGTTCAATCCGCAAAAGGCGTTCAGCCGCAGCCTGCCGCCCAAGCGCGGTTCTGGCACAGCCCAAATGGCCATCGGATGGCCCAGTTTTGACGCTTCAACAACGAAGCTGGCGTCTGTGAATGTCACCTGGAGCACCAAAATCAGGTCCGCGCCTTGGACAGCCTTAAGCGCAGAGTGATCAGTGTCCATCAGGAGGTTGCGGGGACCCACAATCTCATGACCCGACGCATCGAGTGTACCAAGCATCCCGGCCAACATTTCTTCAGCATAGGGAACATCAAAGGTCGGCCGGGCAAGCGGCAGAATTCCAATCTTCATGTTTTAAATCTCAGCATAGGTGTGGCGGAAACTGGCATCGCTTGGCGTAAATCCGGCACCAGATTGACCGTAGCATTCATGGGCCGTCCATGGTGTTGCATGCGCATCCGTTAAGGCACTGATTTCTTTCATATAAGCAGCACTTTCACCGACCAAGCCCGCGCGAATTGCATCCCAATCCGGGAAGGCCTGGAACGCATCCAGCCAGATGGCACGCCCCGCAAGATAGCCAGATGCACCCGCCTTGTAGGCATGCTCCAGAATAGTTTTGAATTCTGGTTTTCCGGCACCGGCCGACAGCATCACCCAAGGCCGCCCAGCCAGCTGTCCAAGCTCATCAAACATCGCCTGAACACCGTCCGTTTCCGCGACATCTTTTGCAGCAACCGGGCTTTCCAGTTTGAACACATCCACCCCGAAATCCGCACCAGAAAACGCCTCAACCGAGCGTAAAACATCGTCAGAACGTTTCGATTTCATCTCAATGTAGTCTTGCGTTTGCTCTGCATCTGTATCGATCGGATGGACCAGCAACTCAAACAGGAACGGGATGTCAAACTTGGCACACGCCTCGCCGATACGCTTTGTCCAATCCTGCTGATATTGGTTAATTTCCGGTGAGGCATCGGGCCGATACCAAGCAAGAACCTTCACGGCGTCGCCGCCCATTCTTTTGATCTTCCCAACGCTCCAGTCGTCGATCTGCGACGATTTTCGGCCCATGCCGGTTTCCTCAAACAGGGAGTCCTCGAGCGTCACAATCAGCCCTTTGGTGGGCGACAGATGTTTCAGGCCGCGCGGAATGGCGTAGTGCGGATCCAGCAGCATCGCAGATGATGCATCTTGCAAGGTCTCCACCAACATCGCCTTGAACCGGGCGACGTCCTCATAAGGGGCCTCATCAGTGCCGTAATGCGCAGCTATCGGCCCTTTGATCGGCGGGCGCTGGTCGACAGCCGTCATCTTGAACAGGCCGTTTTCATCGGCCATCCGGCGCATGCCCCAAAGTTTGCCTGCGGTTAATTCGATCATGTGTTTTCCTTCAAAAAGAGATCTACTGCGGCGCGGTCAGGCGCGGCTTTGCGCCCCCCCAGCCCCGTGCATTTCAGTGCTGCCGCTGCATTCGCAAAGCGCATCGCAGCTGTTTCCGTCATCTGTTCTGCAAGGCAAAGTGCAAAGGCACCATGCCAGACATCACCGGCCCCAAGCGTATCAACAACATCGACGCTGTACCCTTGTAGTCGGTTGATTTTATTATCTTCCACCCACATCACGCCTGCATCCCCGCACGTCACTGCAATCCAGCCAGGCAGTCGATCCGCGGCTTTTTGCAGCGCGGATTCCGCATCATCAATGCCGGAAAACGCGCGCAGCCCTTGTTCTGAAAACACAACATGGCTCGCCAGTTTCGCAAGGTCTTCAGGCACCGGCTCCTCGCCGTCCAAGACGGTATGGCACCCGTTTGGTGCTGCGCTGAACGCCGCGCGCGCCGCCTCCGGCCACCGCGTATCGGCCAAAATTGCTGCGCAGCGAAGATCCGACAATGGCTCCGGTTTATCAGGCAGGTTTTCACCGCGAAACGCCATGATCTGACGCTCCCCAGTCGCGTCAACATAGACCGATGACACGGCGGAGCGTCCATTGTCCGAGACCACAAGCCGGGTTAAATCCACGCCCTCTCGTGCCAGGTCCTGCGTGACGAGATCATAGACCTCATCGCGGCCAAAACGCGCCAGAAGCTGCGCCGCCCCCCCCAACCGGGCAATCGCGACGCTGGCATTTGCGGCACATCCACCGCCAACGATTTGAAGCGCACTGGCTTGGTACTTCTGCGCAGCTTGCGGCAAGACGTCGACTGAGTAGACGAAATCCAGAACCGCGCTGCCAACCACAAGAACCTCTGCCATCAATCAACCTTCAATCCGCTGGGAACCGTTTCAGGTCGGCCCAGACGGCCATAGCGACTGTCCCCGCCCGTCAACGTCTTCAGAAAAGAAATCAGGTCACCTACCTCGTCATCGCGCAAGTCAACTGGAGTGATATCAATGGCTTGCGCGACACGCGCCATTTCTCGCGAGTCACTTTGAATCACGAAATCGATCTCCGACAACCAAGGGGCGGCAGGCAGGTTGGCCAGATTACGCGTCCATTTTTTCAACGCATCTTTCGGGTTAAGATGGTGGCGGATGATGCCTTCCAGCGTCGGGTAAGCACCGTTATGGCCGTAAGGCGCGGTCAGCGCGACGTTGCGCAACGACGGCGTACGGAACCGATACGCATCGGCCAGCGCGTTGCTTTCCGACATGCGTCCGGTGTCGCGCGGGATTGGATCGAACCTGCGCGTCCGCCCAGGGCCAAAGGGCGGCAATCCAATCGCATGAAACGCATGATCGGTTTGAAATGGCCCTGAATGGCACGTGCTGCACGCGGCTTTCCCGTAGAACAGATCAAGCCCGCGCAGCTCCGCTTCTGACAACCCGTCCTCGCCCGCAAGGTAGCGGTCAAACGGGCTATCAGCGCTGCGCCATTCGCTGTCCATAAACGCCGCGAGCGCGTTGGCGATGTGGGAAATATCAACATCCTCGGGGCGTTCGAGATCGAAGGTCTCAACGAAGGCCGCACCATAGGCCGGGATGATGCGCACGCGTTTGGCCAAGATCGGCCAAGCCGCGTCGATCCGGTCATGCACCGCACCTGCGATCTCGTTTTCCTTCGGGTTCCCGGCCATCTCGAACTGCGCGACCATTGGGAAAATCGCCTGCGCGGCAAGAAGACTGTCCAGCCCGTCCGGGAGCCATTCTTCCGCTGGGGAATTTACGCCGTTTCCATAATCATCGGACGCGCTGACCCGCCCGTCATGGAAGAAGACCTGAAACTCTTTCGCGCCGATATTCCAAAGTGCTGGCGCATGACGCGGCACGCGTTTCTTGATCCGGTTTTCACCCGTATCCGCGATCCGCTTTGGCCCAATTCCAACCCCGCCTTCGCCGATCCCAAGGCTTAAGCCGTCGGCGGAAAACAGGTCATGGTGGTGACATGTCCCGCAACTTATATTTCGGTTGCCAGACAAGATCGGGTCGTAAAAAAGCAGCTGGCCCAGTGCAGATTTCTCCGCATTGATCGCAGGGAACATTTCAGGCGTGATCGCAACAGGCTCAGCCATTGCAGGCCCGCCAAGTCCAAGGCAAACTGCCGCCGGAAGGAGACCTCTATGCGTGCGCTTATCTTTGCCCTTTTGCTTGCGACGCCTGCTGCCGCCGATATCGAGCAGGCCCGCGATCTGATGGAAGCCAACAAGTTTGTCGAAGCCCGCGAAGCGCTTTGGCCTGCGGCCAGATCCGGCAATGCCGACGCAGAAGAGCTGATCGGCGTGATGTACGCGCTTGGGCTCGGTGTCGACAAAGACCCGGTGCGCGCATTTGAATGGTATTTGCGGGCCTCCATGAAAGGCCACCCTGGCGCGCAGTCGGGGATCGGCTGGTATTACGAGGTCGGAATTGGCACGCAGATCGATCTGGTGCGCGCCTATATGTGGTACGCGCTCAGTGCCATCGGCGGCGACCCCGATGCGGCGATCAGTCAGGAAGAGGTCGTCAAGAAGATGACCAAAGATCAGATTGAACATGCGCATGAGCTAATCGCCGATTACAAAGTCTGGATGTATCCGTTTCGGTGATGTCTTTGTTCTGGAAAGCCCCAAATCCCTTGGATCTTGCCGGAGCAAAGACGTAAAGGCGTGACCCTGCGGCCACGCCTTTGTCTTTGGTTTATTCAGTGTCAGCGGCACGCGCTGCGTTGATCTGAGCCTCAGCTGCCGCAACAGATGCGTTGAGCGCATCATAGGCTGCCTGACCACCATCAACATTGGCAGTGAACCATTCGTAAACCGGGGCCGCTGCTGCTTTGAACGCGGCCTTCTCGTCCGGTGTCGGCACGTAAAGGTCACCACCACCGGCTTGGAAGTCCTGATAGGCTTGGATGGATTTCCGCTTTGGCGAGGCAAAAGTCGCCTGCTGCAGCTGATAGAACCCGTCAGAGACAACCTGGCGCAGCTCTGGCGACATGCTCATCAACTTCTCGTTGTTCATGAACCACAAAGCACCCATATAGGCGTGGCCGTCCAGCGTGACATATTGCAGACCCGCATCCGGGAATTTCATGCCCATGATGTCGGTGATGCCGTTTTTGGAGCCTTCAACAACGCCCGTCTGGAACGATGTGAACAGCTCTGGCCACGGGATCGGGGTCGGAGACGCACCAAGTGCCTTGACCAATTCCTGCGGAAGGTCGGCAACAACTGTCCGGATTTTCAAGCCTTCCATATCTTCAGGATTTTGAACGCGGCGCTTGGTATTGGCGAAGTTTCTCCAGCCACCAGTGTTGCCGATCGTCATCAGACGCATTGTGTCGCCGGAAACCTCGCGCACCATGCCCTGCATGGTTTTCATGAAATCAGAGCCGTTTTGCAAAACTGCTTCCGCAACCCGGTCATCCGCCATCAGATATGGCAAGTCGAGAACCTGAACGAAGGGGAAGATGCCCGATACACCGCCAGAGGTGGAGATATAGACGTCGATTGTGCCGTCGCCGATGCCTTGCAGACACTCAGCACCGTTGCCGCAAAGCTGCGTGCCGATGAACATCTCAACTTCGATGGCACCGTTAGACGCTTGCTCGACGTAGTTTTTGAACACGACCAGACCGTCATAGTCCTCGTCATTTTCGTTGGAGTTCGCTGTTGCGCGGATCTTGATGGCGTGGCCATCAGCATAGGCGGCAAAGCCCATAGCCGACAGTGCGGTCGCCACGACTGCACTTTTCAGGATGGTTCCGAGTTTCATGTGTAGTTTCCTCCCATTTGAAACTGTCTTGGTTAGTTAATGAAGCCAAAGAGACGTGGCACGAACAATGAGATTGCCGGCACGTAGGTAATTAGGAATATGACCGCGATTTCGATCGCAAGGAAAGGCATGATTGCTTTTGCAATCGACTCGACCCGCTCTCCCGACACCGAGGAGGCGACGAATAACACAAGTCCCATCGGTGGTGTTGCCAGCCCCACGGTCAGGTTCACGCTCATGATGATAGCGAAGTGAACCGGGTGAATGCCAAGATCGAGAAAGATCGGGGCAAGGATCGGACCAAGGATAATGATCGCAGGACCCGCGTCCAAGAACATGCCGACGATGAACAAAAGCAAGTTGATCAGGAACAGCAAGATCAACGGATTTTCGCTAAGGCTCAGGATATAAGCCGCCAGCGTTTCCGGAGCATGGCTGAGCGAGACAACCGTCTTGAACGCCATCGCAGCGCCCACCAGCAACAACACAACCGCGGACGTGATGCCCGCACTGATCAGCACTTCCGGCAGATCTTTCAGGCTCAGCGTTCTCAGGATGAAGAAACCGGCCAAGAGCGCGTAAGCAACGGCGACCGCCGCAGCCTCTGTCGGCGTGAAAATACCCGCCAGAATACCGCCAAGGATAAGGACCGGTGTTTGCAACGGAACCGTCGCGCGCTTGCAGACCATGCGGAAATCGTGGCCCACCATACGGCGCAGCCCAAGAAAGAATGCATGCGCGATCAGCAGGGCGATGCCAAGCGTCAGCCATGTCATCGTTGAACTGGCGTCATCGCCCACCGGCATGAATGTCCAGATGAGTAGCCCGAGGTTCAGCCGCACCAGCAGGAAGGACGCCCACCATTCCAGCACACCCAGCGTCGTACCTTTCAGCACCACGCGTTTGGCTTTTGGCAGGTCGTAGCGATCCGCCACAACACGGACCATAATCATCAAACCGATACCAACCAGAACGCCGGGGACAATGCCCGCAAGAAACAGCGCCGCAACGCTTTCGCCCATGACATAAGCGTAAATGATCATGATACCCGACGGCGGAATGATCGGCCCGATGACCGAGCTCGCCGCTGTAATTGCTGCCGCAAACCTACGGGTGTAGCCCTCTTTCTCCATCGCCGGGATCAGCATCGACCCCAACGCGGATGTGTCTGCCACCGCAGAACCCGACAGCCCCGCAAAAAGCATTGAGGACAGGATATTCACCTGCGCGAGACCGCCCCGCAAATGCCCCATCAGGGCTTGGCTGAACTCCACAAGCCGCATCGTAATACCGCCGCGGTTCATCACCTCACCGGCCAGCATAAAGAACGGGATCGCCATCAGCGGAAAGCTGTCCATTCCATTATAGACGTTGCGGTAAAGCAGCGTGATGTCTTTTTCCTGACCGTTCAGCCACAGCAGGATACCGGGCGCTGCTAGCAGGCCAAAGAAGACCGGCAGGCCAACCATCAGAAAAACAAGGAAGAGCGGAAGGAACCAAACTAACATTATTCTGCTCCCGCTGTGGCTGAATCAGGGATAATGGGCAAGTCGTCTTCGCGACCGAGCATTGTTATGAGCTGCCTCAAGATGAGCTCGACCGTGATCACCGCCATCAAGAAGACACCCACCAAAAGGGACGCCATCATCCAACTGCGCGGAACGCGGAACCATTCGGTGAAGGCGAAATTCGTCGGCAACCACATGGCGGCGGTTTTGAACCTGCCGCCGAAGCCGGTGACTTCGCTCCACCCGATTTGCACCGCTGTCACCAAAACGACTAGGGCCAAAAACAGCAGGACCATCGACAGCATTGCCGCGATCCGCTTGGGCATCATTAGAACCAGCATATCGATGGCGACAAACCCGCCGCGCCGGTAGGCAGTGGGTGCAACCAATCCGGTCAGCCAAAGCATCATGAAACGCGCGGCCTCATCCGGCCATGGAAGCGCATTGTTCAAGATGTAACGGAAGAAAACCTGAATCAGGATGAAGAGCACCATCAGCCCCATCAACCCGACCGACACGTATCGCCCGATCGCCAGTACGAAGGCATTCACGGTTGCCAACAGCTTACTCAGCCCAAGTAGTGCAGTCATATGCCTCCCAAAATTCACGGGCTTTCGCGCGTGAACCTCCCTAAGCGCCCTCCAGCGCGTTACTTTCGATTAGGTTTCAAACGAAAAAACAAGTCAAGCTGAGATTGAGCCCAAAAACGCTCAACGCGTTTTCGCAACGATTAGGTCAACATCACAGGCTGCGCAAAGCGGTGCGACCCAATCCGGCAAGGCACTATCTGTGACGACCGTGTTCACATCTCGAAGGTCACCAAGCACCACCGGAGCGGAGCGCGTAAACTTGCCTGAATCCAGCGCCAGAATAGTGTGTCGCGCGCCCTGCATCATCGCGCGGCACACCTGTACCTCCGCCAAGTCATAGTCCAGCATAGCCCCGTCTTCCGACACCGCCGCCGCCCCGATCACCGCGAAATCAACCCGAAACTGCCGGATATAATCCACGGCATCCGCCCCAAGGATCGCCCCATCCGTGCGCCGGACCGCGCCGCTGGGAACAACCACTTCCACACCCGGATAAGGCCTTGTTTCTGAGGCTAAATCTACGTTGTCCGTGATAATCTTTAGCTGCTTATGCCCCGATAACATCTTTGCGACATGCTGTGTCGTGGAACCCGCATTTAGAAAGATCGCGCAGTTCATTGGCACCCGGCCAGCGACTGCCGCGCCAATTGCAAGCTTCTGATCAAACGCAACCGTTTCGCGTTGCGACATAGCCGTGTATTCCACACCACCCACAACTGTCGCCCCGCCGTGAAACCGAACGATATGATGCAGCTCTGCTAAGCGCTGCAAATCCTTGCGGATGGTCTGTGGGGTGGTCGAGAACTGCTCAGCAAGATCATCAACGCGCACGCGCTGATGATCCTCTATCAATGTCAGAATATGTTGCTGCCGCAGACTCAGGCCCATCATTCACCCTCTGGTAAGAGAGATTATGAAAGCATCAAAACGAAAGAAATGAAAGAATTTTCCTTTACGTAACTTTCGTTTCTATTTCGTTAATCGCGACTCAGCGAATACGCGCTTCAGTTTCTCCGTCAAAGAGCATCGATGTCGCCACGTCGAAATTCAGCCCCACGCGGTCGCCTTCGCCAGATCTGATATCGCCACGTTCTTCAACCACAATCCGCTCACCGGTATCAGAAACCAGATAAGCGTAGGATACGCCGCCCAGCGCCTCTGTGATATCGACGGTATGGGTCGACCCTTTGGGGTCAACAGACAGATGTTCAGGGCGCAGCCCAAGGGTCACTTTGGTGCCATTCCCGGGCACACTCATCGGAACATCCAAAGTCTGCTGTAAAGCCGGGCAATTCACTTTGCCACCTTCCGCGACCGCCTCAAGGAAGTT